>CANJPX010000080.1 GCA_947476185.1 Bacteroidota bacterium
AAAACCATTTTCTTTTTTATACTCTAAACTATTGAATCCATATCTATCTCTAGCAGTTGTCACCTGCTCATCCGATAAACCTTTAATGTTAAAATTGTTAGGCATAAAAAATATTTTTTTGATTCTTATATTTATATTTTGATCACATTTTTAGATGTGGATATTCTGCTTTTTTTGTTTTTTGAAATTGGCACAAGTAATGTTCTTTTGTTCAAATAAAAGGGTAGGAGAGACAATCTGTTATCTGAAAATTCATTATAAACGTTGAATCTCATTTGAGAATTTGCGATAAGTTGTATCATCGTTTTTAGTCTAGCGCGGTAATGGTAATAATTGGATCGTAAAGATAAAAGATTGCCCGCAATTTTTTATCTTATTTCGTTCTGCAAATATATGTTAATTTTCGTTATGGAAACTTTGAAATCGAAAAATGTTTCCATAGTTTTGCAGCTTAGATTTTTTATTTAATGGCTACAGGTCTTCGTTTTCTATTTTTAAGCATATTATTATTGTTGATAGATCTGTATTTTTATCAGTCAATAAGAACAGTATTTGCGAACAGTAGTGTATTTAAAAGAAATCTAGCCTTTTATACATACTGGGGTTTTACACTTTTTTCAATACTTCTCTTTTTTACGCCTTTTGTTTTTACATTTTCAGATTTTCCGAAATTTGTAAGGATCTATGTTTTTTCTTTTGTTGTGATGGTAATTATTTCCAAACTGATAGGTTCTGTTTTCATCGTTTTGGATGATATCATACGTTTATTCCGTTGGATTGGCACTTATTTGAAGAAACCTGAAATTATTTCGAATGAAGTTGTTGTCAATATACACGCTATTTCCCGCTTACGATTTCTTAATGTTGTTGCAGTGACTTTTGCCGCTTTGCCATTTTCCAGTTTTATATATGGAATGGTGAAAGGTGCGTTCGATTATAAGGTTCATAAAATTAAAGTGGTATTGCCAAATCTTCCTTCCGAATTTAACGGATTGAAAATTGTTCAAATTTCTGATATTCATTCCGGTAGTTTTGTTTCAACATCACCACTCCAAGAGGCAATGAAAATTGTGATGCAGCAAAATGCAGATATAATATTTTTTACCGGTGATCTTGTGAATAATGCGGCAACAGAAACATTACCATTTATTGAGGAACTGAAAAAAATAAATGCTCCCATGGGGGTTTTTAGCACACTCGGAAATCACGATTATGGAGATTACGTAACATGGGAAACTCAAAAGGCTAAAGAAAAAAATCTTCAGGATCTTAAGGATGTGCATGCACAATTGGGTTGGAAATTAATGATGAACGAGCATATCGCTTTGAAAAAGGGAGAATCTGAAATTGCTTTGATAGGTATTGAAAATTGGGGAGGCAATCTTAATTTTCCAAAATATGGCGATATGAAAAAAGCACATGCTGGGACAGAAAAATATCCTGTAAAACTTTTACTTTCTCACGACCCTTCGCATTGGAATATGCAAGTGACTGAGGAGTTTAAAGATGTAGATATTACATTTAGCGGTCATACCCATGGTTTTCAATTTGGGATCGAAATACCGGGATTGATCAAATGGAGCCCTTCACAATTTGTTTACAAACAATGGGCCGGATTGTATTCTAAAGATCATCAATATCTTTATGTAAATCGTGGACTTGGGTTTTTAGGATATCCCGGAAGGGTTGGGATCATGCCAGAGATAACTGTAATGGAACTTTATAATTCATGATCATAAAATTCAATTTTATTTTTTTTACCAATTCATTAAGTGCAAATTTCTAAATCGTTTTATGGCCGAACCATTAAAAGATATGTTCTCTAAAAAATTCTATGAGCGTTTGGCTTTGGAATTTAATAAAGCGGATAATAATTTTCATCCTGATAAATTTGTCAAGGATGTGACAAAAAATATCGACACTCTTTCTTTGAATCAACGGATGCGGAATACTTCTGTTGTTCTGAAACAACATCTGCCAAGTGATTATAAAAAAGCAATTGATGTGATGTGGAATGTTGTTCCTGAGTTCAGATCTCATTATACTGCTTTGTTATTTCCTGATTTTGTTGGTCAATATGGACATGATGATTTTAAATTATCGATGGACGCTTTAAAATATTTTACTCAGTTTGGATCTTCTGAATTTGCTATTCGTGAATTTTTAAAACGTGATCTCACTAAAACGCTTTCTCTTATGAAAAAGTGGGCCGGAGACAAAAATTATCATGTAAGACGTTTGGCTAGCGAAGGCAGTCGCCCAAGACTCCCATGGTCCTTCAATTTGGATGAAGTTATTAAAGATCCGAATTCGACTTTGCCTATTTTGGAAATATTAAAAGAGGATAAAGAATTGTATGTAAAAAAATCAGTGGCGAATCATTTAAATGATTTTTCAAGAATAGATGCTGGCTGGATGCTGAAAGTGATAAACTCCTGGGACAAAAAAAATACTGATACGGCCTGGATCATTAAGCATGCTAGCCGAACTCTTATCAAAAATGGAGATGCACGTTCTTTGGCTGTATTTGATTATGAGAAAAATCCGAAAATAAAGGTTGAAAAATTTAATGTGAATAAATTGAAAATTGTTTTGGGTGAAAACCTTCAATTTGGTTTCTATCTTAGGTCAGAAAAAACAAGTTCTCAAAAATTGGTTATTGATTTTGCTATTTATTATCAAAAGAAGTCAGGTAATCTGGCTCCGAAAGTATTTAAATTAAAAGAAATTGTGCTGAAACCAAAACAAACTGTTTCTATCACAAAGTCTCATCGTTTCATGGATTTCACTACCAGAAAACATTATTCAGGCGAACATGTTATCGAGTTGATGATAAATGGCTGGTCCTGCGGAAAGATAGAGTTCTTATTGAAAGTTTAATATTAAAAGATCCGTTTTTGTTATTGTTTGATCATTTCTTGACTTCTCTTTCGGAATAAATTTCAGGTCTGAGATTTTACGCAATACCTGTTCATTCCATCCGGACTTTCTTGGTAACAATTAATTTACTTATTTTTACTACCCATTAAATTATCAGTTGTGAACTCACGGATTTTTCAGGTAGTACAATACTTTATTTTACTTTCGATCAGTCTTTGGCTGTGTCTTAGTTTTTTTAACACCTTGGATTTTGCCGGTTTAAAAACGAAAATTAGTTCCGGAAATTTTTCCTGGTTCTATGTTGTGATGTTTGTTTCATTAATGGTATACATTTTCAGAACATTGCGTTGGCAAATGCTTATTCGCTCTATCGGTTATGAAACAAAATTTCACAATGCCTTTGCGGCCTTATCGATAAGTTATTTTGTGAGTTTTGTAGTTCCCCGTCTTGGAGAAGTTACGCGCTGTTTGTCTGTTAAAAAACAACATAATATTCCTTTCCTTCAATTGTTGGGAACCGTTATCATCGAGCGCGTAATTGATATTTTAAGTTTGATGGTACTTCTCATCATTACACTTATCCTTCAATTTGATAAAATTGTAGAGTTTATAAAAGAGAATGTTTTTTTACCTTTTTACGACAAAATAGTTTTAAAAATTATTGGTGGGAATACAAAGGTTTTATTTTTTGTGATCATTGTTCTTGTTTTAGTTATTGCACTGTTTTTATATTTCAGGAAATACCTCCGGGAACGTTCACCAAGATTTTTAGTGAGATTGGTTGAAAGCTTAAAAGAAGGAATAACCAGTGTTTCAAAATTGAAACAGAAAAAACTTTTTATTGTTTATACCTTTTTAATTTGGGTATGTTATTATTTAATGACGTATTTCTGGTTCTTTGTTTTTGAAGAAACAAGTGTTCTTTCATTTGGTGCTTGTTTATCTATTTTAACAATAGGTACAATTGGGCGCTCTGTTCCAATTCAAGGTGGCGGCATGGGAGCCTATCATTTTCTTGTTACTAGCGTTGTTGTGCTTTATGGTTTATCGGAGGAGTGGGGGAAAGCATTGTCAACCTTGATCCATGCCGGACAAACGTTTTTCACTTTCGTAATGGGCCTGGTCGGACTATTGATCTTCTTTGTGAGCTACTGGCGGAAACAAGCAAAATAAAGACACACCCCTAACCCCTCTCTAGAGTGGAATACATTTTACTTCACTTAAAATCTTAGTTCTAATTTATAGCATTCAATAGAATAATAATTTTCAAAACTAGCAATTAGCAATTCCCATCTTGAGAGTTGCAATGGGTGTGTAAAAATGTTTATTTTAAAGCCTTCAGAATCATTCTTGCTCTGGCATGAAATGCTGCAGTGGTTTTTGGTAACTGATCTTCAATAGCCGCCTTTAATTCATTTATTAATTCGGGATGTTCCTTTGCGATGTTTGCTATGCATTGCATAGCATTAACTTTAACAGCAACCGTTTCTTCATTTGAAAGAATCAGATCAAAACAAATTGAAACCAATTTGCCTTGTAATTTTTTTGGGATTTTATGACTGGCAAGTACGCGCGACATATTGCGTTTAAGCGCATCCAAATTAAAACTGTTTATGTCGCTTATAAATTTCGGAATATATTCTTTTAACAGTTCGGGATGTTTGTTATTTACTGCAACTAATAGCCAGGCAGCTCTTTGAGGCAAAGGAGGCTTCTCATTATATATTATTTCGATGATCTTCCTGAATTCAACCGGATTATCGCTGATAGCTTTTTCGATCCTGTCTGTATTTGCACGGGAATGTTCAAGTAGAAGTTGTGCCGCGTAATTCATATGAACAAAGATAAAAAAAGTCCCGCATTTTATTGCGGGACTTAATATTTACTTCAATTCCGGTAAGGTATATTTTCTACCCTTATTCTGCTCTTTTAAATAATTCAACAGCGGAGCAAAATATTCAAGCATTGCTTTAGCACTTAGGTCACTTCCTGTTTTTTCTTTTAATAATTTTCTCCAATCTGCACTAGCACCCGGTTTCATGATGTCTCCAATAAATTTACCGATCTCTTTATTTCCAAAATAATTTGTTGCATGAGGATCTTGATGCAGGATATTCTTTGAGATATAATCATGAACCTGAAACAGCAAAATATAGGAAAGTGCATAATCATAATATTGTGCTGCATCGTTGTTAATGTGTGTTTTTGTTGCAGCATCGCAATATTCCTCACCTCTTGTAGTTGGGGGAGCAATTCCTTGATATTGCGCAGCTAATTCCCACCAGCGTTTGTTAAATTGATCAGCAGGAAGATTTTCTGCATACAGGTCATGTTCAAACATACTCATTGTCCCTGTACTGAAAGGAATAAAAACAACGTAATTCAACGCTTCCTTCAATAAAGTTTGCATCTCATCTGATTTTGTATTCTTAGGGATCAGATTCAGATTTTCCATAAAAGGCTTTTGCATAGCAGCCATTCCCATTAAACTTCCTAATGCTTCGTGATACGCTCTGTTAGCCCCTTCCCGCATAAGAACAGGAACATCAGGATTGCTGTATGATAAATAATAATAGATATGTCCAAGTTCATGGTGCGATGTTTCATACCATTCACTGTTTGGCTCAATACTCATTAAGCAGCGCACATCTTTGTCGTAATTCATATGCCATGCAGAGGCGTGATTGTTTTTTTTGTAATTAGCACCTTTTGGAGCAGGGTAGAGGTCCGATTTTTCCCAGAAAGATTTTGGTAATTCAGGAAAGCCTATACTCATATAAAAGCGTTCTCCTTGTTTAATGATCCATTCCGAATCTTTCGTTTTTAAGGCACTGTCTAAATTAATCCCTTTCACATCAACCAAACTTCCCCAATCTTGTCCCCAGCGGTTTGGCAACCATTGTGCAGGAAGCAGATCCGGCACATCTTTTACACCATATTTTTTTGCATATTCATAACGTGCATAGGTGTGTAATTCCCGGAACAAAGGATACAATTCTTTATTGAATTTTTGAAGCATATCGATCATTTCCTTGGTGGTCATTCCATAGTCAGAAACCTGGTATTCAAAATAATCTTTGTATCCTAAACCTTGTACAGTTTTGTTTCGCAAGTCGCGCAAATTTACTAAACCATCTTTTAATCCTTTACCAACTTCTTTACTCGCTTCCCATGCTTTCAGACGTTTAGCCATATTTGTTTCGCTACCCAAAATTTCATCGATATCATTTGTAGAAACCGATTTACCATCGATCTTAAAATCGAAACCAAACATGTTCTCTGTTTGTTTCGTTTCCGCTTTAATTCTTGCTTTTACCACATCCTGAATTGTTTCGGGATTGTTGGCAGCCTTGTATAAAATGCTATTTAGTTGTTTTACCTGAAGTTCGGTTAGTTTTTCTTTTTGTGCCAAATATTTTTTTGCCGTTTCAATGTTCTCTGAACTTCCTGTATATTTTGCATATTCTTCTGATGCAATGTTAAGAGCCGTAGCGTTTGTTGTATCACCTTCAACAATATGGATGTTCGATTTCCAATCAGCTTCATTAGAAATAATACTTAATTCCTGGTATTTTTTATTGTAACTGTCTAAAAATGTTTGCACTTTACTTTGCAATACTTTGTTCGGGTCTTCTCCTAAAAATGTTTTAAAAGAAAAAAGGATAATAACAGTTGTTAATAGAATAAGGATTTTTTTCATAGGATGTGTATTTTTTAATTGGGTAACAAATGTAGTAAAAAACTTATCTTTGCGATATATGTCTGCACAAAAGCAAAAAGCCATAATAATCGGACCTGCATTTCCATTGCGGGGTGGAATAGCGAATTTCAATGAAGCATTGTGTAGAGCAATGAATGCGGCTGATATAGAAACAAAGATCATATCATTTTCTTTGCAATATCCCGGTTTTCTTTTTCCAGGAAAAACACAATATGATAAAGGAGAAGGTCCGCAAGATATTCAAATTGAAACAAGGATAAATTCAATTAATCCATTCAATTGGTTAGCTATTTCGCGAACTATAAAAAAGGAAAGTCCTGATTTTGTAGTATTCAGATATTGGTTGCCGTTTATGGGACCTTGCCTGGGAACAATTGCTAAACGAATCAAAAAGGGAACAAATATTAAAGTAATAGCGATTACGGATAATGTTATTCCGCATGAAAAACGTTTCGGGGACAATGCCTTTACAAAATATTTTATTAAGCACTGTGATGGTTTTATTGCCATGTCAAGATCTGTTTTGAGTGATTTGACGGAATTTACTACTTCGGATAAAAAATTGTTTTTGCCGCATCCTATTTATGATATTTTTGGCGAAAAAGTGGAGAAAGAAATTGCTATCAAGCATTTAAATCTCGACATAAAAGAAAAATATATTCTATTCTTTGGTTTTATCCGAAAATATAAAGGGCTCGATTTGCTTTTGAAGGCTATGGCCGACGAACGGATAAAACGGTTGGGGATTAAACTGATCGTTGCGGGTGAATATTATGAAGACGCAGCTTTTTATAATGATATAATTCGAAAAAAAGGACTGGAAAATAATGTCATATTAAGGACAGCGTACATTGCTTCTGAAGAAGTGCGTTATTATTTTTGTGCTTCCGATATGGTTACTCAACCATACAGAACGGCTACTCAAAGCGGGGTTACTCAAATTGCATATCATTTTGAAAAACCTATGTTGGTTACAAATGTGGGAGGCTTGCCCGAAATTGTTCCTCATAATATAGTTGGTTATGTTACAGACATTTCCTCAAAGTCAATAGCCGATTCCATTGTAGATTTTTATTTAAATAATCGGGAACAAAAATTTACAGATAATACCGTTATTGAGAAGAAACGCTTTTTGTGGAGCAGTTTTGTTAATGGTCTTCAGGACCTGTATAAGAAGATAATTATTAGCTGAAATCTCAGTTCAAATACTTCTCTTTTCATACTTTCCTACCACCACCACTTAAACTTATTTTATTGGTTTGATTTTTGATTTGCCTTCCTTATATTTTCGTACTTTTGTACCTTAATTTATTGGGCAGAAAGAGTGTTAAAGTGTATGTATCTTTTTGTCTTTTTAACGTTACAGTAAAAACTAATACTTTATACACATGAATCTAAATTCGTTTTTAATTGCTTTTGGAATAGTGTTTTCAACAGCTGTTCTTGCTCAGGACGCACCTAATAAAACTGATACTGCAGGAAAAAAACAGGGTCATTGGATCAAGTACGATGCTGACCATAAAAAGGTTTATGATGGTAATTTCATAAATAATATTCCCGTTGGAACCTTCACTTATTTTTATGACAGCGGGATTCCATGGTCTATTTCAGTTTTTTCTAATGAAGGAAAGGTTGCCAGAACAAAAATGTTTGATGCAGGTGGAAAGCTTACAGGTGAAGGGAAATATCTGAATGAGAAGAAAGATAGTTTGTGGAAATTTTATAATCAGGAGGGGAAATTATTGGCTGACGAAATGTATTCGAATGGACAAAAAAATGGTTTAGCTAAGGTATATTATCCCAATGGGCAAATTTCAGAAGAAAAAAACTGGAAAGAAGGTGTTTTAGAAGGCGTTTGTAAAAAATATTTTGAAGGTGGGCAATTAAAATATTCTGGAAATTATATAAAAAATAAAGTGGAAGGTAAAACGACTTTTTATTATTCTTCTGGAAAAGTTGATGCAGAAGGCATGTATGTAAATGATCTGAAAAATGGACCTTGGAAATATTATAAAGAAGATGGTACTGTTATTCGTACAGATACATTCGTAAACGGTCATATGATTGATAGTACCGATAAGACTAAAGATAAAGATATTATTACTCCTGCTCAGCAGGCGGAAGAAAAAAAGAATTCTGAAAAATTTGAAATTCAGGATCCTTACCAGGAGAATTATCATCCCGAGAATTAATGAGTAGAAAAGGAAAAGTATTATTGGCAATGAGCGGTGGAATAGATAGTTCTATTGCTGCTTTGTTATTGCATGAACAAGGTTATGATGTTGTCGGGATCACTATGAAGACATGGGATTACGCTTCTTCAGGTGGTTCAAGTAAAGAAACCGGTTGTTGTAGTCTCGATTCTATCAACGATGCCAGAATGTTGGCAGTGAATCTTGGCTTTCCTCATTTCATTTTAGATATCCGAAAAGAATTTGGAGATTTTATTATTGATAATTTTGTGGATGAATATATTGCTGGACGAACTCCAAATCCTTGTGTACTATGTAATACGCATATTAAGTGGGGCGCCTTATTGAAGCGTGCTGATATGTTGGAATGCGATTTTATTGCTACCGGTCATTACGCTCGTATCCGCGAAGAAAATGACCGATTTGTTGTTTCTAGAGGTTTAGATACCAATAAAGACCAGTCATATGTTTTGTGGGGATTGCCTCAAGAAAGTCTGAAACGTACACTTTTTCCATTACAGAATTTTCGAAAATCTGAAATTAAACAGATGGCCATCGATAATGGCTATGTTGATCTGGCAACGAAAAGCGAAAGTTATGAGATTTGTTTTGTCCCTGATAACGATTATCGTGGCTTTTTAAAACGTAAAGTAGATGGTTTAGAAGAAAAAGTTGCTGGTGGAAATTTTGTTGACAGATCAGGTCGAATTCTTGGCAAGCATAAAGGGTATCCATTTTATACCATTGGTCAGCGAAAAGGCTTAGTCATTGCTATTGGTGAGCCTTTACATGTTTTGGAAATTATTCCTGAAACGAATACAGTTGTGTTGGGCTCTAAAGACGAGCTGGAGCAACAACAAATGACAGTTGGCAAGATCAACCTAATCAAATACGCTTCTTTGCCCGATAGCATTGAACTGCTTACAAAGATCCGTTATAAAGATCCGGGCTCTATGTCGACTGTATCTCAGAAAAATGATAAGTTAAATGTGTTGTTTCATAACACAGTTTCTGCAATAGCTCCCGGGCAATCCGCGGTGTTTTATGAGGACGAAGATCTGATTGGTGGTGGCTTCATTGAGCGCCAAACCTCCATTCTTATTTAATTTTCTTTCTTTAACAATATTCCTTAACTTAGCTGATGATTTAATCTTAACAAATGCAGCGGATTATTGGCTTCTTTTTTATCGCATTTATTGTGGTCTCAGGTTCTATTTCTTGTAAAAAAGATAAAGGTACTGCACCTGATATGGGCTATAATTATTTTCCAGATCAAGTTGGGAAATTTGTAGTGTATGATGTCGATTCATTTTATTATAATAGTTTCACTAGCCATATTGATACATTCAAGTTTGAGTTAAAAGAAAAAATCGAATCTTCTTTTTTAGATAATCAAAACCGTCCCACACTCCGGTTGGAGCGTTATGTCAGGAATTACAATCCTGCAGTACCATACAGCTCAATGCCTTGGACCTTAAGGGATGTTTGGGCTGAAAATAGGACTGTTACTTCTGCAGAAAAAGTGGAGGAAAATGTTCGATACATAAAGCTGGCATTTGCTGTAAAGGAAGGACAAACATGGAATGGAAATGCACAAAATACGAATGATGCTTTAACCTACTCTTATCAGTTTTTTGATCTTCCCAGGACAATTGGAGGTGTTGCATTTGATTCTGTATTGCAAGTAAATCAGCAAATAGAATCATCCATTATTTTTCAAAAGCAGTATATTGAAAAATATGCAAAACGGACAGGTCTTGTTTATAAACAGGTCATAGATGTTGATTCGCAGCCAAATCCTGCATTTACACCTTCTCAGTTGGCTGCATTTTACGCCATTCCAATCTTACAACGCGTTACATCAGGAGTTCAATATACATACATTTATAATTCATCAGGAACAGAATAATCAATATGAAAAACAACATTTCTCTCGTATCATTTTTACTGCTTTTGCAATTTTCATTTTCTCAAACTTCAAAAATCTATCTTGTTGTTTTTAAAGACAAGAAAAATTCTCCGTATTCAATTACTCAGCCGGAAAAATTTCTTTCTCAAAAATCAATTGTCCGAAGACAAAAGCAAAATATCGCTATCAATGAAAGTGATCTTCCCGTTAATGCCACGTACATAAATGATGTTAAGGCGATAGGAGTGGTGGTGAAAAATCCATCCAAATGGCTTAATTCAATATGTATTTCTACAAATGATGAACGTGAAATTGAAGCGATCAAAAAATTATCATTTGTGAAAAAGGTAACGTTGACAGCCGATCCTTCTTCGTCAAAAATACATGTATCGAAATTTGATCAATCAAATAATACACAAGCTGTTTCTGAAAAAAAATCTAAATATAAATCGCCAACAACTGTATTAAATTATGGGGCATCTTATTTTCAAGCCCATCAGATCGGTATAGATTGTATGCATAATAAAGGATATATGGGACAAGGGGTGACCATCGCCATCCTTGATGCCGGATTTTATAAAGTCGATTCGCTTCCTGCTTTCGATAGCTTGAGAACGAATCATCAGATTCTGGGCTGTAGGGACTTTGTTGTTGGTGATACGTTGGTCTTTGAGGATTATCCTCATGGAATGATGGTACTTTCTTGTATGGGAGGAAATTTACCTGGAGTATTAGTTGGAACGGCTCCGAAAGCAAAATTTTGGTTATTACGAACAGAAGATGCGGCGACAGAGACATTGCAAGAAGAAGTAAATTGGTTAACAGGTGCAGAGTTTGCGGATAGTGTTGGTGCAGATGTTATTAATTCATCTTTGGGATACAATAAATTTGATGGTGGCATTGGTGATCATTATTTTTCTGATATGGATGGAAATACAACGATCATTTCGAATGCAGCGGATTGGGCGGCAAGCAAAGGTATATTTGTTACAAGTAGTGCAGGAAATTCCGGTGGACCACCATGGTATAAAATTACAGCTCCGGCTGATGCAGATAGTATATTAACCGTTGGTGCTGTGGATTCTTCCGGTATCATTGCGGGATTTAGCTCCCGCGGCTTGACTTTTGACGGGAGGATAAAACCAAATACGTGTGCCAGAGGAGTCCAATCTGTTGTTGCTGCAACTTGGGGTGGAGCAATGACGGGAAGTGGAACATCTTTTTCTTCTCCTATCACAGCAGGCTCTGTTGCTTGTTTGTTGCAGTCAAATCCTACTGCTTCAAATATTGAATTGATCTATGCTATTCAGCAAAGTGCCACTCAGGCATTTTTGCCTGATTCTATTCAAGGATACGGTATTCCAGATTTTTGTAAAGCGGATTCTATTCTTGATTTTATTTTAAGTGTGCATGTTATATTACCAATTGATCAAGGTTCTTTGTCAGTATATCCAAATCCTTTCAGCTCTAATTTTGTAATAGATTATTATTCAAATAAAAAAGAAATTATTATAATAGAATTATTTGATGTCACAGGAAGGAAAATTACAAGTCAGGAGCATATTGTGTTTGCAAATACTAAAAACAATTTTTCTATTTTCGATTTATCTCCTTTAGCCAAAGGAATTTATTCTATACGTTTGACCAGTGCTGACCGGACTTATTTTTCAAAGATCATTAAACAATAACAATAACAAAATCACAGCTTTCCATTTATGAAAAAATCTGTTCTTCTCTTTTTGACCTTTAATTTGCTAATTTTTAATTGTATTAAAGCCGATGAAGGAATGTGGCTTCCACTATTTCTGAAGGCATTGAATGAATCGGATATGCAAAGTAAAGGGTTGAAATTATCAGCAGAAGATATCTACAGCATTAATAAATCGAGTTTGAAAGATGCCATTGTTCATTTTGGTGGAGGCTGTACTGCTGAAATTATTTCGGATCAAGGATTAATGTTGACAAATCACCATTGCGGTTACGGACAAATTCAGGCGCATAGTACTGTTGAAAATGATCTTTTGACAAATGGTTTTTGGGCAAAAACACAAGCAGAGGAATTACAAAATCCCGGTTTAACAGCAACTATCATTGTCCGTATGGAAGATGTTACTGCAAAGGTGCTGGCGAATGTAACAAACGGAATGACGGATGCGGAGCGCGAAAAGAAAGTTAATGAGGCTATTTCTCAAATCACGAAAGAAGCGATCAAGGATACACATTATGGTGCCTACATCCGTCCATTTTTTTATGGAAATGAATACTATATGTTTGTGACAGAAACTTTCAAAGATGTTCGTTTAGTTGGTGCCCCCCCCTCTTCTATAGGTAAATTCGGAGGAGATACAGACAATTGGATGTGGCCAAGGCATACTGGTGATTTTTCAATTTTCAGGATCTATGCAAACAAGGATAATGCCCCTGCAGATTATTCGAAAGACAATGTTCCTTATAAACCAAAATATGTTATTCCTATTTCTATCAAAGGAGTTGAAGAAAATGATTTCACAATGGTTTACGGATTTCCGGGAAGAACTACAGAATATCTGAGTTCATACGGTGTGAATTTAATAATGAATGAAAGTGATCCGGCAAGAGTAAAAATGCGTGAGATCCGATTAGCGATATGGGATGAAGACATGAAAGCAAGTGATAAGGTTCGTATCCAATACTCTGCTAAATACGCCAGTCTTGCTAACTATTGGAAAAAATGGGATGGTGAAGTAAAGGGTTTGAAAAAAGCGGATGCAATAAACAAAAAGAAATTATTTGAGCAGGATTTTTTGTTAAAAGTAAATACGGATGATGATGCAAAAGGAAAATATGGAAATCTTTTTTCTGATTTCGAAAAGAGGTATTCCGAAATAAGTATGTGGAACAAGCAACGTGATTATCACGCTGAAGCTATCATGGGAATAGAGGCAGTAAATGTGTCTTCTTTTTTTAAGTCGGTTGTTGATAGTTTAAAAAATGGAAAAAAAGCAGCAGATCTTCAATTGAATATTGAAAAAATAAAAGCAGACGTTTTAACATTCTATAAAGATTACAATGCATATACTGATGAGAAGATCTGTGCTGCCATGCTAAAGGTGTATGTGGATAATATTGATTTGTCTCAGCAGGCATCAATATTTGAAGAGATAAATAAAAAATACAAAGGAGATTTTAAAAAATATGCAAAATATCTTTATTCGAAATCTATTTTTGTTTCCCCGGAAAAAGTGATGGAAGCATTAACAAATATGGATAAGAATTATAAGAAGATCGATAATGACCCTGTTTATAAATTGATGTATAGTTGCATGACAAAATATGCTAAGGAAATTTATCCTAAGTATATGGAGTTAGATGCAAAGATCACCAGCTTGAATCGGACGTATATGAAAGCTATGCGGGAGTTGGTAACGTCTAAAAAATATTATCCGGATGCAAATAGTACATTACGTTTAGCATATGGAAAAGTTGAAGGGTATTACCCAAAAGACGGGGTTCATTATAATTATTATACAACTTTAGATGGAGTAATGGAAAAAGAAAATCCTGCAATAGATGAGTTTGTTGTGTCGCCAAAATTAAAAGAGTTGTATTTTAAAAAAGACTATGGTCAGTATGCAAATAAAAAAGGTGAATTACCTGTTTCATTTTGTGCAAGTAATCATACAACCGGTGGGAATTCAGGAAGCCCTGTGTTTAACGGAGAGGGACAATTGATCGGAACAAATTTTGATCGTAATTGGGAAGGAACGATGAGTGATATTTTTTTTAATCCAGACCAGGTAAGGAATATTGTATTGGATGTGCGGTATACATTATTTGTAATTGATAAATATGCCGGTGCCGGCTATTTGTTGAATGAAATGAAAATAATAAAATAAATTACGACAATGCTCTTCGACTGCACTTAGGGTGACGTCATTAACTAACATCACAATTAGAAAGTCACACAGAGCCTAGTCGAAGTGTTCTAACTTATAAAACGAATTAGCTTTGCAAGTCGAAATAATTACCATTGGTGACGAAATATTGATCGGGCAGATCGTTGATACGAATTCTGCTTTCATTGGTCAGTTGTTAAATTTGAACGGTATCCGTGTGAAACAGATAACTTCTGTTTCTGATGATCGCCTGCATATTCTGAAAGCTTTGGAAGAGGCAAGAGGTCGTGCTGATATTATTATTATCACCGGAGGTCTTGGTCCAACTAAAGACGATATAACTAAAAAAACACTTTGCGAATATTTTAATACAACTATGCGTTTTGATGAAGGAGCTTATCAGGATGTAGTAAATATTTTTGCAACATTCGGGAAAGATGTAACGCCATTGAACCGTTTGCAGGCTGAAGTTCCTGCCATTTGTGAAGTGATCCATAATTATAATGGAACAGCACCGGGAATGTGGTTTGATGTAGATGGCAAAGTTTATATTTCTTTGCCCGGTGTGCCTTATGAAATGAAAGCACTGATGAAGAGTCAGGTAATTCCAAAATTAAAAGAACGGTTTGAATTTCCTTCTATTTATCATAAAACCGTTTTAACACAAGGTATAGGTGAATCAACGTTATCGGAATTAATTTCTGATTGGGAAGATAGTTTAGCAACGGTAAATATCAAGTTGGCCTACTTGCCTTCTCCGGGAATGGTTCGCTTGCGATTGAGCACCACAGGAAAAGAAGGGGATTTGCTTTTCAAAAATGTAGAGAAAAAAATCGAAGAGCTCAAATTGATCATTTCTGAAAATATTTATGGCTATGAAATATTCGGTGAAGAAAAAATTAGTTTGGAGCAGATGGTTGGTAAATTATTAAGAGACAAGAAAAAGACTGTTTCTACTGCCGAAAGTTGTACCGGAGGATATATTTCCCATTTACTTACAAAGGAGGCTGGAAGTTCGGATTATTATATCGGTTCTGTTATTTCATATGCTTATGAAATTAAAGAAACAGAATTGGGAGTGCCGCATGATGTGATCGTAAAATATGGTGCAGTGAGTAAACAAGTTGTGGAGCAAATGGCAAAAGCTATTCGTGAAAAATATAAAACAGATTATTCTATTTCCGCATCAGGAATAGCAGGACCAAGCGGTGGAACAGAGGAAAAGCCTGTTGGGACGGTATGGGTTGCCCTTGCAACACCAACAAAAGTTATATCCGAAAAATTTCTTTTTGGAAATAACCGCGAACGTAATATTCAAAAAACTGCGGATGCAGCTTTGAATATGCTGAAGAAGGAGTTGGAGGGCTAATTTCGTTTTAAGTAAATGAGTAACTAAGAAAAAGCAATTAATTTTTTAGAAGATCCATTCTTTGATCATTAGATGAAATGATTTGAATAAAAATCTTCAATAAAAAAGGTTGGTACCAAAGCAGAGAAATCTGCTTCGGTAAATTAAAATGAATAGGAGCACCCCTAAAATTGGTCGAGATGACTCTTAATGAGCAATTCGACAATATATAAATCTTTTCAGTTCTCGTTATTGATTAATTTTGTAAATGAAAATCTTTAAAAAAGTATTTCGGTATTTTTTTCGTTTCGTTTTAGGAATCATCACATTTGTTTTGATCTATTTCTTCTGTTCCTGGCTTTTTCCTTTAATAGCAGTTAATTCTTCATTTACAAACGCATCGAATGGTATCGAACTTTTTATTCAATCAAATGGTATTCATACTGATATTGTGTTACCCGTAAAAAGTGAACAAATAAAATGGAATAGATTATTGCCTTATGCTGATTTTATAAATGCCGATTCATCTTTTCAGTATATCGGTATGGGGTGGGGCGACAGAGGTTTTTATCTGGATACTCCAGCATGGAGCGACCTGAAATGTTCTACTGCTTTTAATGCGGCTTTTGGGTTGGGGGAAACTGCAATGCATGTGACCTATAAATATAATAAGCCAGTTATAAATGAAAGATGCAAAAGCGTTGTGATATCAAAAGATCAATATAATCTATTGGTCAATTATATTATTTCCTCTTTCCGATTAGAAAAGAATAAGGTCATTTTGATCGATCATGCAGGTTATACTCAGCAAGACCGTTTTTATGAAGGCCAGGGCACATACAATATGTTTAAAACATGTAATGTATGGACAGGGAAAGGATTAAAAACTGCTGGAATTAAAATAGGGATATGGACTCCATTTCAAGGTGGAATAATTGACCATATTAAGTGAACACAATTAAATTTTGAAAATATAAATTTAATTACTGCAAAATAATTTTCCCTGTTGATAACAGCTTATTATCTCCGACAAACTTATATATGTAAATTC
>CANJPX010000081.1 GCA_947476185.1 Bacteroidota bacterium
ATTTTATAAATTGCCCCCATGTTATCATCATTCCATGTTGTATAAACAATTTCATTTGTGGTGGCAGAGAAGGATGGTTCGAATTCAAAATCTGTTGTATTGCTTAATCTTGTGGGTATTCCGGAAGGAAGATCTTTTCTCCACAAATAACCAACGGAATTAAATACAAGGATTTTTTCGTCAGGAGAGGTTGTTGCATTTCGTATAACTTTCACAGTAAATTTATCGGGAGCAACCTCTTGGCGGAATTTTAAGGCATCAATTATTTTATGTTTAGAAACTGCAGTAAATGGAATTTCCGTTGCAGTAGATTTTGTAATATCTACATTCATGATCTTCCCATTTGCCCAAATAATAATATGTGTTGCATCCAACCAATTAAAATTGGTATAGACCCCGAATATCGCCCATGCCTCTTGTTGATCTTTACTTAATTTATCATATACAGGCCATTCTTCACCTGTATCCATATTTCTTAAATATAATACAGAAGCCTCATGCACGCGCCTTACGAATGCCAGCGTTTTTCCATCTTTCGAAATTTGCGGACGGCAGGCACCACCCGGACCGCCTGTTATTAAATCTGTTTCACCGGTATTTCTATCGAAACGTTTGATCACATAAATCTGTGCATTTGGATTTTTGTTGTATTGGAAAAATCCTCCCGGATACATATCTTCAGAAAAATAAACATATTTTCCATCAGCAGAAATACAAGGCTCACCAGCATCTTGTTGTGCATTTTTTTTAACTGTCAATTGAATTCCTTCCCCACCTGTAATGTGATACATCCACATTTCTCCTGCACCCATCGAGCGGGTAGAGGAGAAGTGTTTTCTTGCAATAAGGTATTGTCCATCCGGGGTCCAAACAGCATTGTTCAACAATCTATAATTCTCGGTAGTAACTTGTTTTGCATTTGTTCCATCAACATTCATGGTCCAGATATTATCACCACCGCCTGCATCAGAAGTAAAGGATATCTTTTTTCCATCCGGACTATAGCGTGGTTGTACTTCATAGGGGAATCCACTTCGCAACACCTTTGCTTCTCCACCTGTAACCGGCATTGTATATATGTCGCCAAGCATATCAAAAATAATATTCTTGCCATCCGGACTTACATCCAAACTCATCCATGTTCCTTCATTGGTTGTAAATTCAAGGTCTTTATAGGATCCTGTCGGATTTGAAACATCCCATTTTTTTTCTTTATCCTTTTCATTTTGTGCAAATGAAGTTAGGCCTGTTATCATAACAGAAATAAAAAGTAGTTTGATTTTTTGCATTTGTTGTTTTTTTTGGATTCGTAAAGTAAGCAAGAATATTTTAATTAAAATAATCGGATGTAATAATGTTTAATCAAGATTTTTATTTAAAAATTATTACAAAAAAACAGCTGTGAGAAGAATCAAAGTAGTATTTGAATTTCCTCATTTCTATTTTTTTCAAATGAAACTTAATTTGCATTGTGAAGTTGGCGATTGTTTTTTAAATGCGTTTTAAGGAAAGGAAAATGAAACAGGTGTTACTCCATAGGTCGAATTTGGGTATTGTTGTTTTGCTATTTTTTTTTAGTTTTCCCAAAATAGTAAATGCTACTCATGTTGAGGGTGGCGATATTACCTATAAGTGTTTAGGCGGTAATCAATATAAAGTGTTTTTATCAATTTACAGAGACTGCGCAGGAGTGTCTGCGCCAACCTCTGTGTCATTGAATTTTGCATCTGTTTCCTGCGGTTTGAATTTTAATGCAACGTTGAATAAAGTTCCGGGAACAGGAATTGAGGTAACACCCGTTTGTGCTTCAGTAACTACCTTGTGCAGCGGAGGCTCTCTTCCGGGCGTGCAGGAATATATTTATCAGGCAACTGTTAATCTTGTGCCCTGTTCAGATTGGATCATGTCTTATTCCTTAGCAGCAAGAAATAATGCCATAGGAACTATTGTCTCTCCGGGTGCACAGAATATGTATGTAGAAGCGAGATTAAATAATTTAGCATTTCCGTGTGACAACTCCCCGACATTCACCAATAAGCCTGTCCCGTTTATTTGTGTCGGACAACCTTATTGTTTTAATAATGGAGCTTCTGATCCTGATGGAGATTTGTTAGTTTATTCTCTGATAACACCAAGAACATCCGTAACAGCAACAGTAACCTATTTATTTCCTTATACAGCTTTACAGCCGCTTTCTTCTTCACCACCTGTAACGTTTAATTCTACTACAGGGGATATGTGTATGAAACCTACGGCAATTCAAATTACCGTATTTGCAGTTTTAGTTCAGTCGTACCGTGGAGGAGTATTGGTGGGAAGTGTGGAAAGGGATATTGAATTAACAACAATAACATGCACAAATAATAATCCTTCCCTCAATGGAATAAATAATACAGGAGTGTATTCAATGAATGTTTGTGCGGGTGTTCCAATTTCGTTCAACATTCCATCATTTGATCCTGATGTTTCCCAAAATACTTTTTTAACATGGAATGCAGGAATCGCCGGAGCATCATTTAATTCAGGAACAGGCTCAAGGCCAACCGGTGTTTTTACCTGGACACCAACTTTAGCTGATGTCAGTGCAACTCCGCATTGTTTTACTGTTACAGTGAAAGATAACAATTGTCCGTTTATCGGAAGCCAAACATATTCATTTTGTATCACCGTTGGCGGATTTACGGGTGCTGCAGTATCTACAAATGCTACATGCACTTCTTCAAGCGGGACTGCTTCAGTTAATATCACAGGTGGAATTCCTCCAATGACATATAATTGGTCCCCAACAGGAGGTTCGGGAGCATCGGCAATAGGTTTAATAGCAGGGAATTATACTTGTATTGTAACGGATGGTAATGGATGTGCTCAATCTTTTCCAATAAGTGTGAACGCAAATTCGGGTGGAACAGCGTCCATCAGCTCATTTTCAAATGTTACTTGCAATGGTGGAAACAATGGTTCAGCAACGGTTTCTATGGCCGGTGCTACGACACCGCCGTTTACTTATGCATGGTCTCCTGTTTCGTCAGGCACTTCCGCTACTGCAACAAATTTAGCCCCCGGTACATATACGGTTATTGTTACTGATGCAAATGGTTGTACTTCCACTGCAATACAAGCAATTACGCAACCACCGGTTCTATCTGTAAATCCAACTTTAACCAATGTGGATTGTTTTGGTGGAAGTACGGGTACAGCAACTGCTTCACCTGCAGGTGGTACAGGACCGTATTCTTTTTTGTGGATGCCCGGGGCATTTAGTACGTCTTCGATAAACTCCTTATCTGTTGGAACATATAGTGTTACAGTCACTGATGCCAAGGGATGTACTTCGGTAGGGACAGCAAATATAACGCAACCTTCGGCATTGTCGATCTCATCAATACCTACAGGTGCAAATTGTGGAATGGCAAACGGTTCTGCTTTTGTTTCTTGTTCCGGTGGATCTTCACCTTATTCGTGGTCCTGGTCGAATGGGCAGACAGGCCCTACAGCTTCGGGATTATTATCAGGAACATATATTGTAACAGTAACTGATATTAATTTTTGTATTGCATCTGTTCCGGTTACGATAGGTAGCATTGCAGGACCAAGTGCATTCATTTTATCCTCAGCAAATGTTGCATGTTTCGGTGGAAATACGGGAAATGCTACAATAGGATTGACAGGTGGAACACCACCGTTTAGTTATTTATGGAGCAATGGACAAACAACTCCTACAGCAAACAATTTAGTAGCAGGATTATATTCAGTTACCGCTACCGATGCCCATGGTTGTATTGCTTCAACAAGTGCTTCGATTTCGCAGCCAACCGTACTTGTTACGAATGCTGTAAGAACAAATCCTGTTTGTTTTGGAAATACAAATGGAACGGCAACAGCGAGTGCGATCGGTGGTACAGGACCATATTCTTATTTGTGGACTTCACCTGGAAGTCCGACAACGTCCTCCGTATCCGGTTTAGGAATCGGCAACTATACAGTTACAGTAACAGATGCACATGGGTGTGTTGCAAATGCTTCTGTCAGTTTAGTAAATCCTCCATCTTTGAGTACTGTTATTTCAACAGTTAATGTTTCTTGCAATGAAAGTTGCAATGGGACAGCTACAGCAATCGTGAGTAGCGGAACTCCACCATATAGTTACTTGTGGAATAATCCTGCCGCACAAACTACTTCTGTAGCAACCGGTTTATGTGCCGGAAATTATACCGTAACGGTTACCGATGCACATGGTTGCCCATCGCAGGGAGTAGCGACAATAACACAACCAACTGTTTTAACAAGTTCAATTACTTCGATAGGAAATTTAACGTGTTATGGTGTCTGTACCGGATTTGCTCAAGCTACAGCTGGCGGCGGAACAGCTCCCTATATTTATAATTGGATGCCCGGAGGTAATACATCAGCAACAGCAACAAATTTATGTGCAGGTTCATATACTTGCACAGTCACAGATGCGAAGGGTTGTACAGCAACAGCAATTGCAAATATCACACAGCCTGCGCAATTGATTGCAAGTGTAACAGGAACAAATATTAATTGTTTCGGTTCATGCGATGGTACCGGAAGTGTTGTATTCACAGGTGGTACACCGCCTTATTCATTTCTGTGGACTCCCAGCATGCAAACTGTTTTTAATCCGAATAACTTATGTCCCGGAATTAATTCTGCAACCATCACGGATGCAAATGGATGTGCCGTTACGGGAAGTGTGAACTTAACACAAGCATACACTCCCTTAGTTGTAACTACTTCAGCAACAAGTTCGAATTGCGGGCAATCAAATGGTGGAGCCTGTGCAGCTGCCAGCGGTGGTTTAGCGCCATATACTTTCATTTGGAATGACCCTGTTGTGACACAATCCCCTTGCGCGGTGGCACTTTTAGCAGGAGTTTATAGTGTTGATGTAACAGATGCGAACGGATGTGTTGTTGCTTCAGTAGTGAATGTGAATGATATTGCAGCACCAACTTTAATAATTACTTCTCACACGGATCTCTTATGTTATGGAGCAACAAATGGAACTGCCATATCATCCATTACCGGCGGTGTTGGTCCTTACAATATTATTTGGATCCCCGGAGGACAGACCATTCAAAATCCGTTAAATCTCGGTGCGGGTGTAAATAGTTTAGAAGTCACGGATGCGGCAGGATGTATTTCAAGTGCATCAGTGAATATTTTAGAACCACCACCTATCAATCATGCAATAACTTCAATCATTGATGCCAGTTGTTTTGGATCATGTAATGGGTCTGCAACAATTGTAGCTGCTGGTGGAACGGGAACATTGACTTACAATTGGAACGATCCTACATCACAAACAACAACAACAGCAACAAACTTGTGTGCAGGAAATTACATTGTTCTGATAACGGATTCGAATGGTTGTACAGCTGTAGATAATGCAACAATAATTTCCCAGCCGAGTTCCCTTGCGATCAATTTCAGTTCTTCCAGCAACGTGACCTGCTTCGGTGCTTCGGATGGAAGCATAACAACAAATGTTAGTGGAGGGGCTCCGTTTTATAACTATAATTGGACACCAAGTATAAGTTCGGCGCCTGTTGCAAATGGTTTGCCACCGGGAATTTATTTGTTAACCGTCATCGATCAGAATGGTTGTACTGCCAGTGAAAACTGGACGATCACACAGCCACCACTTTTAATAAATAGTTCTGCA
This sequence comes from Bacteroidota bacterium, assembly GCA_947476185.1. Taxonomy (GTDB): domain Bacteria; phylum Bacteroidota; class Bacteroidia; order 2-12-FULL-35-15; family 2-12-FULL-35-15; genus 2-12-FULL-35-15. The sequence goes on from CANJPX010000081.1 coordinate 5,687, forward strand.
ATTTCTCCTTCTACTTGCAGTCAGGCAAATGGAACAATTACGACAACTCCTTCCGGAGGAACATCACCATACATGTATCAATGGAACGATCCTGCATTACAGACTACAGCAACAGCAGTTGGCTTAATTGCCGGTGTTTACAATGTTTTGATCTCAGATATTCACGGTTGTTCGGTTACTCAAAACGTTGTTATGAACGATCTTTCAGGTCCCGTGATCGATACTATATTTTCAATTCCGGTAACTTGTTTTGGAGGAAATACAGGCACAGCAACGGTTACTACACTTCCTGGGACGGGAACATTACCATTAACTTATGACTGGAACCCGGGAGGACAGGTAAGTTCAACGGCAAGTGGATTAATTCAGGGTACTTATAGCGTGACGGTTACAGATGCTAATGGTTGTTCAGCAATAGGTGTTGTTTTGGTTGATCAACCGCCGCCATTGCAATTATTTGTGAGTTTGAATGATACAATCTGTTATGGAGATACTTCACAAATTTATGCTACAGCGTCCGGAGGTACACCGGGCTATAATTATTTTTGGACGGGAGCTTCCGGTGTGGGAATGAGCGGTTCGGGTCCCCATATAGTGACACCAACAATTACTACAATGTACACATCTCTGGTTTTAGATAATAATGGATGTAGCGTTGGACCTTTAAGTATGAATGTATTTGTGAAACCGCCATTAACAGTTGTTGCTTCCGATACTGCAATTTGCATGGGTGAAACGGCGATGATCTATGCAAATGTAATAGGAGGGAATACGGGGCCTTATTCATGTTTTTGGGATAATAGTAATTTAACTTTTTCCCAAATTGTTACACCACCCGCTGGAACTACAATAATGAATTATATTGTAACAGTATCTGACGGATGTTCAGCTACTGCAAGTGATACATCAACCATAACAATAAATCCGGGGTCAATGGGTTTGTTTCAAGGATTGCCGACAATAGGCTGTGAGCCTTTAACGGTGGCTTTTACAGCTACCAGTAATAATGGGGTTTCCTATTTCTGGAATTTTGGAGATGGAAATTCAGGGACAGGTATTTCAACAACAAATACATATTCAAATGATGGAACATTTGATGTAACACTAATAATTACAACTGCTGAGGGCTGCAGCACAGTGATCGATAGTTTCTCCTATGTTACGGTTAATCCAAACCCTACTGCTGATTTTATAGCCGCACCAAATCCAGTTTCTTCCTTAACACCATTCGTTACTTTTACTGATCTTTCTACATTAATTATTACAGATTGGAATTGGGATTTTGGTGATCTGTCAACAACTTCAGATGTATCATTTGTTCAAAATCCAACATATCAATATAGTGATGTCGGAGAAAATTCGGTAACATTAATTGTTACAAATCAATTTGGCTGTATGGACACTACAACGCGACAAATTGAAATTGTTGATGATTTTGTATTCTATGCACCAAATGCATTTACGCCGGATGGAGATGGAAGAAATGATATCTTCATTCCTAAAGGAATTGGGTTTGATCTTAAAAGTTTTAATATGATGATTTTCGATCGTTGGGGAAATTTGATCTATTCAACAGAAGATTTTGAAAAAGGCTGGGATGGAAGGGCGAATCATGGAGCAGAGATAGCTCAAATGGATGTCTATGTTTGGAAAGTGGAGTTAAAGGATGATGAAAATCGCAAACATAAATACATCGGACATGTGAGTATTATAAAGTAAAAAAATAGAGCTTAAATGTAATTTTATAAACTCGTTTTTTTGTTCGTTTTATTTGCCTATAAATAAATTAGAAGTGTAAAACACCGCGTGGATATTTTTCGATATCTCGACTTTCGGATATTTTTCTTCATTCCCTTATTTCCTAGATGCAGAATAACTGCAATTGTTCAAAAAGTATTAAAATATAGTATTTGCCTGTTTGTCGATAAATATCCTGTTTTTATGACTTAAATCATATTGTTTTGAGTTTTTGTTAATTTGTTTTTGAAAACTATATGCAACCTTTACCGTTATAATATTGTCATTTGTCTACAAATAATATACCTTTACCTGCAATAGAGGGCTAGCCCCCTATGACAAAACTAATAGATAAATTATTATTGTCGGGCTTTAATAAAATTAATAAGTACTGATTCTGATTTATAATAGAATTTAGCCTGGTGCTATACAAACTCAAAACAAAGCGCATAAAATATTACGTAAATGAAAACTATCTTAAATAATCAAAAGATGAAAAATAAATTTTCGAAATTTATCTCAACCTCATTCTGTATTCTGTTTTTTAGCGGTTTTGCTTATTCGCAAGATCCTAACCTTCCTGTAAAACTTGTCTATACAATTCAAGTAGACGGATTGAATACCAATGATCAGATTACCCGACTGGATAAGATTTTCAAACAAAAGATTGGGATTATTTCCGATGAAATTAATTTTGAATCAAAAACAATTATTGTTAGGACGACAGAAGATGTTAGTTATCAGATTGTTTGCGACATACTCTCTACGGAAGGTCTGAAGTCTCAAAATTACGTTGTTACAAAAGAATAATCATTATTATCCTAGATAATTTCTAAACAAATACACATCACACACTCTCTCCAAAAAAAAATATTATGATTAAAAAATACTCCATTGTAACAGTTTTATTGTTCTGTTTGTGTTTTTCAAATTCCTTTGCACAACCCGGATCAACATGTGCTACTGCTATAAATGTTACACTTCCTTTTAATTTGACAGGACAGTCAACTTGTGGATCGGTAAATAATTATACTACCATTTGTGGGAATTCTACTTACGCTGGTGGTGAGGATCTTGTATACTCTTTTGTTGCAGGTACAACTGGAGTAACTTCAATTTCTGTTGCCGGAGGATCTTGGAACGGATTGTTTATTGTTCAAGGTTGCCCGTCAGGAGTTTCAACTTGCGTTGGATCTGCTACCGGGGCTAGTCCTCCTCAAACAGCAGTCATTAATGTTGTGGCGGGTCAACAATATTATATCATTATTGATTCTTGGCCGGCACCGGCATGTAATACAGGATTAACTGTTTCCGGCACAGCGATCGGTCCCCCGCCTGTTCCAAATAATCAAGATTGTTTAGGTGCGATTCCTGTTTGTAATTCAACGTATTCAACAGGGGCCTCTTATGTAGGAACCGGAAATTATTTGAATGAGATAAGCTCAGGAATTAGTTGTTTAGGAAGCGGGGAGATGAATGATGTTTGGTATCAGTTCACTGTTCAAACAACAGGATTACTTTGTATGACAATTGATCCCAACGTTAATACCAATGATTACGATTGGGCAGTATTTGACTTAACAAGTGCGAATTGTTCTGATATTGCTACAAACCCAGCATTACAGATAGCTTGTGATTATTCCGGACAAACAACTTGGTACAGCGGTACTTCCGGCACAACAATCGGTGCAGCCGCATTGCAGGGAAATACAGGGATGTTTGTTGCAAGTACTTTAAATGTAAATAATGCACAGGCAAATCCTTGTATCAACGTCACTGCGGGGCAGGATCTTGTATTAAACGTGAGTAATTTCTCTTCTAGTGCAAATGGATATTCATTAACTTTCCCTGCACCCGGTACTCCCGGGATGGCTCAGATCTTTGATAATATACCGCCATTTATTCAAAGTATCACCGGAGCCCCTAGTTGCGGTGCGAACTCCTTGACATTTAACTTTTCTGAAAATATTTTATGCAGTACAGCTTCTATTGCAGACTTTACAGTTACGGGTCCGGGTGGGCCATATACTATTACAGGTTTGACTGGTCCGGGTTGTGCAGCAGGTGGTGTTTCTGAAAACACATTTACCGTTACTTTTACCCCGGCAATTACAACAAGTGGTGCATTCCAGATCTGTCTAGGATCTGCGGCAGGTTCGGTTACGGATCTTTGTGGTAACGTTGCAGCAGCAGCTTGTTTGCCATTTACTGTGATCGGTACAACTGTAACTGCAACTTCAACAAATGTTTTATGTAATGGTGGAACAACCGGAACAGCTACAGCAACAGGTGCTAGCGGAACGGCTCCTTATACTTATGTTTGGAATCCTGGTGCTATCGCCGGACAAACAGCAAGTGGACTAGCAGCAGGAACGTATACTGTTATTTGTACCAGTGCAACTGGATGTTCTGCTCAAACTACAGTTACAATTACTCAACCAACAGTGCTAAATGGTACTGTTGTTATTACACCTGCTTCATGTGGAGCAAATAATGGTGCAGCTACTGTTACAGCAAGTGGTGGTACTCCCGGTTATACATATCTCTGGACACCAACAGGTGGAACAGCTGCAACTGCAACAGGTTTGGCACCGGGTACTTACACTGTTACCATCAGAGATGCAAATAATTGTCTTAAGCCCGTTACTGTTGTGATCACAACAACTGGTGCAGTAACATCTACTTTTACTCAATCTCCTAATCAGTGTTTGACCGGAAATACTTTTAATTTTACAAATACCGGTACCAGCTCAGTAGGAACTACCTATTCATGGACCTTTACAGGCCCTACTGTTCCTCCAGCTTCATCAACAAGTAATAATTTAACCGGTGTAGTATTTACAACACCCGGAACATATACTGTTACCCACGTTGTAACACTTGGTTCTTGTACATCAACAACTACAAGTACTGTAATTATTTATTCCAGTCCGACAGCAGTATTTACCTCTACTTCAAATGCGACTTGCGGAAACAGTAATGGAACTGTAACAATAGGAGCAGTAACCGGTGGAACGGCACCATATTTATTTAATTTTAATGGTGGTAGTTTTAGTGCAACGGTAAATTATACCGGCCTTGCAGCAAATACATATTCTATTGTTGTTCAAGATGCAAACGGATGTACATTCACCTCATCCGTTATAGTAAATAATAGTCCTGGCCCAACAGCATTAGCTGTTGCACATGTTAATACAACTTGTGGTAATAGCAATGGAACTGTAACAATAGGAGCAGTGACAGGAGGAACAGGCCCTTATACTTATAATTTTAATAGTTTAGGGTATTCAGCTACCACCAGTTATACAGGTCTTGTAGCAGGAACTTATTCTGTGATCGTTAAGGATGCAAATGGTTGTACCTATACAACTTCAGTGATAATCACAAATACGCCTGGTCCAACAGCTTTGGCTGTTACATCAACCACTGCTGCATGCGGTGCTGCAACCGGAACAGTAACAATAGGTGCTACAATAGGTGGTGTAGGACCGTATACATACAATTTTAATAGTTTAGGATTTTCCGGTACAACAGGTTTTTCAGCATTAGCCTCCGGATCATATACAGTAATTGTGAAAGATGCAAACGGATGTACGTATTCAACTACAATAATAGTTGGTAACTCTTCAGCACCAACGGCATTAGCGCTTACTGCAACACTTTCTGCTTGCGCAACTCCTACAGGATCAATCACGATTGGTGCTACCACAGGCGGTACCGGACCATATACTTATTCACTAAATGCCGGTGCGTATAGTGGAACAGCAAGTTATACGGGTCTTGCGGCAGGAACCTATACTGTTTCTGTAAAAGATGCTTTTGGTTGTATTTATACAACAACAATTGTTGTTGGTACGGTGTCTCCTCCGACAGCAGTGGTATTGACTCCTACAAATACCAGTTGTGGTGGCACAACAGGAAGTGTTCTTATTGGTGCAGTTTCTGGTGGTGTAGGACCGTATACATACAATTTTAATAGTCTTGGTTTTTCAGGAACGACCAATTATACTTCTCTTGCAGCCGGAACATATACCGTTGTTGTAAAAGATAACAACGGTTGTACCTTTAGTACTGCTGTTGTGGTTGGTAACAATCCTGGTCCTACAGCATTGGCTACTACCGTTACACCTGCTAATTGCGGATTGGCAAACGGAGCTATTGCTATTGGAGCAGTGACCGGTGGAACTGGTCCTTATACTTATTCAATTGGTGGTGCTTTTTCCGGTACGGTAAATTATACAGCGTTGCTTCCCGGTACCTATACAGTTACTGTAAAAGATGCGAATGGTTGTACATTCCCTGTAACAGTCATCATTGCAAATAATAGTGGTTTAACAGCTTCTATCACGGCGCAAATTAATGTTTTATGTAACGGAGGATTAACGGGTTCTGTAACTGTTACCGGTACAGGTTCTTCGGCACCTTATTCGTATTCGATCAATGCGGTTACTTTTTTACCTAGTGGTACATTTAGTGGATTAGCGGCAGGTTCGTATACTATTACTGTGAAGGATGGTTATGGTTGTACAACAACGGTGCCTGTAACTATCACTCAGCCCGCTGTCCTAACTTCATCAATAACAGCTCAGACTAACGTATTGTGTAATGGTTCCAGTACCGGAAGTGTTACGGTGGCCGGTTCAGGTGGAACTACTGCTTACACGTATTCATTAAACGGAGGAGCATTTGGTCCAAGTGGAACATTTACAGGATTGGCTGCAGGAAGTTATACTGTTACTATAAAAGACGCTAATGGATGTACTGTTGTTCAATCTGTTACGATCACTCAGCCCACAATTATTAATTTAACTACTTCCTTCACAAATGCAACCTGTACCGCTTCAAACGGAACTGCAACTGTAGTGGCAACAGGAGGGGTAGGTCCATACACCTATTCCTGGTCACCTGCAGGTGGAACAGGGGCAACCACAACAGGTGTTGCAGCGGGGATATATACAGTTACCGTTCATGATGCAAATGGTTGTATTAAAACAATTTCTGTAACTATCGGTACAATAGCAGGTGGCACTGCAGCTATAGGATCATATACCAATGTAAGTTGCAATGGAGCAAACAATGGAACAATAACAATATCTATGGGTGGTGCAGCAACACCACCTTTCACATATGTTTGGACTCCAAGCGGCGGTAGTGCTGCAACAGCAACCGGTTTAGCTCCTGGGAATTACACATGTACTGTGACAGATATTAATGGATGTTCTTCAAGTGCCTCACAAATAATTACGCAACCAACTATTTTGACCGTTAATTCTACTTTTACAAATGTGGGATGTAGCGGTGGATCTGATGGTACAGCAACTGCAACAACGGCCGGAGGAACTTCTCCATATACATATTTATGGACACCCGGTGCATTAGGAACTGCATCAATCAGTGGATTAAGCATTGGTACATATACTGTTGTTGTTACAGATGCCCATGGTTGTACTAATTCTGCAACGGCTAACATTACTCAACCACCAATATTGGCAATTACTTCAGTAACCTTGCCTGCAAATTGTGGCCTACCGAATGGTAGCGCAACAGTTTCTGGAACTGGAGGATTTGCACCATATACATGGACTTGGTCAAGCGGGCAAACTACTGCTGCTGTTACTGGTTTATCTGCCGGTACTTACACAGTAACAATTCATGACATAAATTTATGTACTCAAAGTGTACCTGTTACTATAGCTAACAATGCCGGTCCTGTGGCTTCTATTTCAACATTTACTAACGTTGGTTGCAACGGAGGTAATACGGGAAATGCAACTATCACGACAACAGGAGGAGCGCTTCCTTTTACATATTTATGGAGTAATGGTCAGACAACTCCGACTGCTACCAATTTAATTGCAGGTATCTATTCTGTTACTGCAACAGATGCTAACGGATGTGCTGCAACGGCAAATATTACTATTACTCAACCAACATTATTGGTTGTAAATACATCCAGCACAAGTCCTGTTTGTTTTGGAAATACCAATGGTACAGCCTTGGTTAGTGCTACCGGTGGTACTACGCCATATACTTATGCTTGGACAAGTCCAGGAGCACCTACAACTGCAAGTGTGACCGGATTATCTTCAGGGACATTTAACGTTACTGTTACAGATGCACATGGATGTATTCAATCAGGTTCTGTTACACTTACAAACCCTGCAGCGATTAGTACTATTGTTTCAAATACTGCTGTTCTTTGTAATGGTGCTTGTAATGGAACAGCTACAGCGACCGTATCAAGTGGATTTACTCCTTATTCTTTTGTTTGGTCAAATCCAACTGCTCAAACTACAGCTACGGCAACTGGTTTGTGTGCAGGTACTTTCACTGTGAATATTCTGGATGCCCATGGATGTCCTTCACAAGGAACAACCACGATCAGTCAGCCTACTGCATTAACATCGATGGTCTCATCTTCTGCAAACATTTCTTGTTTTGGAGTTTGTGATGGTTTTGCTCAAGTGACAGCCGGTGGCGGAACACCACCATATACTTATAACTGGATGCCTGGAGCTATTTCAAGTTCTTTGGCGACAAACTTATGTGCAGGAACATATACATGTACTGTTACTGATGGAAATGGATGTACTGTTCAATCTGTTCAAACGATTACTCAACCTGCATTATTAACTGCTACAGCATCTGGCACAAATATTACATGTTTTAATGCTTGTAATGGAACAGCAATGGTGAATTATGCAGGTGGAACAGGTCCTTACTCATTCTTATGGACTCCCGGTTTACAAACTATTTTTAATCCGACAGGATTATGTGCAGGTCCTCAAAATGTAACAGTAACCGATTCGAAAGGGTGTAATGCTAGTGCTAGTGTTATTTTGTCAGAACCAAATCAAATTATAGTGACTACAAATCCTGTTAACTCAAATTGTGGTCAGGCAAATGGTTCTGCTTGTGCATTGGTAACAGGAGGTATCGGACCATATACTTATCTATGGAATAATCCTATGGCTAGCACTACTGCTTGTGCAAACAGTATTACTGCAGGAACTTACAACGTAACAGTTACCGATGCAAGTGGTTGCTCCGCTATGATGAATGCTAACGTTAACGACATTTCAGCTCCGCTAGTTACGATTACATCATCCACAAATATTACTTGTAATGGGTATGGAAATGGTGCTGCTACTTCAACAATAACCGGTGGTGTTGGACCTTATTCTTTATTATGGACTTCCGGTGGGCAAACTGTGCCAAACCCTACGAATCTAGGACCTGGTGTTAATACACTGACAGTAACAGATGCTGCCGGTTGTATTGAATCCGCATCAATTAATATTACACAACCTTCAGCGATCGTTTCTGCTGTTGCAACAATTCATGATGCAAGTTGCTTTGGGGTGTGTGACGGAGCAGCAAGTGTTGTTGCTGCCGGTGGAACATCTCCTTTGTCATGGATATGGAATCCGACAGGACAAACAGCTTCAACTGCTGTTAATCTTTGTGCAGGAAATTATATTGTTACGATTACAGATGCAAATGGTTGTATCAAACTTGATTCTACTACGATCGTTACTCAGCCAAGTACCTTGGCGATATCATCAAGTGCTGTTACTAATATCACTTGTAATGGTGATAGTGATGGTTCAATTTCAACAACTGTAATTGGTGGAACTCCTTTTTATACATTTAATTGGCAGCCTTCTGTATCTACTGCACCAATTGCAACCGGCTTAACAGTGGGAACTTACACGTTGGTGGTTGCCGATTTTAATGGTTGTACTACAAGTCAAATATGGAATGTTACCGAACCTACACCTTTAACATATCTTAGTTCATTTAACGCTGCAACATGTAGCTCTAACAATGGAACAGCGGAAGTTGTTGCTAGTGGAGGGACAACACCTTACACGTATCAATGGAATGACCCTGCTTTACAAACTACCTCTCTGGCAATAAATCTATACGGAGGTACTTATACTTGTGTTGCAACTGATGCCCATGGATGTACTCAGTCTGTAAATTTCCTTGTACCTGATCAATCAGGACCATTGGTTGACAGTATCAGATCAACACCGGTTCTTTGTTTTGGTGGAAGTACAGGTACTGCTACAGTTTATCCAAAACCATGTAGTGGAACACCTCCATTAACTTATTTATGGACTCCAAGTGGGCAATCAACTGCTACAGCAACAGGTTTGCCTGCAGGGGGATATAGCGTTCTGATCACAGATGTTAACGGTTGTTCTGTTTCTGCTGTTGTTACTGTTGCACAACCCCCATTACTATCGATGATAGTGAGTCCTGCAGATACTATTTGTTATGGTGATACAGCACAAATTTACGGACAGGCATTAGGTGGTAACCCCGCTTATACCTATACCTGGCTTGGTGCAACCGGAGCTGGATTAACAGGTTCAGGACCTCATTTGGTAACGCCAATCTCAAATACAATATATACGATAAGTGTTGTTGATTCAAAAGGTTGTACAGCAGGCCCTATAGATATGTATGTTTTTGTGAAACCAAAAATTACTGTTATAGCTACTGATATTTCAATTTGTGATGGAAGTTCCGGTTTAATAAATTGTGTTCCAACTGGTGGAAATGGCGGACCATATACTTTTAGTTGGAGTAATGGTGTTACAACTCAATCTCAAACTGTAAGTCCGACAAGTGCTGTATCCCCTATGAATTATATCGTGATCGTAAATGATGGTTGTTCTTTGCCAAGTTCAGATACTGCAATGGTAACAGTTAATCCCGGTTCGATCGGATTATTGAACGGTACTCCAAATGATGGTTGTGCACCGCTAACAGTTGCTTTTAATGGTATCAGTAATAATGGAATATCTTATTCATGGGATTTTGGAGATGGTACAACACCTTTGGGCTCCGGAACCTCTCCGTCTCATGTGTATGTTAATCCGGGTACCTATGATGTTACTTTAACGATAACAACTGCTGCAGGTTGTACAACTGTGATTGATAGTATAGCATACATAAATGTAAATCCCAATCCTTATGCTGACTTTTCAATTTCACCAAATCCTGTTTCGTCCTTATCACCATTTGTTTCATTTACAGATCTGTCAACTGTGACTATCACAAATTGGAGCTGGAATTTTGGTGATCTGACAAGCACTTCAGACGTGTCTACCGCTCAAAATCCTTCTTATCAATATCCGAGTACCGGAGCGAATACAGTAACTTTAATTGTTACCAATCAATTTGGTTGTGTGGATACTGCAACACAAATTGTTGATATAATCGATGATTTTGTATTTTATGCTCCAAATGCATTCACTCCGGATGGAGACGGATTAAATGATATTTTCTTACCAAGAGGAATTGGTTATGATATTGAAACATTTAATTTGATGATCTTCGATCGTTGGGGTAATAATATTTATTCAACGGATGACTATAACAAAGGTTGGGATGGAAGAGCGAACCATGGCACAGATATAGCTCAGATAGACGTATACGTTTGGAAAGTTGAATTGACTGATAATAAAAAATTAAAACACAAATACATTGGTCATGTTACCATAGTAAAATAAGATTTATTTCTTAAG
>CANJPX010000082.1 GCA_947476185.1 Bacteroidota bacterium
CATATTCAAAAGGCAATAAACGCAAAACGATCTTATAAGACCGTTTAATCTTTAAAACGACCGTAACGGTACGTTACGGTCGTTTTAAACACGACTCAGAAACCCTGATAACTAAAGCCAGTATAGTTATCAGCCTTACGGACGAATAAGGTGGTTTGATTATGAAATATCAGAAAACGGAAATAAAAAAGCCCCCGTACGTACTAGTATGGTAGGGGCCGTGCCAGTGAGTAGTTAGTCACAAATAAGGGATTTCACTATTTGTGGGTGATGCTTAACATTTCCCACCCATATCTACTTTTGGCTATAGACATGCAATCAACAAATGCAACACGGGATCTTAAAAAGCTAAATTTTCCAATTTCCACGTAATCTTGATATTTTTTTTGTTTGATTAATTCTGCAATAATTAATCTCACTTTTTTAGAACCGATATCTTTTATAATAGAATTAAAATCTGCCGGAACAGTTAAGTTGTTACCATAGTTTTCAAGCAAATCATCTATTTTATCATCATTAAGTAGGCCTTGAAAAACCAAAGCCCAGACTAGGTTCCTAGCATATCTGATAAAGAAATACTTGTTTTCACCTTTGCTTTCTATTTCTTTTATTATGGCATTAAGCCTAAATTGAATTTTGTAAGCTAAAATTATTTTTCTATTGTCTGATTTTAGATATTCTTGCCTAAACGTTTTTTCATATAAGGAATCTGTTTCAAATACTTTTCCAATTTCTGAGACCTTATCTATTTCTCCTTGAATCGCTAAAAAAGTTTGAGCAAGTTTTTTTATTTTAATTTCTTTTTGGTGTTCTATGCCTTTTTCTTCGAGGTCGGAATCTCTTAAGTTAGCAAATGAATTTTCTTGTCGCTCGTAGAACAAACCATCTTCTATAAATTTATCTTCAAATTCTAGCTGAATTAAATCATTTGCTCTTAAATTCCAGGAATCAACAGGGTTTTGTTTGTTATTAGATATAGTAACTTGCGTAACAAAGTTTTGATCGCAATTTGTAATAATTCTCCCTATCACCTCAATCTTATTAAGTTTCTCCTCAAAATCAGAAAAATTTGGCTGTTTTTGCAACTCCTCGATAAACCTAGAAAATGTTGTAATTGTTTGTGCTCCATTTAATACTCGAGGCTCAACAATTACAGCTTTACCATCTGATTCAGATAATTTTTCAGCATGCAAGGTTACCCCATTATGATGAAAAGTAAAATATTCTGGACTCGTTTTATTATTGATAACAATATCCTTTAGGGATCTTTTAATTGCTTGATTAGGTGCTAAACTTTCATCGAGACCCGCTCTGATGTTTTTTTCAAAAAGTCTCTGTTTCATATCTACAAACATTTTATACAAATCGTATAAACTCAAAAAGCCAATATGTAACTCTTCATTATTTGTAGCTAATATAGAAGATTGCGTTCTAAATTTTATTTCGTACTGAAATGTCTTTTTACTTCTTGATGTCTGATTGACTTTTCGGGTTTCATTTGAAATGTATTGAATCGTTAGTGTAATATCATTTGTACCAAAATAATTGTCAATAAAGTGTTTTTTAGATTCTAAATCTTCTCTCAGGCTTTCCAATACTCTGCTTCCTTCTGCCTTTTCTACATCGCCATTAAATACAAAACAAATAAAAACCTTATTTATTAGGTCTTTATATTCATCAAGTTCGATTTTAAGTTTCGGTATAACTTTATTAATGTTTGTATCTGTTAATGGATCACCAAAAATTCTCTCAACGCCATCTTTTATTAGTCTTTTATATGTTTCCTTAAACAATTCGTAATTATCGCTCCATTTAAATTGATATAAGTAAAGATTCTTAGCTTCTTTATCAATGTAATAGCCATCAATACCATAATCATTGTTTCCATATGCACATCTATCGAGAACATGTTCAATTGGTCTTTCGAATTTATCGGCAATGAATAAAGGAGCAAAATAATCCTCTAATCTACCTTCATATTTATGTTTATGTGTGCTAAAAGTTTCTTTTAATTTTTCAATGGTAACTGCCATATTTATATTTTTAAAGAGTTGAAGATTACTTAATTTTTGAGTTAATTAATTCTTTAGGATCAACCTGGAGAATACTCGCTATTTCATAAAGAACCTCTAGGCGAGGTTGTTTACGATTTTGAACGTAAGCATTTACGATAGCATAACTCTTGCCCAGTTTTTCGGAAAGCCAGGTTTGCTTTAATCCTTTTTCTTCAAGAACCTTCTTTATTAGGTTCATTTCTATTAGGTGCGCAGTAGACATAATCTTTTTGTTTTTTAATTCTAATTTGCTCTATCAATAATAAAACAAAAAATTGATAGCTATATCATTTTACGATATATTTTTATAAACAAATCGTTTTAAAAAGATAGTTTTACTATAAACGTAGTATTTAATTTACGATGTGAAGACAATAGAGTGTTTAGGGTTTGTCCACGGGTTTCTTGAAATTTCTCGGGAAATCTTGAGGCTTTACTAGGTTACACGAGAAGATATTTAAAACCTAGTCGGAAATCAAAGTTTTAATTATTGAAATCAGTATAAGCAACCAATTAAAGCCGAAGTAATGGAAGATTTTCCGGTACCGGCCGCTCCGCATAAGGTTAAGAAATCTTCTGAGTAATCGTAGTTCAATTATTTAACAATACGTTTAAATCTGATTCAGTTTGAAGGCAATCCAAGGTGTCAAAAGATTTTGTCCACAAAGAATCTTTTATAATATATGTTTTGTCTTTAGGGTCAAAGTTCAATTTGACTTCATATGATTGCTGATTGTTAATTTCCAAAAAAGCAACCTTCAGAAAATCATTACCCTTATTAAAATTAACTGTCAAGGGTTCGTTACATTGTGAATTAAAATAATTTGAATTCCAACCATTAATATCTTTGAATTTGAGTGACCAATAATATGTATTTAACTCACTATGTCTATTATTTCCTGTCCATTTTGTGCTTGTTTCCAGCAAACAAATTTCATTTTTTGTTTTATCCCAGAAATCTATCTGATCTTTTTCACATTTATTATAAATTTCAGAAAAATTTAAAAAGCATCTTCTCCAGTCATTTATTGATGAAAGCGCTGCCTTGATTTCATTTTTGCAAAAATCAGAAAATGTTGTAGAATTAGAATTGGGCAACCATTTATCGATGATTAATTTTATATTCCTAGACTTTAAAAGATTATTAGATGCCTCATCGCGAATTCTTAAATATGATTTCCAGCTTCTGTCACGATCTTTACCTTGGTTTGATACCAAGCATTTATCCTTCATTAACATATAGTTTCCGAAATTTGCCATTAAACAATTTCTGAAAAGATGACTGTCTTTATCCGATAAATCCTTTGTTAAACCATTGTCACTAAAAACATTTAGAATAGCACCGTTATATTTTTTGAATAAATTTAAATCATAACCATTATCTGTTTTTGACCAATCTAGCAGAAAGCGAATTTGGCCTACAAAATAAGGGTGCTCTTCTGCGTTCCTCAGATTAATTTCCCATTCAGTTCCATTTGTTTTATCTGATATTAAGATCGCTTTAATAATTTCTTCTTCAAATTGAGGTGCTACTATCCTTCCTTTTGGGACTTCATTCTTTGGATGGGTACTAAAATATTCTATTACAGTTGCTTTATTATTTCCATAAATAGCTTCACACCATTTATTAAATGTTAGTAGTGTGGTATAAAAATCATCAAAATCATCAATGTAAACATTGTTAAGCGTGGTTAAATTCCTTATGATGCGCATCCAGGAATTCAATTCCGTGGATAATCTTTTATCATTCCTGACGCAACTAGCATTGTTAAAATCCAGAAATTTTAAAAGGCAAAAGAACTGCAACAATAATTCATAACTTACCTCTTCATCAAGAATAATGGATTCGAATAAATTTGCTTTTTTATTTTCAAAATAAACTCCCGATATTAATTCGGAACCATCGTGTTTAATTTCATTTTCAGCCCAAATTAAATTATCGAATGTTTTAATGACGAATGAAAAGAAACTTTCGTTAAAAAATTTACCTTTTATTAATAGGGGCATTAATTCTGATATGTCATTTTCCCTAGCAAAATAGCGTATATCTCTTAATATTTCGTTCTCGTCAAATTCGAATGGAATATAGCGAATAGTGTTTTCGTCTTTCCAGTTACATTGTAGACATGTATCATCTAAAAGTAAGTGATAAAGAATCATACGATTTAAGAAGATCAAATAAGCTTTTTCTACTGAATTTACAATATTTATATTATTATCATTGGATGGATTGATATTTATTTTAGCAAGTTTGTTCCAGAATAAATCTATCCAATAACTATCAACCTTTTCTCTCCATGTATTTTGAATCAATTCATTTACTCCATTCAATTTCATTTGCTCTTCAAGCGATGATTTCAAAATATCAAATTGAGACAATTCTTTACCTCTAGAATTCATTTTAACGTACAATTCATCCGTTAGGCTAAATTTTTCGAGTGGGAGAAGATTAAAGGTTATACTTCCGTTCAACAACCTATCAAATAGTTCGTTGTTGTCATTATCTTCATTCAAGCCAAATCTCTCATCAATTTCATCGAGCATTACAAGCATCCCCTTAACCGTAGGATCTTTTCTCCACCCCCAATTAAACCAGGGTTGATCCATAATTACCTTAGAGAGTTTGATAGATTTAATTTTCGAACTTAAGAGCTCTACCATTTCAAAATCTTTCGGATCTGTTTGATAGTGTGTAAGGATATCCTCATAAACTTTAATTTCATCCTTTTTAAATGATTTCAAAGCCTGCTGTGAATTATTTACCAATGCATTGCAAAAATCCTTACTTGATATTCTCGTTTGATAAGTAAACTTTGAAATAGTATTCTCTGCAACTATTTGCTGAAGAAGTTCCATTTTATCTTTAGATAAAAGGTACCAATGCAAAAGAAATAAGGTTGTTAAACGTTGTTGCCCATCAAGAGGAATAAATCTAACCTCATCAACTGTTGATCCATAAACGAAATCAAGTAGTAATGGACTATTGGTTCTTAGTGATTCAGATATAGCATTTATAAAAGAATCTCTTATATCACTCGTTTTCTTGTCAGGCCTACCTTGAGCAAAGTCTCTTTGAATCATAGGTATCTCTATTATTTTTTTGCTGATTAGCTCAGCAAAAGAAATATTATTCTGCAATTCTGTTTCCATAATCAAATACTTGGTTTTATTAAAATAGAATCTATTGAATTATGTATCGCTTTTAGATATTTTTCTCTGTCGTTATCATTCCAAATATTTCTCCATTGAGATGCATCTTCATCAGACCGTGTATAATATTTTAAAAAGAGATTTCTAGTGCATGGGGGTATGAACACTCCTTTAGAATCTCTTTCTATTATACTTTGTCGTTTTGATGCAAACAAAGCATTTTGATACCCTCTATTAGTGCCAGAATCCAAGAGAGTAAGGTTTTCTATCGTATCTTTTGAATCATTACTATTACCTTGTAGTATTCCGGTTACTTTTTCATATATGCTCTTGAATTTAAAATCTTTATCCTTGTTTGTATCGTTTAATTCAGTTATTAATAGTTTAGTATCTTTCAAGATCTCCGGCCAATCCTTGTGGTCCGACTTAATATCTGGAATATAACTCAACCATACCTTTTTATCCTTAATTTCAGTTAGAGGATTATCTTTTCTTGAACCAACGTGTTCTATGTCCCAAGAATATATTTTAAAAAGATCAAACGGAAACTTATAGTAAGACTTTGTATCTATATTTTCTACAATTTTATTTAAGTTATTTTGATGAACCAAACATGATTGAATGTTAAAAAACAAGAGTATTTTATGGCAATCACTTTTTTTCTCTGTATAGGTAAATTCGTCAATGTCATTTACCTCATAATGAAGCACCCATTCGGTTATTAGTTTCCGAAGTTTTGTTCCTAAATCACGTTTACTTATGCCTTTGCATTCATTATAAATCTTTTGCAAAGGAACGTTATAGTTTATCAGATAACCTATGTAGTGATAAAGGGTCGGTTCTTCATACCAATAAACGAAAGTGTGATACACTTCTTTTATTTTTCTCCAAGCTGAAGTAAAATTAACTACATCGATATTTTTCCAAACGTCTGAATCTATTCCATCATAAAGCTCTTGAAATTTTCGGTAAGCAAAATCACCGTCATCGTTTTTACTTTTTTGAGTTATAAAATCAAACAACACATCTATACGTGTCGCTGGATTATAATCTTTATTTACTAAAAAATACCAAAAACGATCATCTTGTAATGAATTTTCGATTTCATTCCATTCAAAAGAAAATTCACTTAATGCTATGTCTTCAGTTTTTTCTTCATTTTTGACATTTGCTCGTAAAATAAATAATGCCTTAATCAATTCTGCATTTGTAAGCCTTATCTTTCCTTTATTTAAATTATTAAAGGTTCTGATAGCATCAAGATCATTATTGTTTTCCGCAACATACCAAATAGCTTTCACCTGAGAAATACTATTATTATTTAAAAACAACACGTCTTCAAGTAGCGAAAATCTAATTTCATTTGCTTTTGCAGAATACCAATTTTCAATAACTTCTTTTGCCTGATAAACATGAAAACTATCTATATCGGTATCGATAACCGGGTTTGAAAAATCAAGAACAGGTCTCGTTTCATATTTTATTTCATAAGCGCTAGATTGTTTAACAAAAGGGGTACTAGAAATCTTTTTAATATATTCCAATATCAGCAACAAAGTTGTTAGTCTTTGTTGCCCATCAATCACAATCCATTCGGTAGAATTTATTTTTTGTTTAACGACTATTGGTTGCAAGCAGTAAAAATCGCCTTTCTTCTTTGTATCATCCTTAGCAAAATCCCAAATATCCTTTAAAAGATCTTCCACCTGCTTTTTATCCCAGCGATATCCTCTTTGGTAAGAAGGAATAAAAAAATGATGATTTCCATCAAGAAAATCTGCTATTGCTTTTAACCTAAAATTTGGATTTTCCATGTTATTTTACTCTAAACTAATTTAATATAATAGAAAGGTACATAATTGGTCTTAAACATTCTTATTAAAAATTACTAAACTTCTCTAATCTATTCTATAAAATCCAGAAAACAAAATGATACTTATTGTAGTTTTTTTTATGATACTTATTGTAGGCATATTTGTTAGGTATGAAAAAGGAATATTTACACTTATTTGGACAAAATTTAAAGTCTATTCGCACTTCCAAAAACCTAACCCAAATTGAATTAGCTGAATTAGGAGGTTTCGATCGAAATTATATTGGAATGCTAGAAAGAGGCGAAAGAAATCCTTCCTTATTAAATCTAATACGCATTGCAGAATCTTTGAAAATTGAACTAACTGAACTTTTGAAATTCTAATTTAATATGGCTAAGTTAAATTATTACTCTGGTTTCACAAGTGGACTTAGAGAAAAATTAACCAAAACAAGATTTGGACGACTAGGCGATCCTTTATACAATAGAAGGAATATAAGAACTTCTCGAGTTTTAATGAAATACTCAACATATGTAAAACTTGGAAAAGAGGATTTGGCAAAATATTCTGGAGGATTAATAGTAATACTTAAACCAAAAGAATATTTTGAAAACCCAGATTTATCGAAGTATGATTTAGAGTTGGGCCGAACTTGCATTATATATTATACAAATGACGAAGATTGGAAAAAGTACAATCCAAAAGATCAAAGTAAGGGTTGGGAGGACGTAATAGAGTTAGATACAGATATACCAGATGGTTGGAAAGGCCATTATGCTGTAAATATTAGAAATAGTGGTGAGCCCGAAATTTCAGACATCTGTTTGTCTGGTAAACATACAGTCATTCGAGAAGGGAAAAAGCAAGCTGGACTAGGAAATTACGATTTTGATTTCGCTAGCGAAGATGAGATGAACAATGTTTGTTATCAGTTGGCCTATTTGATTTGGCAAGTTCCAGATATAAAAGAATTCATGATAAATAACTTCAATTCAAATGTAAAGGATTTCGAAGATGTTGATATAAATAATTCTGAAAAATTGGGAGGAATTAAAAATTACATAGAAGCATGCATTTCAAATGTTGAAGATGAATGTAAAGCTAGAAACTTAAATAATAATAAAATCTTAAAAGAAATTAGAGCAATGGACAAAGATGGTAATACTGTATGTCCATTATGTTTAGAAAAATTAACACCAACTCTTTTTGTTACTACTATTGAACAAGATGAAGGCAGAGAAGTTGAAGGGAATACTATTACTGAAATTTCCCTATTTCATATTAAAGGTTTAAAATCTGGAGAATTCAATCATGCTGCATTTAATCTTGGGTGGGGGCATCACAATTGTAATACTATTCAGGGAAATAAAAGTATAGATGAAACAATAATTTCGTTAAAAAAAATAATTGCAAATAATTCTAATTAAAACCATTCATAATGAATAATACAGAAACATACGAATTTGGAAAGAACATTAGATATAATTTATGGCAATTATGGAGCTTAATTGACAGGCAAATCAAAGAAAAATTTTCAAACTTAAATGGAAAAACTGGAAAGTATGACGTTCCAGACACTTTATTTCAAAAAAGAACAAACCGATCTAATCGTGTTCTACTTCGCTGGAAAACTATTATTAAAAATAAAATAACGTTAGATCAATTAAAAACATTCTACGGTGGAGTATGTGTGGAATTTGTTAATGAAGATTATTTTGATGAAAAAAATCAAAAATTAGAATTGTTTCAATATTTAAAAAGTCGGATTGGCTCGGATGATAAGATATCAGCGATACTATCATTTAGAAACGAAGATGGGGACTCTGGAGCCACCATTGCTAGACAAAGCTTTGAGAAATTTAAAAAACTTCCAGAACAAAATTTTACTCCTATAAAAAGGAAATCAAATATTCACATATCAGGAAAAGGAGACAATAGCGTTTGGGAAGGGAATTTGTTCTATTCTATTAAAGGTGGCTCACAACATAGCTTTGAGAGCCATCAAAACATTAAAGATCCAACTTTATTTAATCCTGCAGTTGAATACGCTAATGAAATAGTTTGCCTTGATATAGATTTAACAATGTCCTATTTTGCGATTCATTGTTTTGACCTCAACCAAAAAGCTATTAAAGGCTTTGATTTATTAAAACTAAACCTAGAAAAGTATCTAAAAACTAGGAATTATGATGAAGGAAACTTACTAGACTATTGTATAAATCATCCATGTCTTAAATTCGGGAAAGGTTTCTTGATTGATCCAATACAAATGGTTCAAATGAGTATAGACGATTTCAAAACTTCTGGGCTTGAAAACAGCAGCGTAGTTTGTCACAATGAAGCTGCAAATAAATACAACTTCTATTTTGATTCAAAACAAAAATGCATACTTACCCCTGCAAGACCAACAAATTTTTTTTGGTCCAAACACCTTTCAAACATGATGCAGCAAAATTACAATTTAGATGAATATTTTATAAAGGAAGACGAAAGAGTAGAAAAGAGAAAAAAGTTCAGAAATCAGAAAAAGACAATCTAATCTTTATAAAAGCTGGACTGTTATTACTAAAAAAATTAGCAAAAAGATACTTTTAACATTTATCCCCATTGTTTTTGTATCTTTATGCAATGAAGGAATCATCTATTAAAATACTCAACTCTTTTTTAAGAAAACATCAAATTCAGCTAAAGACAACTGAATACCTACCCAACCTTTCAACTAAGAAAATATATTGCGACCTAAACAAAAATATTGTAGAAGATATAATTTTTGATGCGTATGATGGCTGTAGCCCATTAATTAAGGATGCAACAAGTCATCTCTTCAAACAATTCAATGTTCATATTGGTAGGCAGCAGAAAACCCATTTAAAATTTTTTTTTGATTATGAAGGGAAAGCTAATTGGAATGCTTTTTACAAATCAATTTCCGAATTTTCAAAAAGCGAAAGTCTTTTTAGCTTTAGCAGTATTGACTTATTAAATTTCTGCAAAAAAATAAATGAAAACAAAGAAAATATTCAAAGCTCCTTAACTCAAGATTTTATTTTAAATTTAAAAGCGGCATTCAAAGATGATGATACTAGCAGGATAAAAGACTATTTAAATTTTTTGTATTCTCGTTTAGTTGCAATGAATGAGAATAAAAAAATAACCCTATTGGAACAATTTGAATTTAATTCTAAATTTTATGAAAAGGAATTAACGAAAATTCAATTAGAAAAATTAAATCAGAATTGTCTAAATGCAGATAAAAAAGAAGATATCTCAATAGTCGTAGGAAAATACAATAAGCTATATTTGGATATTATTTTAAATGAAGAAAAACAAAAAACTGCTGTAACATATTTCACTATCAACCAATATTTATTTGACCAATTTGATTCAAGTGAGTCCTTTTATGGTTATTTATACTCTGAACTTTCTAACTTATACGACAAAATCGAAAACCACAAAGCCTTAGTTTTCAAAATCTCAAATATTATACACAAAAAGAAAAACTTAAAGTGGGAGCTTTATTCTAAACTAACCATATTTGCTGAAACCTTTATTTCATACAAAGAAGACCGTCAATTCTTTGAACCTTGGAACATTTGTATTGATTATTTAGAATACAAATACAAGATTTCCTTAACCCTTGAAGAAAAGCAGGTTATCAAATCTTATTTCAAAGGAAATTTAAAATTTGCCGAACTTAAAATTAGTTCTATAAAAGCTGTATCCCAATCCGAAATTGATTCCTTTTCGTATCTAAATACTGGATATCAATTTATCGACTGTGTATTATTAAATTCTGATGAAAATTATCCGAATTCTGAAGAATTACCCTTTATTAAAAACAATAGCGAATTGCTAATGGTGTTTTTCAAAAATGAAATTTTTGAAAAAAAGATCCCTTGTCCAGTTTGTGCATCTTTAAATATATCAGGAAACTCTTATCCTGAAGTCGGTATTAAGAGTTGGGAATGCAAAAATCAAAATTGTTTAGAAAGAAGCAAAACTAACAGAGGAAAAAGATATAGTCTGAAATCCTACGATATGCAATCTTCAATAAGTGCATTAATTCCAGAAAACAATGTACCAAAAGAATTGATAAAAATATTCAGAAAGGATATCGTAACTGGAGTAAACCAGAACGATGTTTACAGAATGATTATCAAGTATTTCTCTTTCATTAATGACAAAATCTGTATCTATACATCTGAAAAAGAGGAAATAAAATTCCTGGAAAAATACAGCAAACAAGAAAAAAGGTTATTAACCATTGAAAAGCATGCAATTAATA
The DNA here is from genome assembly GCA_947476185.1 of Bacteroidota bacterium. GTDB lineage: Bacteria > Bacteroidota > Bacteroidia > 2-12-FULL-35-15 > 2-12-FULL-35-15 > 2-12-FULL-35-15. Next base: position 11,304 of record CANJPX010000082.1, read on the forward strand.
AAACTGATTTCAAAAAATATAAAACAGTATATTCTAATTTCGAAAAAGAAAATATTTTTGAAAAATATTCGATTTATATCCAAAAAGAATCGGATATTAATAAAGTACAAAACTCAAAAATTCCAAATGGAATTATAGTCAATCAAGAATGTCAAAATTATTTAGAAACTCTTGATGAATCTTCGATTCACAACATGGTTACATCCCCACCCTATTACAATGCAAGAGAATATTCTTCTTGGACAAATTTATACAACTATATAAACTGCATGTATAATATCACTTTACAAACCCACAGATGCATGGTAGATGGTGGAGTGTTTTTTTACAACATTGGTGACACCTTTGGCAATCCAAATATTATAAGCAAATCCACTTTGGGAAATGAACGAATTCCTTTAGGAGCTTACACAATCTTTTGGTTTCAAAGGGCTGGATTTGAACTTTTGGATAATATTATCTGGGATAAAGGGGAAACACAAACCAATCGGCACAAAAATGATGGCAATTACACTCCCTTCTATCAAAGACCAGCCAATTCTTATGAACACATGTTTATTTTTAAGAAACCTGGAAAATTACATTTAAACAATAAAGAACTGTCGCTAAAATCTAATGTTTTAAAATTTAGTCCTGTAATTAAAATTGATAACAAAGGGAACAATAGATTAGGTCATACAGCCCCTTTTCCTGAAGAAATACCAAATATTTCCATTCAAAATTTTTCAAAACCGGGAGATAAAATTCTTGATCCATTTTCCGGTAGTGGAACAACTGTTATAGTTGCATCCAAATTAAAAAGATACGGAATAGGAATTGAGTATAATAATGAATATTATAAACTATCTGTAGAAAGGGTTAATTCAGTACTAAAAAACAAAGAGGAAGAATTTGTTTTGAGTTAAGATTTAATAATCTTTCTATCTCCTAGATTTTCTGAAACATATTTCTGAAATTCTTTTTGGTTATGTAAACTACTTTTAGATAAATATTTTTCAATTTTAATTTTTAAAAGTCCAGATATTTTAAATTTTGATAACATTTTTTCAAGGATCTTATTTACTATTATCTTACCCTTGTATCTCCCTTCATGGATAATGTCATCTTTAGTTATTTTTTTTAATGGGGATTGCCTAATTCTAATTACCTGAAAACCACTTAATTTTAAAACTTGAGTTTTTCTTGTGTCTAAATCTTCCTTTTTGCGATGCCAATAAATACCATCATATTCTATAATTAGATTGAGTTCTTTAATGTAGATATCGGCAGTATATTTTTTTCCATTTACCTTAGTTTTTAACCCTGAAGGATCCATAGATGGAAATAAATATTTCAATTCAAATATGATAATAAGCTCCTCTTTACTTTGAGGAGTTGGCCAACAATAATCGCATCCAGTATTTTTAATCGCTCTATTCCTTACTTCTGTTCTCCAATCTGGGTGAATTGGATTTCTCAAACATTGCCACCATATCTTTTTGTGACTGCCAGAGAAAATTTTATAGGGATCCAAATCCCCATTTTTTGTAGGATGCAATTCTTTTAATAAATGAGGATGAGTTTTTGCCAGACAGTTGGACGAAACAACCTTCTTTCCACCACAAATTGCACAACCAGTTGCTTTATTATTAGATTTTTTAAATGAAGTTCGACTAGAAATTACAGCTTCCCATTCATGATCAATTCCTTTATGGCAAATCCACCAAACTTTTCTATGGGATTTTGCATTAACGTCAAATGCCGTCAATTTTCCATTTCTTGTTGGGTGCCATTCTTTAATTATTTGTGGAAATAAATCGCCTAACGAGTTTTTATATTTTGGTTTTGCTTTACTAGTTCTCCTGTTAATTTCACCACATTTTGGACAACCTCTATTTGCAACTCTTTTTTCAATTGAAGAAAAATAAGATGAATGCAACTTATTCTGTGTGCATTTCCACCATGCCTTCAAATGACTTCTACTTCCAACTTGGGATGGCGTTTTAATGTTTTTTTTAAAATCCCACTCTTTTGAAAGGTCTGGATGAGTTGTCGATAAAGAATTGGATTTTACAATTGTTATGTTAGCACAGACGCTACAGCCTTGATTCAAAGATGATCTATTAGAAATTTTTGCCAGCCATACATGATCCTCTCCTATATTACACTTCCACCAAACCTTTTTAGGACTAGCCAAAGTAACATTTAAGGGTGTTAATCTCCCATTTTTTGAAGGATGCCATTCAGAAGCAAGTTGAGAATTTCTTATTGCCAAACTATTACTAGGAACTACAATTCTACCATTGCAAACTGCACAACCATTTCCTTTTACTCTTGAACTAATAACTGCTGGCCACACGTGATCCGTTCCTTTAGAGCATTTCCACCACACTTTTTTACCACTTCCGAATGTGACATCCTTAGGAGTGAGCTTTCCATTTTTAGAATAATTCCATTCTTCAGATAATTCAGGATGAGTTATAAATAATGGGATATTATTTCTTTGTGCCATTAATAATTATTTTGGTAGCCCATTCAGTAACAGATAGGCTTTCGTCTATAATAAATTCTTGCCCTTTTGCTGCGGACTGAAAATATCCATCCTTAAATGATTTAGGAGAATGATAACTGATTTCTATATTTCGAAATAGTTCCGGTAAGTCCCATTTACTCTTAGAAAGTCCTTTCTTTGTAAGAATCAAAGTTTTATGAAAATTTAAACATCCTGCCCCAGCAAAAGAATTTTGAAAACTCAAATTCTTACTTGCTTTATAAATGCAATTATTTTTATCATTAATAAATTTATTTTGAGCATGGGGATGGTATAACAATTCAGGAGGTAATATTGAAAGATCTGAATATATAATCCCTATTTGCAAATAACCATAAATTAAATGTATTTCAGGAGCGTTAAATTTATAACTAAGTTTTTCATCTATTAATTCAGTCTCTTTGAAAGTTCCAAAAAATAAGAATAAATCTCCCTGTTGTACTTTTTTTCTTACTAGATGTCCTTGAGAACTTCCTGTTTGACCAAAAAGCGGCTCCCACCCCTTTTTTCTATTTCTAGCGAATTTTCTAATGTCTGGATCAAGATGGCAAGTATAATTATTTGGGATTTTAGTTTTGGGGTTTAATTCTTTAATTATTTCCATATATGACCTCCCTTTATAAGTTAAATCAGAAAAATAATTATTTTCATTAGGCAAAGGAATTGGAAAGGACAATAATGTTCCATCAGGCATTATTGGACTAGCCTGACCACCATACTGAGAATCAAATCCTTTTCTACTTAAAATTACTTTCATTTAAATTTTACTTTAAATTAATTATTTTCTTCTTGGCCAACCAGAAGGATCATTTACGATACAGACATTAAAATTATTTTCAATAAAAGAAATAAATTTAAAACATCTCTCCACATCATGAGTTCTAAACCCTTGGGGGTGAGAATATTTAGGGATTGCAGGCCTTATTTCAAGAGGAATGTGAACAGATTTATAACCAAAATAATAAAAACAATTTGAAATTAATATTTTTTTTCCGCCAAGGTCATGAATCTTGTCTGTATTATCATGACTAACATTTTGTATTTGTTCAAAATCTTGAGGCAATTCAGAGTTAATTTTTAAAGGTCTATAAATATTATCACCAAACTTTCGTTTTTTTGTTTCATTTGAAGACAAAATAGGTTTTTTCTCATTATAAATTGGATCATTCCAATATTTTTCATAGCTAATTATATTTGTAACCTTCATCAAGTATACTAGCCTCTCTTCGCCAACTGGGTCACCATTTAATTCCTTAGATGTAAAACCTGCAATCCAGTCGCCTATTTTTTTTGTCTCTCTTATACGAGGCTTACAATTTGCTAATGTTAAAAATCCGTAAAATGGATTTGGAGCAAAACCAGTGTCATGTGTCATTTTATAGCAAAAAAGTCTCATATTTTTCATAATAAACAAATTTTAAAGGTCGACATAGTAAATATAATAATTTTTGATTTCAATCGACTTCAGTCGTATATATCTAAATAATCACATGGATTCTCTTGCAAAAATTCGATTTCAGCATCCAAAGCCCTATCCAATACTTGAAGAGCCTTAGCTATATCAAAACCTTTTGGAAAATTAGTAGATTTCAATTTTTCATCTTATAAACTTTGCTTTGCCAATTCTTTCAAGGTAACAAGGAATACTAATTCCTTGTTCACCAATTCTTCATTTGTCTCCATTATTCAACTATCATAAAATCAAACTCATTGAATCCTACATTTAGCATTACCGTTCTTTCATCAATCTGAGAAATCACATCAACCTTGGAATAAAACTCCTTTTCTGCTTTCTTTTTGGAAATTTCAGACAAACAGCCCCCTCAAGATCGCTTGAAACAGCCCCCACTTGACCGGAGCAAAGAGCCCCCTCAAGATCGGACGAAAGAGCCCCCACCATTTTTAGTTTAATCATACTGTTTTAGTACAATGATTTTTAG
>CANJPX010000083.1 GCA_947476185.1 Bacteroidota bacterium
GTCCTTTTGACGTACTACCCGACGAAAAAAGCAATGAAAATTCGACGTCAAATACCAAAAAGTTGTATTTTTGATGAAACAACATAAACGCGTAAAGCCTCCACGCAAGGTTTGCAAAGAGGAGGAAATCATGCGGGAATAATAAGTTAGGTGCAAGCGTCACGGACGACATAAACGACATCATACTAACACTAAAACGACAGACAAAATGCCAACGCTTCGCAAAATTAAAAAAGGTGTTTTGCCAACGCACTTGCCAACACAAAAACACCACATTTAATTTTGCCCAACCGCACCCAAAGTCCACCCACCACGGTGACTATTGAACAATTATTGATAACTTTATATCTTATAATATGAGATGTTAAATACAATATTTTACATTTGCACTTTCAAATAATTTGACAAAAGTATTATGAACAGAATAAAGGAAGTTCTGGAAGAAAAAGGGATTAAGCAAAAATGGCTTGCTGAAAAATTAGGCAAAAGCTATAATATGGTTAACTCATACATTCAAAACAGACAGCAACCAAGATTAGAAGTTTTATTTGAAATAGCTGAAATATTACATGTGGAGCCAAAAGAGTTATTAAAAAATAAAATTAACTGAAATGAAAAAAAACTTGAAATATATTGAACCTGAGATAATAGAACAATTAGTTGAAGATCCTCAATTATACATATTTGATGAAGTTAATGTAGATGATAATAAGGTTGACGAAATTAATTGCATTAATAAAGATAAAATAAAAGTATTTGAGGCATTTGCTGGTTATGGTGGAGCATCTTATGGTTTAAAAAATGCAAAAATAAACTATGAGGTAATAGGTTTTTCAGAGATTGATAAAAATGCAATTGAAATATTTGAATACAATTTTAGAAATGTAAAAAACTTTGGTGATATAACTAAAATCAAAGAAAATGAATTGCCTGACTTTGACTTATTTACAGGTGGTTTTCCTTGCCAACCATTTTCAACAGTAGGGAAAAGAGAAGGAGAAATGGATATAAGAGGAACACTATTTCAGGATATTATACGCATATGTAAAAAGAAAAAGCCTAAGTACATTTTATTGGAGAATGTGAAGGGCTTAGCCGTAGGTAAACTAAAGCCCACATTTGAAAAAATTTTAAGTGAACTTAAAAAAATTGGTTATAATGTTGAATATAGTATTCTTAATACAAAAGATTATGGAATACCCCAAAACAGAGAAAGGTTATGGATATTTGGCTCTTTAGATAAGTATCCTAAGGATTTTATATTTGAACCACCAAAAATTGAATTAAAAAAGAAACTAAAGGATTTTTTAGACGAGAATGTTTCAGCAGATTTATATCGTTCTAAAGCTCAAATAGACAGGATTAAAGAATTACATAGTATTTCTAAATTCGAAGTAGATGAACCATTATGTTACGATTACTATAATCGTAAACTTAAAACAGATGGCATCTGTATGACGGTAACTCCACCTGAACATAATGTAATAAGAATTGTAGAGCCTATAAAGAATGGGAAAGAAATGGTTCGTAAATTATCAATTGAAGAACATTACAGGTTAATGGGATTCAAAATGGATAGAGAGTATAAAGAAATAAAGTTTCCTCCAAATCAAACATATTCAAAAATTGGTAAGTGTGCAGGGAATGGATGGGATATAAACTTAGTTTCAATTTTATTAAATCATATTTTTAAACAAATACTATGAGAATAGATATAACTTCATTTTTCTTTAACACAACAATTCCAGATGCTACAGCTACTGCCGCTTGGGGCACTGCAATTTGCATTCAAGATAAGGAAAAAACATACAAAATTAAAAACAACGATGCAGGGATAGTTGACTTAATGATTGGAATGAACTATAAGGTTTGTTCTGATATTGAGAACCTCGATATATCAAAAATGCGGTCTAGTGAACTGTTATTCTTTTCTATTTTCGATAAGGTTTATATTAACGGAATAAAAATTAAAAACAGCTTTATATTATTATTCCTAAAAGAACAATCAGACACACATAAAGGACGTTTGCGTATATCATACCCAAATTACGCTTCATATAATAAAAGCATATATAACCAAAATGCAATAAAGGAATTTGAAGATGTATTAAAAATTAATAAAGGTAGTTGGTTTGTATACGATATTTCTGTGTTAAATCAAGATGAATTACATTTCAATGCCATTGTAGTCAATGCTAACAAGGCGATGACATATAAAACCAGCAAAGAACGTGGAGAGATTTGGAAAGATTTAATTGAAGAAAATGAACCTGAACAAAAAAAATCCAATTCTTCGTATAGTTCAATAGGAGAATCTCACCAAGTCATCTTTTTTGGTTCGCCAGGAACTGGGAAAAGTCGAGAAGTTGAAATTAAAACAAACGGTAATAATAGAACACGAACAACCTTTCACCCTGAAACAGATTATCACTCATTTGTAGGCAGTTATAAACCTGTAATGGATGACGATAAAATAAAATATGATTTCGTACCGCAAGCATTTACAAAGGCATATTGCGATGCTTGGAAGAATCTTGACGAACCTCATTTTTTAATCATAGAAGAAATTAACCGAGGTAATTGTGCTCAAATTTTTGGCGACATTTTTCAATGTTTAGACCGCGATGAAGAAGGCTACTCAAAATACGAAATAGAAGTTTCAAAAGAATTGGCAACTCATTTAAGAAAGGTTTTATTGAACGAAGTGGACTTAGATTTTTACAACGAAAAAACTAACTCTACCAATGAAGATTTCAACAGCATTAAATTGCCAAACAATCTTTTCATATATGCCACAATGAACACTTCTGACCAATCATTATTTCCAATGGATAGTGCTTTCAAAAGACGATGGGATTGGGAATTTGTGCCAGTTGATTATGAAGATGCTAAAACTCTAACAATTGAAATTGATAACGAAACGTATAATTGGGGAAACTTTATTGAAACAATCAATCCGAAAATTAAAGAATTAACAGGAAGTGAAGATAAGCAACTAGGAAATCGATTTGTTAATCCCAATGACGGAAAAATAGCATTTGACCAACTTAGGTCTAAAGTATTGTTTTATATATGGTCAGAAGTTTACAAAGATGAATATGGAACACAAAATTCTATATTTAAATATGAACAAGAGGGAGAAGTAATTGATTTTCAATTTGGCGATTTATACAATGATAATTCAAAAGAATTAGTAAAAGCATTTTTTAAATATAACGGAATAGAAGCAGAATAATGATAATACTATTTGAAGAATATCAATATAAAACAGAAAAACTTAAACAAGTTTTATCTGAAAGATATTTCTTTCCAATTAATTCTATTTACTCAAAAATCAATTATGTTGGATATTACTTTAATCCATTAATCAACGATGCTGTTATCATATTTCCAAAGGTATTTGTTAATGAAAATGGTTTAGCCTTTGATGAATTTGAGCCTGAATCTTTAATAATACTAACTACTGAATATAAAGAAATACTTTCAAAAACAGGGAAAGACAAAATTGTATTTGAAATTTCAACTTGGCTATACAGAGCAGTTCAACAGTTCAACAAACGCCATTTTTATAATTCAATTTCTGAGAATCAATTTTTAAATCAGGTTGTTACTAACCTTGAAGAAAAATCCAATACAGAACTTGATATTATTTTAAGTTTATTAAAATTCTACAAGGAAAATCAAGCGTTGTTTACGTTTATTTCAAAATCTGCTCATTCACAACAAAACAAAATAAATTGGCATATTACGATTAATAAAAAACAGCCAATTATTCAAAACAACACGCCTATTTATGTTGATTTAGCGACAACGAGAAAAAAAACAAATTATGACGAAGAACTTTTAGTTCTATTCTATTCAACCTTAAATTTCATCAAAGAAAAATATGCTTTTGACTTTTATCCACCTCAAAATTATGAACTTATTAAAGGTCATCAATTTGAAAATATTTTGCGTAAAGGTTGCAGATATTTAAAAAGCATCAAATACAAGTACTACTCAGACAAAATGATTAGCTTGTATAATTTACTTTATGCTTTTTTCGAAAGAAGTGAGAAAATACATTCCAAAAAACAAATTGAAGAAGTTATATTAATTAAAGATTTCAATATTGTTTTTGAAGATATGATTGACGACTTAATTGGTGATAATAAATTATTGCCTGAATTAAAAAATCACCCAGATGGAAAACAAGTTGACCATATTTATAAATACAAATCACTTTTAGTTGAAGATGAAATTTATTTTGTTGGTGATAGTAAATATTACAAACCACAAAATAGCGTAGGTAAATATTCCAAAGCAAAACAATTCACATATGCAAGAAATGTAATTCAATATAACATTGACTTGTTTAACGATAAAAAATTAGACAAGCAACTGAGATATAGAGAAAATTTTACCGAAGGTTATAACATAACACCAAATTTCTTCATATCAGCTTTTGTAAACAAAGACTTTGACTTTTCAAAATCTTACTTAGACGAAACAGGAAAACCTATAATGCAGACACACTTTGAAAATCGTTTATTCGACCGTGACACATTATTTGTTCAATCTTACAATATCAATTTTCTATTTGTTCTATCCTCATATTTGACAAACAATTCAACATTAAAAGCAAATTTCAAAAAGGACACACAGAAAAAGTTCAGAGAAAAGTTAGTTTCATTCATCAATGACAAATACCATTTTTATATTCTTGAACCCAATGACAACTCATTTATTGAAAAACACTTTAAACTCTTAAATGGTAAAGTTTACAAGCCATCACACTTGACAGAAGAAGTAATTTTAGCACTTGAAAAACCAGACCAAACAGACATATTTTCAAAAATTCAACGTGACATAAAGACGAAAAAAGAATATAACTTAACATAGCCAACGCATTTGGTGGCACATTTGTATTTTTTTCCAATTCACTGACCAACGCAAAAAAAATCCAAAAGAGCCACCAAGCAACCGCACCAAGACACTGCAAACAATGGACAACAGAGCAACGACAGACAGAACGCCAGCACCTAACAGCACCTACAAGAAATTGGCGGTTCAGTGGTTAAATGAAGCTTTATGCTTCGTATCAAGTTCAGTGGTGGCAGACAGTTTTCGTCTCCGAAATCGCCAACTTCTTGTAGCTGCAAAACGTTAAGGGCAAGCTCTCGATCCAATTGCCCAAAGTCAAACAATTAAAAAAAACAAAACATGAAAATGAAAAATGTACTAATGACAACAATTGCAATCTTCGGATTAGCATTATTTACAAATGCACAGGTTCCAAACTACATTCCTACAAATGGATTAGTCGCTTGGTGGCCTTTTAATGGTAATGCTAATGATGAAAGTTTAAATGGGAATAATGGGACGGTTAATGGGGCTACATTAACTACCGATAGGTTTGGGGTTTCCGAGAAAGCATATATTTTTTCAAGTGATTTCATTACTATTCCGCATCAGAATTCCTTAAATGCCTTTCCAATTTCTCTTTTTGCTTGGTGTAATGGTAATCCATTGAGTTATACTAATGCTATTATTACTAAATATCCAAGTTCATCTAATAACGGCTGGACAATTCATGCTGCATCAGGTAAATTGTCAGGTTATTATTTCAACTTCCAAGGTGGCTCTGAAATGAATTATGATATGTTCCCGAGTGAATTAACCCAAGTTGTAGATAATAACTGGCATCATGTCGGAATGATTTGTGACAATCAGTCTTCGAGGCTATACGTTGATGGAGAAGTGGTTCTTGAAAAAAACTATTGGGGAAACGGAGGTCCGAGTGCTCCCACCAATGATAGCAATGTATATATTGGGAAAAATTTTGGAATTGTTGAAGCTGGTGGGTATTTCAACGGTAAAATCGACGATATTGGTATTTGGAACCGCGCATTAACACAACAAGAAATTACAGATTTGTACAATGCTGTAAATTGCACGACCCCAGTTGTAAGTATCGCACAAAGCAGTTTTAATGGTGCTTTAGGAAGTAATTTAGTGATTTCAGCCCAATGCAATGATAACTCTGCGGATATTTTATGGCAAGCCAATTCTGCCAATATAGGATGGCAGACAATTTCCTCATCACCAAATTATGTTGGCCAAAATACAGTAACACTTTCTGTAAATAACCTTCAGTTAGCTAATCACAACCAACAACTCAGAGTAATTGCATCAACTGGAAATGGATGTTTAGATACTTCAAATATTGCCACCATTCAAATTAATGATACTTGTATAAATACGATTATTGTCTATGATACAATTTATACAACAGTAAACGACACATTAGTAATTAATACTCTAATTACAGGATTAACACCACCAAACAATTTAAATACAATCAAAGTATTTCCAAATCCATCTAATGATCATATAACAATTGATTTCGGAAACTTTGCTTCAATGAATGGATATACTTTAAAAATTACTAATTCACTTGGTCAAATTATTTTCACAACTCCTGTAAATCAGCAAAGTTCTTATATTGATTTATCAACTTGGGGCGGAAATGGAATTTACTTTGTTCAAGTAATTGATACGCAAAATAACACAATTGAGAATCGTAAAATAGTGTTGCAATAAAACGCCAGCCCTTAACAGCGCACAAGCGCAACCCGAAAAGGGTATGCGCCTGTGCGCGGCACGTTACCTGCAAGCCTAAAAGACGACACAACAAGAATGAACGACAGAAATAAACATAAAGTAACGGGACAAATGAACCAGCAGACAGCCGACCCAAAAGCGAACGCTTCAGTATTTTTATTTTTTCCCACCGCACATTTTTTAAAAACAATTTTAGCCAGCCGCACAAATGGCACATTTGGTTTTGCCCGACACACAAGCCGACCCTTCGCAAAACCAAAAGAGCCATTTTTTGCCAACGCACCGAAAACCATAAATTCGATAATCTTAAACTGAGAGATAAATGCACATAATTCAAAACAATCCGTATCGGACAGTTGGTTTGCTCGTTGGTGCAACAGCAAGGGAACAAGAACGACAAGTAAAACGGTTGAAACAATTTATTGAAGCCGAGCAAGACCCACAGGACGACTTTAGTTTTCCGACACTTGGTAATTTGCACAGGACTTTAGACAAAGTAAATGAAGCAGCTTCAAAACTCAATCTTGACAGCGATAAAATGAGTTCTGCACTATTTTGGTTTTACAAAGGAAACCCAATTACGGACGAACCAGCTTTTGACGCGATTAAAGAAGCCGATTTAGACCAAGTAATCAATATCTGGACAAAACTCACATCAAACGGAGAAGTTTCACAGCGAAATGCTTCGGCTTACAGCAATTTGGGAACACTTTATTTAAGTGGCATTTTAGAAGGAACAAATACCAATGAAGCAATTTTGGAACAAGGCATTTCATTAAAACTGAAATTCCTTGAAAGTGATTTTATAAAAGACTTCAAAGCATTAGCAACAGATGAAACCTTTAAAACCACTAAAAAAGAACTCCAACTTTTGTTTCTTAATCAAGTGCAATCTGAAGTTGAAAAAAGCGGAACTGTAACTTCAAACAAATTCCTTGACATTTTAACGAAACAAGAATTTTCAGCTAAAGAAGATTTTTTAAAAGGATTTGTTCAGAAACCAATTGAGCAAATTGAAAAGAAAATTGAAGAATCTAAATCAAAGCGTAAGGCAAACAAGGCTAATTCAATAAAGGCAGCAAATAGTTTATTAGCCGACACAAAAGAATCTATAAAGCAATTAAAATCAATTCTTGGAACAACAAACATTAAATACACATCCATTGCCGACAAATTAGCAATGGAATTTTTTGCTTGTGGTCGTGACTATTTTATGCACTTTAAAGACACGGATACAGACCCAAGTGATTATTCAATGAAGTTGTTTAAAAATGCCAAAAGTTATGCAGTTGGAAATATAGCTAAACAACAAATAGATGAAAACATCAAAGACTTACAAGAATGGATAGATGATAAACCCGAAAGAGATAAACACAAAAAGGTTGAGGAAGATTTAAAATTCATCACTTCAAAATTAGAACGTTTTCAAAATCTTTCAGATACAGTTTCTAATGCTAAAGACCTTGTTGATAGTTGCAAGCCTAAACTTGCTAACATCAAATCTATCTTAGGTTCAACAGATGATTTTTATTTAAAACTCAGCAGTGCAGTTGCCAATAATGCCCTTGGAATGCTCGTCACAGCTGTAAATACAGCTCAAGAAAGTATTGAGGTAAGAATTGGCGATTTTACAACTCTGCGTTCAGTTGTTCGTTCTGCACTTTCTGTTTCAGAAAGTATTGGTTCTTTCGATTTAGTTTCATCACAAAGAACTCACTACTCTAAAAACCATACTGCTTTAAAATCTATTGCCACGCAATTAGGCGTGAGTAGCTCCTCATATAGCTCTTCCTCATCAAGTAGTTCAACAAGCACTCACAGACCAACAACAAGCTCAAGTTCATCAAGTGAAGAAGGAATACCTGACTGGTTAAAATGGGTTGGTGGAATAATCCTATTCATAATTCTAATAAAAGCCTGTAACTAATAAACACAAAAAATGAAAAGACAAATAACATTCGCAATAATTCTATTTTCTTCACTTGGTGCTTTTGCACAAGTAACGCAAGAAGAATTAGAAACAAAGATTAAACCTTTGACAGAACAGGTTAAAACGCTTCAAAAGGAAAACGGAAGTAGGAAATCCGAAATAGGAACGCTAACCACAAAACTCAAATCTGCAAATGATAGCATTGAAATTTTGAAACAAAAAATTCAAAATAATACAAATGCTATCAGTCAAACTGCAAATCAACTTGGAATTCAAATCAAGGAAACAGGCGACAAAAACGAAGGTAAAATCACCGAAGTTTCTGAATCACTAAGCAAAAATTCTCTTTACGGAATTATTGGAGTGCTTTCAGCAATCCTGCTTACAGGACTTTTATATTGGCTATTGAGCAAAAGACAACAAACCGACAAAACAGATTTTATTGACCAGTTGAGCAAAACCAAATCATCTATTGAGGAAAGTTTGGTAAAAGAGTTTGGCAAGCAAACCGAATTGATGGATTCTCAATTGCATTTAATTGAGCAACAGAAAACAACTTTACAAGCCACGCCAAATGCAGAGCCTGACCATTCATTAGCATTAAAAGTTGCAAGTGAAATCAATCTAATTGAAAGAAACATCAATTTAATGGATTCAAAAACTAAAGGGCTAAAACAATTACAAGCATCAGTTGGAAAACTGAAAGACAATCTTTCTGCCAATGGTTATGAAATGCCTGAATTGTTGGGCAAACAGTTTCATCAAGGGATGAAAGTAATTGTAACCAGTTCAATTCCTGATGAAAATCTTGAAAAAGATTCTGAGATAATTTCTAAAGTCCTTATTCCACAGGTTAACTATAACGACAAAATGATTCAAACAGCCCAAATTGAAACATCAAAAGGCTATTAATAACAAAACAATATTCAGAAAATGAGAAATAAAATTGATTACGGCATTGACTTAGGAACAACCAATTCAGCAATTGCAAGAATGGAAAATGGAGTTCCGACAATTAAAAAATCGGACACGTTAAAAGATACAGTTCCTTCTTGTATCCACTTCAATAAACGGCAAGACATTCTTGTAGGTGATACGGCTTTTAATGTAATGAAGAATGATAATGCAAGAGCATTAAAAACTTTAGAAAAAGGAAAAACCAACACATTTATAGAGTTCAAAAGAACAATGGGAACAACACATTCTTATGAATGTTCCAATATGAATAAAAGTTTTTCATCAGAAGAATTGTCTTCTGAAATTTTGAAAAAACTAAAATCATTTGTGCAGGATGAAAATATTTCCTCAATAGTAATTACTGTTCCTGCAAAATTTTTGAATCCGCAAAACGAAGCTACAATGCAAGCCGCAAAACTTGCAGGGTTTAAACATATTGAACTATTACAAGAACCAGTGGCTGCCGCCACTGCTTATGGTCTTGGTTCAAAAAGTAAAGACGGCTTTTGGTTGGTGTTCGATTTTGGTGGAGGAACTTTTGATGCCGCTTTGATTAAAGCAGAAGAAGGCATTCTAGCTGTTAAAGATACTGATGGCGATAACTGGCTTGGAGGTAAAAACTTAGACGAAGCAATTGTTGACCAGATTATCATTCCAAATCTTGCTGAAAATTTTGCTATCGAAAGCGTTTTAGAAGATTCAGAGCAAAAGGAAATTTTAAGGAATGCAGTAAAGTTTTATGCAGAGGAAACAAAAATTCAACTGTCATTTAAAGATTCTCATAATATATTATCACAATTAGGTGATTTACCATTTGAGGATGAAAATGGTAACGAATTAGAAGTTGACGTATTGGTAACTCAAAAAGATATGGAAAATGCAGTTGCTCCAATTTTTCAAAAGGCAATTGACATTACCAAAGAATTATTGAAACGAAACAACTTAAAAGGTTCAGACCTTGGAGCATTGATTTTGGTAGGTGGTCCGACCTATTCGCCAATTCTTCGCAGAATGCTTAAAGAGCAAATCACAGATAAAGTTGATACTTCCGTTGACCCTATGACGGTAGTTGCTAAAGGTGCGGCTTTGTTTGCTTCTACAATTTCTGTATCAGATGAAGTAAAGGAAACAACAAGGGATAAAACCAAACTTCAACTTGATATTAAATACGAAGCGACCACCGTTGAATTAGACGAAATGGTAAACTTGAAAGTGCTGAAAGAAAAGACAACAGGAACTTTCCCTGAAAAGATTTACGCTGATGTTGTTCGTTTTGATGGTGCTTGGTCAAGTGGTAAAAAACTAATTGGCGAAAAAGCAACAATTGTTGATGTGCTTTTAGTTGAAGGTCGTTCCAACTCCTTTGAAATAAATGTTTATGATGAAGCAGGTAATAAATTAGAATGCCAACCGCACCAATTTAGCATTTTACAAGGAATTGGCGGACTTGATGGAATGCAAGTTCTACCCTATCATATTGGAATTGCAAAGTTTTTTCACACCGAAGGCAAAGATTTATTTCTGCCAGTAAAAGGTTTAGAGAAAAGCAAAAAAGTTCCTGCAACGGGTGTAATCAATGGTTTGAAAACAAGAAGTGCAATCAGACCGGGAATGATAAAAGACATTATTCGTATTCCTATTTATCAAGGAGATTTTAATGCAGAAGGAACGAATCCTGTTTTGAACAACTTCATAACCGAAGTAATCATTACAGGAGAAAGTTTGCCTGCATTACTTCCCGAAGGTAGCGATGTGGATATTACCATAAAAGTTGACAGGTCTCAATTAATGAAATTCAGTGCTTACTTTCCTTTACTAAACCACACAGAGGAATTAGAAATTGAAATAAAGCAAACTGAACCGCCAACAGAAGAATTGCTTACCAAGGAAATTTCAAAAGCAAAAAGAACAGCACAAAAGGTTAACGCCAATGATGTTTCGGAAAAGTTAGAAGCTCTTGAAGAACAATTAGAAAACGAAAAAGGAAGTGCAGACGGGAAAATGAAAATTCTTGATGGCTTGCGTAAAGAACTTTTGAAATTGGATAGTGCTGAAAAAGTTGCTGAATGGCCAAAGGTTGAACAAGAACTAAAAGATGCTTTCTATGAACTTGAAGATTTGATAGAAAAGATAAAAGCCAATAGCGATGATGACGATTTGAATATGGACAAAGTTGAAGCCCACATTCAAGAATACAAGAAGACTATTGAGCAAGTTATCAAGGACAAAAATACCAAGGAAGCGAAACACCTAATTAGTGAAATTGGCTCTTTAGATTTCAATTTGCGTAATGCTGTTACAGGCAACGCAATGGATGTTCAATTTTTGAAACACATTGACAGCGACTTTAATTCATACCATTGGAAAGACCGAAACAAAGCAAGACAATTGTGTAACCAAGGTTTACAGTTGGCTACAGCTGGAAACACAGGTGGTATCAGAAATATTTTAGTTCAGTTAATCGCATTAATGCCTGATGATGAAAAACCAAAAGACACATTAGGTTAATAACTCAAATTTTACTCGTTAAAATGGATATTCAAAAACAAGGCATACTACCCAAAAACTTTTCAGTCAATGAAAAGTATTCTGTTATGCTTTTTATTAAGCAAGGTAGTAATGCTGAAACTTACAGAGTAAAAGGTAAAGACGGTAAACTCTATTTCCTTAAACTGTTCAATTATGTAAAACTTCATCGTTCAGCTTTTGACAGTGAAAACAACTTGCTTGAAATTGAATTTCTAAAATCAATCAAGCATCCAAACATTGTTTCTTACAAAGACAGCGGAGAGCTGATTTTTGAAGGCAAGAAATTTGGTTTTTTGGTGCTTAATTTCATAGCAGGTGAAACTTTGGCTGAAAAAATAAGCCGTGAGAAAATTGAATCTGTTTATGATTTAAAGCAAATTATTTCGGCAATTTTAAACGGTCTTAATTATTTACACAATTTGGCCGAACCAATTATTCATAATGAAATCACACCTCAAAACATAATGCTTGATTTATCGGGCGACATTCCCCAAGCTAAAATTATAGATTTTGGTTTTGCCCGTTCATTTCATCAATCGTCAAAGGCATATAACAAAGAAGGTTTGAATTTGAATTATGTAGCATCGGAATGCTTTAATAGTTTTTATTCTCCTCAATCAGATTTGTTTTCTGTTGGTGCATTAATGTATCATTTGCTTTTTGGAATGCCGCCTTGGTTCAAAGACATTTCAAAATTTAAAGCTGATAGAACAAAAGCCGAAGATGTAATTATTGAAGAACGAAAGAAGCCAATTTCATTTCCGAAAGTATCAGAAGATATTGTTGATTTTGATGAAACCATTTTAAAAGTTCTCAAAAAATCACTCCAACAAGACCCTGAAAACCGATTTCAATCTGCAAACGAATTTATACAGGCATTGAATGGAGAAATTGAAATTGAAGATGTTGATACAGTTCAAAAAGTAAAGTCAGATGACAAGGATGATAAAAAAATCAAAACTCAAAAAGCTAAAGGAAAAGGTTTTGATGCTATTGCAGGAATGAAAGAATTGAAAGCACAATTGCAATTAGATGTAATTGATGCCTTACACAAACCCGAAGAATACGCAAAGTATGGCGTTACCATTCCTAACGGAATGCTTTTATACGGTCCTCCAGGTTGCGGAAAAACATTCTTTGCCAAACACTTTGCCGAAGAAGTAGGCTTTAATTTTATGTTGGCGACACCTTCAACTTTGAAAAGCAGGTTTATAAATGCGACACAGGAAAACATTGCCAAAATGTTTGAAGAAGCCGAAAAGAATGCACCGACAATCATTTTCATTGATGAAATAAATGAGCTATTGCCAAACCGTGACAGTGATGCTCACGAAATGGCGAAAAGTGCAGTAAATGAAATGTTGGCTCAAATGGACAGAACTGGTGAAAAAGGAATTTTTATAATCGGAGCAACTAACTATCCTGATATGATAGACCCTGCAATGCTTAGAGCAGGTCGTTTGGACAAGAAATTCTATTTGCCACCGCCAGACTTTGAAGCCCGAAAGGCAATGTTTGAAATGTATTTAAAAAACAGACCGCTTGACTTTGGTATGGACTATGACCGACTTTCAACATTGACCGCAAACTATGTTTCATCAGACATTGAATTTTTGGTTAACGAAGCTTCACGTTTAGCACTCAAAGAAAAATCAAGAATTACAATGAAGATTTTGGAAAACATTATAAAGAATACAAAGCCTTCTGTTCCGCTTCACGAGTTGCAGAAATACGAAACAGTAAGAGCAAAAATGAATTCAGAACAAACAGAACAAAAAAATGAACGACCAAGAATTGGTTTTAAACCTTAATACAAAAAAATATGGACACAATTAGCTTTGACAAACTGTTGCTTAAATCAGCCTTTTGCTGTATGGCATCTGACGGGCATATAGACAATAGAGAAATTGCCCTCATTAAATCAATGTGTGAAAAATCGCCATTATTTAAAGACTTCAATTTTCAAGAAGAAATTAACTCACTTGTAAGTAAGATTAACACAAGAGGCAAAGAGTTCATTTCTTATTATTTTGACTTATTAGGAAAATCTTCTTTGACCGAACAAGAGGAATTAACTTTAATTGATTTTGCTATTCAGACAATTAAAGCAGACGAACAAATTGAATATTCTGAAATAAAGTTTTTTAAGAATATCAGACACAGACTGAAAGTTAGTGATGATAGTATTTTGGCAGTGTTCCCAGACATTGAGCAGTTTTTAGAGGAAGACATTGTAACCGAATCTTTCCTTGACAAGATAACCAACCAATATTTGGAAGCGGCTGAATTACCGCAGTTTGAGTTAATCAGTATTGATACCAGTTCACTTGACGATTTGAAGAAAGATGAGTAACGCAATCAAAATAATTTTAGCGATTTTATTTTTCCTCTGTTTAGCGGATATGCCTTACGGATTTTATCAGTTTGTAAGAATCGCAGGACTAATTGGATTTGCAATTTTAGCTTATCAAGCACACGAACAAGGCAGACAAACAGAAATGATAATTTATGGTGGACTTGCAGTGCTATTTCAACCATTTTTCAAAATTGCACTTGGCAGACAGATGTGGAATATAGTTGACGTAGTTGTTGGAATAGGACTTTTAATATCAATATTTATGAAACCAAAGGTAAGCCCACGCTAAAAGCAAGCACATTTGCAATTCGCACAAGCCAACGCACAGACCAAAAATTGCAAAAGAGCTTGCTTTGCCAACGCAGACAAAAATTGTTTTTAAAAAATTTCCCAACGCTTCAAAAAAAATAAAAATACACCGACACACAGGCAGACAAACACAGCAGACAATGATACTGAAACTCAATATTGACAAGGGATACAGCGACACGAAAGAAGGAAGGCCAGCAGGTAACAGCACCTATAAGAAATTGGCGGTTCAGTGATTAAATGAAGTTCAGTTTTTCAATCAAACTTTAGTGCAGGTTGAAAGTTTTGTGCTTCGAAAACGCCAACTTCTTATAGCTGCAAAACGTTATAGGAAATTTTATTTTTCCCCACCGCACCACTAACATCGAAGTAAGCCATCGTTATTATTTGGGAATATTGAATTTGGTTTGTGAATAGCATTTAATTCAGCTTGGTGTTTGTCATCACCCATA
>CANJPX010000084.1 GCA_947476185.1 Bacteroidota bacterium
AGTAGAATCGATTCAGTTTTTTTTTCTTCCAGGTAATAATGGAACAAAGCAGTTGAAAGTAATTCACCTTGAGCTAAAATAGCGCGTTCTTCATTTATAGTGAATATATCCATTGTAAATGCACGCAAATACGCGAAATGTGATTCCAGTAATTCCTTTCCTTTTTGAAGTGCAGGCTCGTTGCTGTATAATTGTTTTATTACATTCTGATAGTTAGTATCCAAAGCATCAATTAGCGATTTTGCCTTATCGTTTTCTTTTGCGTAAAGTGCATTTGCTATTTCAACTAAATTGTTGGTTGTCCCGCTCATAGCGGATAAAACAACAATTTTAGGATGATTGTCATTAATTAATTCTGCTAATGAATGCATGCGTTCAGCTGATCCTACAGATGTTCCGCCAAATTTTAAAATTTTCATTTCTGTTGATATTTATAGGGAGAACAAATTTATGATAAATGAGGTATTTTGAACGAATTATTTTCTTCACTGAGCATTTTTTCAATCGACAATCTGAAGCAACCAGAAATGGTCAGTAAGCCCAGAACGTTTTGCTTAACAATCTTTAACAAATTCAAATAACTTACTAATAGGCGATTGTTAAATAATTTGTACTTTAGTAATGTTAAAACATCCCCGCCATACTATTTAAATAGTATTTTTGCATTCGTATATGTTCACATTACTAAAAAAAGAAATTGGTAGTTTTTTAAGTTCACTCATTGGATATATTTCCATTGGCGTGTTTTTGGTGCTGATCAGTTTATTCATGTGGTGGATAAAATCCGACTCAAATTCAAGTAATAATTTGAATGTGTTGGATAGCGGATATGCCAACATTGATTCTCTTTTTATTATTGGTCCATGGGTGTTCTTATTTTTGATCCCAGCTATTACCATGCGTTCTTTTGCGGATGAAAAAAAGGCCGGCACCATCGAGCTTTTACTTACCCGCCCACTCACTGATCTTCAGATCATCCTTGCAAAATATTTTGCAGGATTGGTTCTGGTTTTATTCTCCTTACTTCCAACCTTGATTTATTATTATTCTGTTCATAGATTGGGCAGTCCTGTTGGAAACATTGATACTGGAGGGATGTGGGGTTCTTATATCGGGTTGTTGTTTTTAGGAGCTGCTTTTGTTTCTATTGGAATTTTTGCATCATCAATAACCGATAACCAGGTTGTTTCTTTTATACTGGCATTATTTCTCTGTTTCTTCATTTATATCGGTTTCGACTTTATGAGTTCATTTGCTCTTTTCGGAAAAATTGATAATGTTATTCTTGCATTGGGGATAAATAGTCATTATGTTTCAATGAGCCGTGGAGTAGTGGATACAAGGGATGTGATTTATTTTGTGAGTCTGATCGCTGTATTTATTTTGGGAACAAGAACTGTTTTGGAAAGTAGGAAATGGTAGGTAGTATGCAGCTCTTAACAAATTTTAGATTAAAAAAGATATAAGTAAATTGACTAAAAATAAAAGAAATAAAAAACGGGATATAGTTGCTCTTGGTCTGGCGATCGCCTTACTGATTATGATCAACTATATAGGTTCTTTTGTATTTCACCGTTTTGATCTTACCACGGAAAAGCGTTATACTTTATCTGATGTTACAAAAGATCTGTTAAAAAACCTGGATGATGTTATTTATGTAAAAGTTTATTTGGAGGGTGATTTTCCTGCTGGATTTAAACGTTTACGCAATGAAACGAAAGAAATGTTGGATGAATTCAGAACCTATTCAAATAATAATATCGAATACGAATTTATTAATCCATCCGAAAATCCGGATAAAAAACAGCAGAATGAGGTTTATAAACAGCTGTATGATAAAGGTCTGCAACCAACAAATTTAGAGGTCAAGGAGGAAAGCGGTACTACTCAGCAGATAATTTTTCCGGCTTGTCTCGTTTCTTACCGTGGGCACGAATTACCATGGCAGTTGCTAAAAACGCAAATGGGGAGTTCTCCCGAGTCGCAATTAAATAATTCCATCCAATCCTTGGAATATGAATTTGCGAGTTGTATCAGAAATCTGAGTGTTGTGTCCCGCCCTCAAATTGGTTTTCTGGATGGGCACGATGAGCTAGATACGCTTGCTGTTCAGGATATTGCAGATGCCTTGAATGAGTTTTATTCTGTTAAAAGAGTTACTATCAATGAACAGTTGAATGCATTAAAAGGCTTGGACGCGATCATTGTTGCTAAGCCTGATTCCTCGTTTACTGATAAAGATAAATTTATTATTGATCAGTTCATTATGCGAGGTGGTAAAGCTCTTTGGCTGATAGACCCTTTGTATACCAGCCCCGATAGTCTTCGCAGAAATGGCGGCACCCTCGCAGTTCCTTATAATTTAAGGCTGGATGATATGTTCTTTAAATACGGTGTCCGTGTAAATGCTGATATGATCGCTGATATTCAGTCATCCGTTATTCCTGTAAATGTCGCTATGCGTGGTCAGCCTGCGAATATTCAAATGAAGCCTTGGATCTTTTCCCCATTGATCATGCCGACTGGGTCTCACCCAATCGTAAAAAATCTGGATGTGGTAAAAGTAGATTTTGCTGCAAGCTTGGATACAATCGCTGTCAAGGGAATCAAAAAAACTATTTTATTACAATCATCGAAATTTTCAAAAGCTATTCTTTCTCCAGTAAGAGTTGATCTGCGAATGGTAAATATGCCATTGGACGAAAAACGTTTCGATAATCCGTATCGTAATATAGCTGTATTATTGGAAGGAGAATTCGAATCTCTTTATAAAAACCATCTTTCACCAAAAATTGCAAAAGACAGTGCAATTGATTTTAAAGAAAATGGCAAGAAATCAAAAATGATCGTTATTTCCGATGGTGATATGATTCGTAATGATATTGATTATCGCTCAAGAAAAAAATTGCCTTTGGGATATGATAAGTACACGAATCAGACCTATGGAAATAAAAATTTTATTTTGAATTGTGTGAATTATTTGTGTGACGATTCTGGTTTGATAAGTGTCCGTGCCCGGGAATTAACATTGCGATTGCTGGATAAGAAAAAATTAAAGAATGAACGATTGAAATGGCAAATGATTAACACTGGCTTGCCATTGTTGTTATTGGTGGTTTTTGGAGTCGTGTATAATATTAGACGTAAACGTAAATACTCCTCATGATGCGTAAGAACAGAATAGCAATAGTCCTGGTCATTTTATTGGGTTCGGTTTCATTTTGGTTTATCAGCCATAATAGAAAAGGGACGATCAATGAAAAAATGAGAAGTTTTGCTGTGAAAGACACGGCATCTATCAATAAAATATTTTTAGCCGATAAAGATGGCAGAACACTAACGTTGGAGCGTGGCGAAAAAGGTGTTTGGACTGTAAATGGTAAATACGGAGTGCGTATTGATGCATTGCATTCATTGATGGAAACACTTATCAGGATTGATGTTAAAGAACCTGTTGGTAAAAAGGCGCAGGATAATGTTATGAAGCGCCTTGCTGCAAAGGCTGTAAAGTGTGAGATATATCAAAATAATGTTCTTGCAAAAGCGTATTATGTGGGAACAGAAACTCAGGATCTGACAGGTACTTATATGATCATGATCGATCCAGAAACAATGGAGACGGCTGAACGTCCTTTTATTACATACATTCCCGGCTTTGAAGGATACCTGACCACCCGTTATTTTACTGAAGAACGTGGTTGGAGAGACCGTTCAATGTTTGCAAATATTCCAAATGAGATCAAATCGGTCCGGATGGAAATTCCTTACAATCCTACTTTTGGATATGAATTGACTGTAAAGGGTAACAATGATTATGAAATTAAAATGCTAAGCGATAATAAAGTGGTGGCAAATGTTGATCCTTTGGCAGTAAAACAGTATTTGTCTTATTTTCAAGCCTTGAGTTTTGAAAGTTTTGAAGTTGACCTTAAGCAGCCTCAAATAGATTCGGTAATAAAATCGCAACCAATAAATATTCTTACTGTTACCGATCAAAATGGTAAGGTTAATAAAGTAAAGTTCTATGCAAGAACTCCTACTAAGGAATCATTCGATATTAAAGGTAATTTAGTAAAATTTGATCCTGAACGTATGGATGCTTTGATGAATAACGGTATTGATTTTGTAATGGTTCAGTTTTATATGTTCGGAAAAGTAATGCCATCTGTTGACTATTTTCAAAATGATTCTTCAAAACCAAAGAAGCCAATAAGCCCGGCCGAAAACAAGAAGCCAAAAGCATAAGCGTTTTTATTAACCAAAATAGTAGAAAGTCCCTGAAAACAGGGACTTTTTTTGTTAAAAAGTTGGTTGAAATTAAAGTTGTAAACCGGCTTTTTTTTTGTTTTAATTTTTATATTTGCTATAGTAAGAAAAAGAAAAACCTATTAAATATATCTCGATATGAAATTCATTGTTTCCAGTACTTCATTATTAAAACAATTACAAGCCATCAGTGGTGTGCTTAACTCAAATAATGCATTACCTATTTTGGATAATTTCCTTTTTGAAATTGATAAAACCCAATTGAAAATTTCTGCTTCTGATCTGGAAACAACAATGACAACTTCAATAAATATTGAATCCAAAGATTCAGGAAGTATTGCTGTTCCTGCAAAATTATTGTTGGATACTTTAAAGACATTTGCCGATCAGCCTTTGACATTCTCAGTGGATGATAAAAAATATGGTATTGAAATTATTTCTGATTATGGTAAATATAAATTGACAGGTCACAATGGTGAAGAGTTCCCAAAATTGCCTAGTTTAGAATCAGGTTCCGCTCTTGACATTGATGCAAGTGTTTTAGCTTCTGCAATAAACAAAACAATTTTTGCTACAGGAAATGATGAGTTGCGTCCAGTGATGTCCGGCGTGTTTTGTCAGTTAGCAACTGATAGCATCACATTTGTTGCTACTGATGCGCATAAACTGGTTAGATATCGTAGAACAGATGCTAAAGCGCAAGCTGCTTCCTCTTTCATTATTCCGAAAAAGCCATTGAATCTATTGAAAAATACATTGTCTAGCGTTAGCGGAAATGTGAAGATCGAATACAATAACACAAATGCATTTTTCTCTTTTGAAAATACCAATTTAATTTGCCGCTTAATAGACGGGAAATATCCAAACTATGAAGCTGTTATTCCAAAAGAAAATCCTAATAAATTAACTGTTGATCGTGTTTCTTTCTTGAGCTCGATTAAACGTGTTTCCATTTTCTCTAATAAAACAACTCATCAGGTACGATTGAAAATTGCCGGCAGCGAATTAAGCATTTCTGCTGAAGATCTTGATTTTGCTAATGAGGCAAGCGAACGTCTTACTTGTCAGTATGGTGGTGAAGATATGGAGATCGGATTCAATTCTAAATTTTTGGCGGAGATGTTGAGCAATCTAAATTGCGAAAATGTAAATCTTGAAATGAGTGCACCAAATCGTGCAGGAATTTTATTACCTACAGAAAAAGAAAATCCAAGTGAAGATGTTTTGATGTTGGTTATGCCTGTAATGTTGAATAGCTAAGCCATTGTCAGGCTGGGGTGCAAAATGTCGAGGTGCAGTTGTCACTCTGAGCTTAGCCTGCACTGAGCCAGACGAAGTGTCGAAGAGTTTGCGTAAGCCACCCACATGTTTCGACAGGCTCAACATGACATCACGCGAAATGCAGCTTCGAAGTATGTCACTTCGAGCAGAGCCGAGAAATAGACAATCGTTATGAATATTTTAAAAGCTGTTTCAGTTTGAAACGGCTTTTTTGTTGACGAATGTCTCTGCTGTATTCAGTTTATTGCGATCCGTGTTCCTGATATTCTGTTTTGATAACATTCCCCTCATTCTAATGCACACTGTGAGTTTGCTTCTGAGTCTTTGCGATTCTCAATAATACTTCGAAACGAAGATTCGTTTTATTTCATTAAATTTACTGTATGAAAAAACTACTACTCGCTGCATTCATTCTGCTTTCTTCAAATGCTGTTGCTCAAACTACAATAATTGATAGTATCTTCTGTGGAGGCATCTATAGAAATTATCGCATTTATGTTCCAGCTGCATATACAGGTGCTTCATCCCGGCCATTGATCTTTGATCTGCATGGTTATACATCCAGTGCTTCTGCCGAGCAAAGCTATTCCAATTTTAAACCTATTGCTGACACTGCCGATATTATTATGGTTTATCCGAATGGAACACTATTAAGCGGACAGCCTTATTGGAATGCAGGATTTGGCCCTGGAGTTGACGATATACAGTTTATTTCAAATTTAATTGATACACTTTTTACGCAATATAATATTGATCACCAAATGGTTTATTCTTGCGGAATGAGTAACGGCGGTTACATGAGCCATACATTGGCCTGTGCTTTAAATACTAAGATTGCCGCAGTAGCTTCTGTCACCGGGACAATGTCTACTTTGCAATATTCTACGTGTACTCCCAATCGTCCGGTTCCTGTTATGCAAATGAGCGGGACTGCCGATCCTACCGTTACGTATACAGGTAGTGCCGGTTCATTGGCGATAGATACTGTTGTAAAGTATTGGGTATTGAACAATAATTGTAATCCTGTACCTGTATATACTGCGGTCCCTAATATTAATTTAACCGATGGTTGTACTGCTGAGCATTATGTTTATAATGGTGGTGACATGGGTTCTTCGGTTGAGTTTTATAAGATCATTGGTGGAGGACATACTTGGCCGGGTTCACCATATATTATTGGTGTTACCAATGAAGATTTTAATGGCTCAGCTGAAATTTGGAGATTTTTCAGGAAATATAAATTGAATCAATTTCTCGGGATCAATGAATTAGAAACAGCTGCTAACATAAGTCTATTCCCAAATCCTGCTATAAATTCTGTTAGCATTGTAGGAGAAAACATTTCTTCAGTTTCTATATTTGATATAAATGGTAAACTAGTTTTAGAAACTAAGGAAAAGCAAATTAATATTTCTGCTTTAGCAAAAGGTGTTTATTCTGTTGCAGTGATTTCCGAAAATCATCGGATAGTAAAGAAATTAGTGAAGCTGTAATTACAACATTTTTAAAATTTCATCACTCATAGGGCTTACAGCCGAAGAATAATAGTTTAGTAATTCCCCTTTTTCATTGATCAGGTATTTGCAGAAGTTCCATTTTGGTAATTCTGTATTCCATCCATTCTGGCTTTTATCACCCAACCATTGGTATAACGCATTTTCGGTGATATCGCTTTTTTCAAAAAGCTGAAAGGTGGTCTTGAAGCTTGTTTTACAAAATGCACCTATCTCGCTATTTGTTCCAGGCTCTTGTTTGCCGAAATTGTTTGTGGGAAAAGCAAGTACTGTGATTTTATTACCATGCTTTTCATGGAGTGTTTGTAATTCATCATATTGAGGCGTATATCCGCATGCTGAAGCCGTATTGACGATCAATACTTTTTTGCCTTTGTAGCTTGAGAAGTCAATTTCTTTTCCATTTATAGATCTTAACCGCATATCATAAAAGGATCTTGCATTTTCGGGCATCGAACTGTTTTTTTGTTTGGATAAAATTTTCTTTGGAGAAAACAATTTCAATAAAAAGTAAATTAATTTTTTCATGATCTCTTTTTGGATCTTTTTGATTATTATTTGAAAAGAATAGCACAACGAGTTTTTTGTACCTCTTCAAAAAGTATTGTAAATGTATTTGTTTTAAAGGAAATGTGGTATTAATGGCGATCTTTCGTTGCACCCATTTATCATTTTATAACTGATTTCTTTTGTATTCACAACATCAATAATTTCAGGTCTTTTAGTAATAACATTGTATCGTATGTGATCTTTTGCCTTTGCCGATCTTTCCCAAATAAGCACGGTCCCGGAATTCATATAACACCACTTGCCGTTTTTGTATCCGTTCTTATATTTTCCTTGTGCTAATATTTTTCCATTATTTAAATAATATGTCCAGACACCGGTTTTTAAAGAATCGACAGTATTTCCAATACCAGTGACATAATTATTTTTTATTGTATCAACTCCTTTATAATCAAAATAGGAATAATAGATGATCGTATTAAAATGTTTGCCTCCAATAATAGTGTCTTGTTGTGAGTGACAATTAAGATATAATAAACAGAATTGTAGGATCATTAAGAAGCGCATTTTACTTTTATAACGCTTTTCTTTTTAAAAGATACAGGATGCTGCTTATAATTTTACCACAGATGACACAGATTTTCTCAGATAAAAAATTTAATAATATTTATTTCAAATCTAATAAAAAAAATAATCTGTGTAATTTGTGGTGCTTGCTATTCCACAATCCTCAGCTTCGCAAATTTTATCAAAAGTTGTTTTTGTCCGATACCTTCAAAAAATATTGTCGCCTTGTTATTTGGAAAATCACCATCCATATTTATCACTTTACCGCTTCCAAAGCGATCGTGCTGCACCTGCATTCCTACCTGAAGGTCGCGCAAACTCTCTGTGTCGAAATCGGAAGTGTTTTTGGAGGCAGCATTCACTTTAACCATTTTTTTGCCCATTACAGGCCGTTGCACAAATGTCTCTTTCGGTTTGGAGATATTTAGTTTTGGTTTTACAGAATATTCTTCATCACCAAACATTCGTCCGTTATTTTCTGCAGGCAATTGTAAGTATTTCGAATCCAATTCTTCTATGAATCTGCTTGGCTCACTATAAATTAAATTCCCCCAACGGTAACGGGAGGTGGAGTAGGAGAGGATCACCCTTTTTTCAGCACGTGTTAATGCAACATAAAATAATCTGCGTTCTTCTTCCAAGTCGGCCCTTTCAGTCAATGACATTTGAGAAGGAAATAAATTCTCTTCCAAGCCAACAATGTATACAAAAGGAAATTCCAAGCCTTTAGCAGCATGTATTGTCATTAAAACTACCTTATTCTTATCCTCTTCTGTTTCATTTTTTTTATCCGAATCGGTCATCAATGCAATGTCCTGCATGAATAAATTTAAAGGTGGATAGGAATCGGTCTCGGATTTCGGTAGTTCAGTTTCGGATGCTTTTAATGTTTCTTCCGATGAAAATAGTTTACCTCTTTCAATATCCTGATTCTTGATTCTTGATTCCTCATCTTCGTTCTGAAGATTCTTATTTCTTGCATCTTGATTCTCCTTTTCTGTTTCGTCCACTACAAGCTCAATATCACTTTCAGAAAATTCTTTTATCCCATTTAACAATTCCTGTATATTCTCATGTCTGCTGACACCTTCAGGCGATTTATCTGCATACAGGTCGCGTAAAATCCCTGAATGGATTGCGATATGTTGGCCTAGATCATAAGCGTTTTGAGTTTTCAATTGTGCCGAAAAACTTTTGATCATACTTGCAAATTCATCCACCTTTGTTTTTGCACCCGCATTCAATCCAATTTCAAATTCATTGATATTCTCAATAACTTTCCATAAACTAATGTTATGGTCGTTTGCTGCCACAATTATTTTATCTAAAGTTGTATCGCCAATTCCCCGTGCTGGATAATTGATGATGCGTTTCAAGGCTTCCTCATCGTTGTTGTTGATCGTTATACGATAATACGCTAATAGGTCTTTAATTTCTTTGCGTTGATAAAAAGACAATCCACCATATATTCTGTAGGAAATATTTTGTCTTCGTAAAGCTTCTTCCATTGCTCTGGATTGAGCATTGGTCCTGTATAATATCGCGAAATCGCGGTTATGCGCCTGCTCATTCATTTTTGTTTCGAAAATAGAATTGGCAACAAAATTTCCTTCCGCATTATCGCTTTCCGTTTTTACAACCTTTATAATTTCCCCTTCAATATTTTCAGTGAACACATTTTTTTTGAGCTGATCCTTGTTTTTGGCGATCACGGAGTTTGCTGCTCCGACAATGTTTTTGGTGGAACGGTAATTTTGTTCGAGTTTAAATATTCGTAACTCCGGATAATCTTTTTCAAAATTTAAAATGTTTTGGATCGTAGCGCCTCTGAAGGCATAAATACTTTGAGCATCGTCTCCAACTACACAAATATTTCTGTATGCCGCTGCTAGTT
The DNA here is from genome assembly GCA_947476185.1 of Bacteroidota bacterium. Taxonomy (GTDB): domain Bacteria; phylum Bacteroidota; class Bacteroidia; order 2-12-FULL-35-15; family 2-12-FULL-35-15; genus 2-12-FULL-35-15. The sequence continues at coordinate 10,030 of CANJPX010000084.1, forward strand.
GTTTTACAATAACATATTGTGAAAAGTTAGTATCCTGGTACTCATCAACCAAAATGTGTTTGAATTTATGCTGGTATTTATGAAGTATTGCCGGAAAGTCACGCAAAAGAACATTGGTATTAAACAATAGATCATCGAAATCCATCGCCCCTGCTTTAAAACAGCGATTCCGGTAGATCTCATAAATGATCCCCAACTTTGGTTTTGCAGATTGGCGGTCTTCCTCCTGGATGGTGGCATTATTTAAGTAGGATTGAGCTGAGATCAGATTATTTTTTGCAGAAGAAATTCTTGATAAAACAACACCCGGTTTGTATATTTTATCATCTAATCCTTGTTCCTTGAGGATCGTTTTTATTAAACTTTTTGCGTCATCTGTGTCGTAAATTGTAAAATTGCTGGGATAGCCTATTTTTTCGGCTTCACTTCTTAATAATCTCGCAAAAACAGAGTGAAAGGTTCCCATCCAGATGTTTTTTGCTTCACTGGCACCGACAATTTTGGAGATCCGCTCTTTCATTTCTTTGGCGGCTTTATTCGTAAAAGTCAAAGATAGGATTTGAAAAGGATCCGCTCCTTTTTTCAATAAATGTGCAATTCTGTATGTCAAAACTCTTGTTTTTCCCGACCCGGCACCTGCAATGATCATTACGGGACCATCAGTGCATTCAACCGCTTCACGCTGAACGGTATTTAATTCATCTAAATAATTTTTTGGCATATTTTATTCTGGCAACTGGATTTAAATTGTGTTCAAATTTAAAGTTTACAAATCGAATTTAGTGGAAGTGTTGAAAAGTTAATATTGGTTTTGAGTGCATGCTGCAACTATTATCTCTTTAATTCCATCTGAATCAGGAATAAAGAGCAGTTGTCTCTAATTTATTTATATCTTAGCCTGTAAAAATTACTCCAAATACCATATTTTATGAAAAAACTACTTCATTTTTTCGTTTTTTTTAGTCTTGCAAATAGTTCGATTTTTGCATTTGGCCAAGGTGCAAATTGTGGTTCAGCCGACCCTTTTTGCACAGGAACAACCTATACCTTTCCTAATAATACAGGGGTTGCTGATTTAGGTTCAATGGATTGTTTAGGTTCCTCCCCGAACCCTGCATGGTATTATTTGCAAATAGCTAGTCCTGGAAACTTAGATATTTTTATATCCCAAGTTAATACTAGTGGAGTAGGAATCGATGTCGATTTTGATCTATGGGGGCCTTTTACATCAGTTGCCGCTGGTTGTACTGCTCTGCCAAGTTCTTCTTCGATCGATTGCAGTTATTCGACTTCTCCAACTGAAACAGCTAATATAGTTGGGGCAGCAACCGGTGAGTTTTATTTGCTTTTGCTTACCAATTATTCTAATCAACCTGGCACAATTACCTTTTCACAGACAGGTGGACTAGGAACTACTGATTGCAGTATACTTTGTTCATCTCCGAATGCTTCTGCCGGTGCTCCATTAACACTTACTTGTACAATTCCTTCTGTAACGCTTGCTGGGAATTCAACTACAGCTGGTGTGACTTACAGTTGGACTGGCCCTGGCGGATTTACCTCTTCAGCGCAAAACCCTACCGTTACCACCGCGGGAACATATACAGTCACGGTCACAGATCCGGCCAATGCAGCATGCCCGTCAACGGCAACCCAGGTGGTAAACGCAAGTGTAGGTGTCCCGAATATTAGCACTGGTTCTACATTGACTTTAACATGTACAACATCCTCTGTTAATTTAACCGGTGGATCAACTACGGGTGGTGTAACATACAGTTGGTCCGGCCCGGGTGGTTATAGTTCTACTTCTGCCAGCCCTACAGGAATAACAGTAGCTGGAACATATACCTTAATAGTTACCGATCCTTCATCAAGTTGTACTGCAACTTCTACCCAACTTGTTAGTACAAATACCACTCCGCCGAATGCTTCAGCGGGAACAATACAAACTTTAACGTGTACCGTTCTTTCAGTAAGTTTAAGTGGTTTATCTACAACACCTGGCACCTCTTTTAGCTGGACTGGACCAGGTGGTTTTACTTCATCGGTGCAAAACCCAACTGGCGTTTCGGCCTCAGGAATTTATTCTGTTACTGTAACTGATCCTGCAAATGGATGTACTTCCACCTCCACCCAAAATATCATTTCGAATACTACAGTTCCTGATATTGGTGGAACAGGAACGTCATTAACATTAACTTGTGTTCCTCCAACCCTAAATTTATTAGGTACTTCAGTTACACCAGGTGTGACTTATAATTGGTCTGGTCCCGGAGGTTTTAGTTCTTCAACGCCAGGTGCGACTGTGAGTGTGGCAGGAACATATACCTTAACTATAACAGATCCTGTGAATGGCTGTACCTCAACAGGGATTGTAACCATTAACCCGAGTGTGGGACCGCCAAATGCGAGTGTTGGGTCAACACAAACCTTAACTTGTATTGTTACTAGTTTAAATTTGAGTGCTTCTTCCACAACAAGTGCCGTAACATATAATTGGACGGGATCAGGAATTGTTTCCGGAGGCACAACAACAACTCCAACAGTTAATACTTCTGGTACTTATACTGTTACAATTACAGATCCTTCAAATGGTTGCACTTCCACAGCAATTCAAACTGTAAATACAAATACAACGCCTCCTATTGCAAATGCAGGGGCCGATCTTCTACTTTCTTGTACTGTTACTACCATCAGTTTGGATGGAAGCGGATCAAGTACTGGTGCAAATTATACTTATAGTTGGACAACATCCGGAGGTTCTGTAGTATCCGGAGCTACAACAATTTCGCCTGCTGCCGGACTTCCAGGAAATTATACTGTTACCGTAACCGATATTACAAATGGATGTACATCAACAGATAATGTAACAGTAACTGGCGATATTCTCCCTGTTGCATCATTTACAGCCACTCCAACAATAGGATTGGCTCCTCTTGTTGTCGATTTTACAAATGTAAGCACAGGGGCTGTTTCCTACGTTTGGAATTTTGGTGATGGAAGTTCTTCAGTAATTTTTGATCCTTCCAATACCTATAATACGTTAGGCGATTATACAATTACTTTGACTGCTATGAATAGCAGTGGTTGTACTGATACTTATTCAATCACGATTCATGTTGACCAATTGTCTTTACTCACAATTCCAAATGTATTTACTCCGAATGGTGATGGAGAAAATGATATTTTCCGTCCGATCATTGCAGAAAATTTATCCGGATTTAAAGCAACTATATTTGATCGTTGGGGATTGAAAATCTATGAATGGGCAGATGTAAATTCAGGTTGGAACGGGCAAACAAAAAGTGGTGCTCCTGCAAACGATGGTACCTATTATTATATAATAAATGGTGGTGGTGTAGATGGGAAGGAATATATATATAATGGATATTTACAGTTATTAAGAGTTAAATAACCCGAAAATAGTTGAATTGGTTTATTGCTATTGGGAGTTATAATAGTTGCTGCAACCATTTTTATCTCATTTTCATCTAATTTTAATGAATTTTCTTTTTTTTGATTAAATACTGTACTTTAGTAAGATAATTGAAACACAAAACTGTTCAAACCATGAAAAATTATAAATTGGCGTTTACGTCATTTCTTACCATCATTGCATTGGTAATTGGCGCTAACCGGGCAAATGCTCAAAAAGCATATTTTAATAGCAAAACATCACGTCAGGTGGTCAATCAAGAAACATTGGTTTTTACATGTGAAATGCAAGAGCTGAAATCAAAGGATGCAGCCGTTGTTTTAGCAACTAAAATGAGAGCAACTAAAGCTGTTTCTAATGTTGAAGTAAAGGATTATAATGTCAATAAAGCTAATTTTGTTATCTCAACTCCGAAAAAACAAGGGTTATTATCCTTACAAAAAGCATTGTTAGGTGCAGGTATTGAAACTGTTTACCTGGATAGCAAACCAATAAAAACGACCGAATTGGCGAAAGTTATAAGGTCGATGAAAAAGAAAGAATAGGATAAATTATTATATGTATTTTTAAGCGTTATCGGTGTTCGGTAACGCTTTTTCTATTTAATTTTTTATGGAGTATAAAAAGATAGATCAAATTCCAATGTTTTTTATTATTGGTCGTCCACGAAGTGGTACTACATTGCTTCGAACTCTATTTGATGCCCACCCGGAAGTTAATATCCCTGTTGAATGTGCTTATATAATTGACCTCAGAAAACGTTATGAGAATATTAAAGTCTGGAGCAAGGAATTACTTTTGAATTTTCATGAAGACCTCATTGTTGAATTTCGTTTCAGTAATTGGCATGCCAACACGGAGAAAATAAAAAATGAATTATTGAAATGTGAAGGGGAGAATTCATTCAGCACAATTTGTAAAGTGGTGCATTCTAATTACCCTTCTCTTTTTACCAAAAAGAAATTAAAATTTATAGGTGATAAAAACCCCATTTATTCTGTTTATACAAAAAAATTATTTAAAATATTTCCCGAAGCTAAATTTGTCTTTATTTACAAAGATTACAGGGACAATTATGTGTCTATTGCAAAGGCTCAGTTTGGCCTTCCGATAGTTCCGATGCAAGTATATCATTGGAAATATTTTTACAGATTGGTAAAAAATCATTCGAAAAGTTCTCCGGAAAATTTCTTGTTTTTGAAGTACGAAGATCTGGTAAATGAACCGGAAATATACACGAAAAAAGTGTTTGACTTTATTGGTTTGACATATGATTCTTCGGTTATGGATTTCTACAAAAAGAAGGACGAAATTATTGATAAATATGGTATTGTTTCTGAAGGGAAACATCAGAGTTTATTAAATCCGATCAATACTTCCAGGATAGGACTTTGGAAAAATAGTTTATCAAAAAAACAGATTCAACTGGCAGATATCACTGTGGGTTCGCTTGCAGAAGAATTGGGTTACAAAAGAGTTTACAAAAAATTTAATTTATTAATTTGGATACAAGCAGCTCCTTTTATTTTATATGCCAAACATATTAATGTTTTGGGCTTTCTCACCGATCTTTTGCCTTATAAAACACGTATTAAGGTGAAGCAAAAGCCTTCTCTCTTGGTAAATAT
>CANJPX010000085.1 GCA_947476185.1 Bacteroidota bacterium
ACAAATGCGCTCGGACCAGTCCAGGAATACGTTCCACCTGCAACTGTATTTGCAAAAAGATCTATTGTTGTTCCTGCACATACAGGAGTATTACTTGAAATTATTAATGCTGTAGGTGTTGGATTCACAACCACTGTTGTTGTGCTTACTGCACTTGTACATCCCGCAACAGTAGTTGTTAAAGAATATGTTCCCGATGCTAATAATGTTACGGCAGCAATAGTCGGATTTTGTAAGGCAGATGAAAATGCATTTGGACCCGTCCAGGAATATGTAGCACCTACAACTGCTGCAGTACTTAAATTCAATGTGGTACCTGTACAAACAGGACTGTTACTACTTGGACTTGGAGTTGCAGGAATCGGATTTACCACAACCACTATTGTTCCTGTAGGACCGGCACAACCACCAACGGAAGCTGTTACACTATATGTTCCTGCTGCCAATAATGTGGCACCTGCAATCGAAGGATTTTGTATTGCAGAAGTAAAACCATTTGGACCTGTCCAGGAATAAGTCGCACCTGCGATTAAACTTGCAGTCAAATTTAAAGTGCTTCCTGCACATATCGGTCCGTTGCTTCCTGCTGTGGGCGCAACCGGGATTGCATTCACCACCACCAGAGTTGTTCCGATTGGGCCAGGGCAACCACTTACAGTAGCAGTTACAGAATATGTTCCGGCAGCTAATAATGTTGCACTTGCGATGGATGGATTTTGCAATACAGACGAAAAAGCATTCGGACCCGTCCAGGAATATGTTGCTCCGGCAATTACGCTTGCCGAAAGATTTAAAGGAGAACCTACACAAACAGGACTATTACTTCCGGCAGTTGGTGCAATAGGTGCAGGATTTATAACAACAGTTGTGGTGCCAGCAGGACCTGTACATCCGGCTACTGTTGCCGTTACAGAATAAGTTCCAGCCGACAATAAGGTTGGACTTGCAATAGTTGGATTTTGTAGAGCAGATGAAAAAGCATTCGGACCAGTCCAGGAATAGGTGGCACCGGCAATAACACTTGCCGTAAGATTTAAGGGAGAACCTGCACAAACAGCACTATTACTACCTGCAGTAGGAGCAACAGGAATAGGATTGATGATAACGGTGGTTGTTCCTGCGGCACCAGTACATCCTGAAACGGTAGCCGTTACTGAATATGTCCCTGCAGCTAATATAGCTGCACTGGCAATAGTAGGATTTTGTAAAGCGGAAGTAAAACTATTCGGACCTGTCCATGAATAGGTAGCCCCGGCAATAACACTTGCCGTTAAATTTAATGCAGAACCAACACAAACAGGACTGCTACTTCCGGCCGTTGGAGATGCGGGAGGTACAGCAACAATGATAACAGCAAAGGATGTATCAGCACAGGATGTTCCTGCATTGATGATAAGTCTGGCTGTATAGGAGCCTGGTCCCGGATAGGTATAGGTCGGGTATTGCAAATTTGAAACATCTAATAATGTTGTAAGGTTCCCAAAATTCCAAGTCCAATTTGTTGCAGCGGGATCACTATTATTAGGAAATGTAAGCGTGTTACCGCTACAAACTGATAATGTTCCAGATGCAACAATTAGTGATTGAGCTGGTGGCGGACAATTAATAATATTGAATTGAAAATCACGCACCATATCGCTAACCTTAGTCCCTGAACGATATTCCGTGGTTTTAATACCTAGTTGGAATTGACCGATAGTATTGGGTGTTCCAGAAAGCATACCTGTAGCGGAATTCAAGGTCAATGCAGGTCCTCCTGCATTCAACGGACTGGTTGCTGAATAACCCGGAAGCCACGTGAATGGCGTAAATGTGGCGATGTTAGCCGGAAATGTCGGAGCAAGATCAGTATAAGGTGTATAAAAAGAGTAAAATAATGAGTCTCCGTCAGGATCCGTAGCAGCATGATTAAACGTGAAAGGGTTTCCTGCACAAAGAAAAAGTGGCGGAAATAAATTATAAACAGGAGTACTATTTGAAGCAGTATTATACACTGCCACATTATCGAAACGGTATAATTCGGAAGTAGGTGAAGCAGCATCATAATGTACGCGAATAATAATCTGCAGAGTTGTTCCTACCAAGCCATTTTGAACGGCGACAGCATTTGTAAAGTCATCTACACGTAAACCGTTTGTTGCAAATTGCGTTAATGGTCCACCATTCAACTTATAATAAACAAAAATAGAGTCGTTAGCATCTAAGGTGCCGGATTCGGAAAGATCGACACTAGCACTGGCACCACCGGTAGGGGCACCTGCAATATTAATTAGTTGAGAGGTCCATGTTGCCTGAGCATTATTTGCACCTTGAATTTCAAATAAATTTCCTTGAACCTGAGCATATCCAGGAGGTGTAGTACCCAATGTCCTTGACCAGGCAGTCGCTCCAACATCAACAGTTGTAGCATTTGCTAAGGTAAAATCTTCATTCCAAATGGAAGTTCCTGGAATAAAAGCGTAGAAAGATTCTCCATCACCCGGATTTGTCTGAGCTGATGTATTCACATTACTTAAAGAAACGTTACGACAACATAATTGGTAATACAAATGATAACCACCAACTACAGGAGGAAGAGTAACCGTAGTCGAATACGTACGTATTTGAACACAAGGAATTGGCACCGGCGCAACCGCACAACTATCTAAAGTATAAGGAACATTTGTAACCACTCCACCGGCAATACCTGCAATATCTCTACTTGGAGCAAATTCAGAACCGTTGGCCTGTTGAACTTGGATTGTAACAGTTCCTGGATAGGCAGCACCTGCACAATCACGATAAAGAACCAGCGAAATTGTATAACTGTTTGACCCGTTGTAGACATACGTCAAAGCCCCACCAACAATGTGAGTAGCATAAATTGAAAACGGAAAAACAATCGCTAAAAAGAAAGTAAAAAAAACAACCTTGTAAATCTTCTTCATATACAAACTTTATAATTGGGCTTCTTATACGGAGAATCAATAAAAAAGTTCATAAAAAATCATTGAATATCCTTAATAAATGCCTCTAGGGGACATTGCATTTTTGGAAATCATTTGGATTTATATATTGATCATTTTCTTTTTGTATTCGGTATTGTCAAACCTTTGATTTTATAATATGGTTATGTTTTTTAAACCGCCAACAGCTTTTTATATAAACAATACCAAAATACTCCTCGCTTAATTTAGACATATAAATGCATTGGGACTTATAGACCTACAATAAGTATGGCAACATTTACTCCAAAAAACAAACTGTTTGGTAGTCAAATAATTGCAAAGATTCAACAAACCACTATTTTCCAAAAAATGGAATACTATTCTATTTTGAAGAAACCCACGCAATTATAATCTTCTTGAGTTTTATGGATGATAAGACGAGATTTCACACATTCATACTTATCGAATTCTGTAAATTCAAGCCTTCCATAAACTGATATTGTCTTTTGAAATCAAATTGCTTTTTTATGAATATATTTCAGGAACGAGTAACCATTTTGCTTACTGGAATAATTAAAGATAATATCATTGAATATTGATTTTGCACGTTTAATTCTCTTTTTTCTATTAAATAAATTTCACTAAGAAGAATTTATAAATAATACATGTAATTTCGCCACAGAAAAATATGTTCGAAGAAAAAAAACCTAAGAAAAAGTTAACCCCTAATCAGGCTCTTGCGAAGGCACAACTTTCTTGTGCCTACCAGGAACGCTGTCAGCAAGAAATGCGCGACAAACTATACGAATGGGGTTTGTATAGTAACGATGTTGAAAATATAATCGCGAATTTAATTTCCGACAATTATTTAAATGAGGAACGTTTTGCAAAAGCCTTTGCCGGAGGGAAATTCCGAATAAAAAAGTGGGGAAAAGTAAAAATAAAAATAGAATTAAAAAAACGCAAGCTCTCCGACTATTGCATAAAAAAAGGACTTCAGGAAATTGATGATAAAGAATATACGAAGACATTGAAGGATATAATCGCTAAAAAATTAAAGGAGAATTCAAAAGGAAAACAACAGATCCGAAATTACAAAGCCGCACAATATGCCATGTCGAGAGGATATGAAGGTGATCTGGTTTGGGATATGATAAAAGAGATGGAAAGTTAATTGCTACTTTAATTATTAGACTGATCTTAGAATATATAACCTGCCCCTATTTCAAGCAAACCTGCACAACCAAAATTATCACTTTTCAAATTTTGATCCGTTATTTGAAAATCAAATCGATCTTTACGATAACTAAAACCTGCACAGCAAGCTGCATTAAAATAAATTTTTTCCGAAACATTCGCAACCATTTCCAACCCAAAATAAACTTCGTAAACGCTACCATTTCTTGCGATAATTTTCCCGTTTAAATAATTATATATACCATCCACTGAATAGAAACAATTTATGCGTCTAATATTCTTTCCTAACCTATATCTGTATCCTAAAGAAAATCCTGATAACTGAAAACCCGATATATCCCAATCTGTCAGCGACAAATAGCTGTTAATAAAGTTGGGGCCCATATAAAATACATTTCTTTTGAAATACAAGCGATAAGATGGCCTATAAACTCCTATGAAATAATAATCACCCGAAAGGGATGCAGATAAATTAAACGAATGTCTAATTGCTTTTAATGAATCGATTTCAGAATTAGTGTTTCCAACAATAAAAAACAAAAACAACAAAAGGAATAACACTCTTTTCATACTGAGAGGAACGCCAATATCTTACTTTTATTGCCATTTCAAATCCAAACTATACGTTTGCGAACTTTATACCAACCCAACTTCTTGTAAGATCGGCAACGCTTCTTTTTTATATTTAACAGAAATATTTCTCCGCAACACATTTCCATCTTTACCTTCAAAATAGATCACCAACCGGGAATAAGAAAATACCGGGGATTTAAAATATACAGATCTTATTTTGTTTCGTGGTATCGTTGGTGTATTGCTGCTCATAAAACCTTCTTTTATTTTTACAAAAGAAATAAATAATAAGAGCAACCCTCCGTAATTTATTGGTTCTTTAAAAAATTGTTCTCCATAATAGGAAACAGAAACTAAAGTATACACTAATAAAAAAGTAAAAAATATATAATTCAAAATACTCTTTACGCCCCAGGCATTACTTAACTCATACTCCAAAGGAATATGATTTGGTTCTTTCGAATAAAAAATAAAAATAGTGTCATCCGTAATGTGACAATATTCATTGGTGGTGGTTCTAAAATATTTTGTTTGCATTTTCACATGCAAAAATACTATTATTTCTAAGTGCTATTCCTAATAATTATTAACTTTACCGCATGATTACTACAGACCAACTAAAAGACCTTCGGGAACGCACGAGTGCGTTAAGGGGGCATCTTTGACATCGACCGTAAGAAACGCGAGATAGCTGAAGAAGAAGAAAAAGCACTCGCACCGAATTTTTGGGACGATCCTAAAAAAGCAGAAGAACTGCTGAAACAAACCAAACTTAAAAAAAACTGGACCCTTTCATTTGCCAAAGCAGAAAGCAATATGGATGATCTTGCCTTAATGTATGACTATTACAAACAAGGTGAAGCCACAGAACAAGATGTTGAGCAACAATATCAATCAACATTGCTTTTGTTGGAAGATATCGAGTTTAAAAATATGCTCAGCGGAAAAGAAGATGTTTTAAGTTGTGTTGTGCAGATAAATGCGGGTGCAGGCGGAACAGAAAGTTGCGATTGGGTAGAAATGCTGATGCGCATGTATATCATGTGGGGAACAAAAAATGGATATAAAATAAAAGAAACAGACCGCACTGATGGAGACACGGTAGGAATAAAATCCATAACACTGGAGTTCGAAGGAGAATATGCATTCGGTTATCTGAAAGGAGAAAATGGCGTTCACCGCCTTGTCCGCATCTCTCCGTTCGATTCAAATGCGAAACGACATACTTCCTTCGCATCCGTTTATGCCTATCCCTTAATTGACGACACCATCGAAATTGATGTAAATCCCGGAGATATAGAATTTGAAACATTCCGTGCAGGAGGTGCCGGCGGACAAAATGTAAATAAGGTAGAAACCGCAGTACGACTATATCACAAGCCTTCAGGGATCATCATAAAAAATCAGGAATCACGATCACAATTGCAGAATAAAGAAAATGCTATAAAGTTATTGAAGTCGCAATTATTTGAAATTGAATTGCGTAAACAACGTGATGCAATAAATATTATTGAAGGAAATAAAAAGAAAATTGAATGGGGTTCCCAGATCCGTAATTATGTCTTTCAACCTTATAAATTAATTAAAGATGTGCGGACTGGTTACGAAACATCCAATGTTCAAGCGGTAATGGATGGTGATCTGAATGATTTCATTAAAGCATATTTAATGGAATACGGAAATTCATAAAAGTGATAGGAACGCAGATTTTTTTACGATGGTTAGGATAAGGTATGATTTTTATTTCGTTTATTAAAATCGTAAAATAATGCATTCCCATCTCGAGAGGGGGCAGGAGTGTGTAAATTGAATCACAATTACAATAAAATACGTTTGTTATAAATCTTACTATTTTTCACAACAAAATATTTTTTCATTTTTAATCTTAATAATCATAAAAAAATCCGCGTTCCAATTAACAATAGAACTATGTTAAAAATCTACCATAATACCCGTTGCTCCAAAAGCAGAGATGTTTGCTCTATCTTAGAAAAAAAGAAAGTAAAAACAGAAGTGATAGAATATTTAAAAACGCCTCCCTCACAAACTGAAATAAAAGAATTATTGAAAATGCTTGGGATGAAAGCAGAAGAAATTGTGCGCAAAGGAGAAGCAATCTATAAAGAGAAGTTCGCTGACAAAAAATTAACAGCGTCTCAATGGATAAAAGCCTTATCCGAAAATCCTATTTTAATTGAACGACCAATTATTGTAAAAGGGAATAAAGCAATTATCGGCAGACCACCGGAAAAAGTATTGGAATTATTATAAAGCTACTTTTTTGAAGCAGGTCATAATACACTCCGTAAAATTAATTCACCCGCTTTACGCTCCAAGTCCTGCAAAAAAATGCAGGCGCTTTCCGTTGCAATCGGGGCTAAAAATAATAACCTTGCAACTAATTTTTATCCGACAATTACCGCCAAATGCGCAATGTCTGTTTTATGATTAATATCATACCACCTACCCTTTCCCTTATATAAAACAAGGCATTCAACTGATCTCATCTTCTTCGGAAATTGCTTTAATCCTATCTAAATAATACTTAATTTTGAAGCTACTAAAATCTAATTTTCTATATCTAATATTTAATATCTAAACATTATGGAATATCGAATTGAAACTGACACGATGGGTGAGGTAAAAGTACCTGCCGACAAATATTGGGGTGCACAAACAGAGCGCTCCCGTAATAATTTTAAGATCGGACCGGAAGCTTCCATGCCGAAAGAAATTATATACGCTTTTGGTTATTTAAAAAAAGCGGCTGCAATGGCTAACCACGAGTTGGGTGTTTTGGCTGCCGATAAAAAAGATCTCATCGCAAAAACATGTGACGAAATAATCGCAGGAAAATTAGACAGCGAATTTCCATTGGTAATTTGGCAAACTGGCTCCGGAACACAATCCAACATGAATGTGAATGAGGTGGTTTCTAACCGTGCTCACGTGATCCAAGGAAATAAATTAGGTGAAGGAAAACCTTTTATCCACCCGAATGACGATGTTAACAAATCACAATCTTCGAACGATACCTACCCAACAGCAATGCACATTGCTGCTTACAAACAAGTTGTAGATATCACTCTTCCTGGAATGGAAAAATTGAGAAATACTTTGTTGAAAAAATCTGACGACTTCAAGAGTATTGTAAAAACAGGTCGTACACATTTTATGGATGCTACACCATTAACACTCGGACAAGAGTTTGGTGGTTATGCCCAACAAATAACAAATAGTATCCGCGCAGTAAAAAATGCATTGGAAGTGGTTCGCGAATTAGCATTAGGTGGTACAGCAGTAGGAACAGGATTAAATACTCCAAAAGGGTATGATGTTTTAGTAGCAAAAAAAATTGCTGAACTAACCGGCTTACCATTTATCACTGCTCCAAATAAATTTGAAGCATTAGCAGCTCATGATGCGATGGTAGAATTATCGGGAGCATTAAAACGCTCTGCTGTTTCATTGATGAAAATTGCAAATGATGTCCGTATGTTAAGTTCCGGTCCGCGTTGTGGGATCGGTGAAATTATTATTCCTGATAACGAACCTGGCTCTTCTATTATGCCTGGCAAAGTAAATCCAACTCAACCAGAAGCTTTAACAATGGTTTGTGCACAGGTAATGGGTAATGATGTTGCTGTTTCTATCGGTGGCTCAAACGGGCATTTTGAACTGAACGTCTTTAAACCATTGATCGCAACAAATGTATTGCAGTCGGCACGGCTTATTGGTGATGCATGTGTATCTTTCAACGATAATTGTGCTGCAGGCATCGAACCAAATTTACCGATCCTGAAACAACATCTAGAAAATTCATTAATGTTGGTGACTGCTTTAAATACGCATATCGGATATGAAAAAGCTGCTAAAATTGCAAAAACAGCACACAAAGGAAATACTACTTTGCGTGAAGCGGCAATTGGATTAGGATATGTTACTAATGAGGAATTTGATGCATGGGTGAAACCGGTGGATATGTGCGGTTCGTTGAAATAAAGAGTTTCTTTATCCCCTCTCTTTTGAGAGGGGATAATTTACGTTCTGTGTTTAATAAACTTAAAACTCTCCTAGAGAACAATAAAAAACCAATCGAACGTCATTTCAATAGGTGACGAACATGGCAATTTCATTATTGAATAGTATATACAATATGAATTTGCTTTACCTTTACATGCTTTGCTAATGAATATTAAACATCCCTGAAAATATTTTATTTTTTTACATTTTGAAAAAACATCTTTCTGTATTTCTTTTTATTACAATAAATTTTATTGTCTGCTCTGTTTTTTCGCAAACAGATACTGTGATCAACGGCAAACACTACAAAATTTTGGAAGAAAAAAAAGAAACGGACATCATTAAAACGGATAAAAAGAAAAAAAGTATTCCTCCGCTTGACAGCACATTTGTGATCAACAATAAAAAATTATGCTATTACAACAATTGGCTGACCGTCGGCGCAGGAATGCAACAAAATCTGACCTATAAAAGATCTCTTGGCTTCACCGGCGGACTCGATTTCAATTTCCATATCAAACAACATTATTTTCAGTTAGGGGCAAATCTTTCCGGTGAGAGCTTCGGCTTTTACAACAACTACGAATTTCATTTAGGATATGGAAAAAGGTATGAAGATAAAGATATTCATCTGGCAGGATTTGCAGGAATTACCTACTCTACAGGTTATGCAAAAGTTGGAGATACTGTTTACACACGACCTTTTAGCTTACCTGGGCTTTATGCACAAGTGGAGGTGATCAAAAAAATAACGTATGATGTTGGTGCCGGAGCAGCATTTTTTGTGGACTGGAATCAGGAACAGGCAATCCTTGGAGCAAGATTCATCGTTTATTTTTCAGGAGCATACAAAGGAAAAAAATACGCAGCCGGAAAAAGCATTGATTAAATAAATTTATCTCCCTTTTGAATTTTTACATCATTTACAAATGTTCTTATCTGTTGCTCATCTTCCTTTTTACAGATCAACAAGATCTCATCGGACTCAACAACAATATAATCTTCCAACCCCTGCATCACCACCAATTTATTTTTTGAAACATTTACAATGCAATTTTTTGAATCGTAGATCATTACGTTTTTGCCAACAACAGCATTTTTATTATCATCATGCTGAATATGATCATACAAAGAACCCCATGTTCCAAGATCGCTCCAACCAATTATAGAAGAACGGACATACACATTATCTGCCTTTTCCATGATTGCGTAATCAATCGAAATATTTTTACAGCTAGAATAAGCCCTTTCAATAAATTCAGTTTCCTTCGGAGTATTGTAAGCACTGTTCCCTTCTTTAAAGATTGTATCAAGATCCGGAGAGTGTTTTTCAAAAGCTGCCATCGCACTTTTTACGCTCCAAATAAAAATACCTGAGTTCCAAAGAAAATCACCACTCTTCAAAAAGAATTTTGCCATTTCCAAATCCGGTTTCTCTGTAAAAGTTTTTACTTTTTTTATCCGGATGTCTTTTTCCTTCGCTTCGGATTCAACATATTGAATATATCCGTAACCGGTATCAGGACGACTAGGGCGAATACCAAGAGTTACCAGACAATCTTCAGAAGCGGCTTTAAAAAAACAAGCTTTTATAGCTTTTACAAAAGTATCTTCTTTAATTATTAAATGGTCAGAAGGAGCAATTACAGTGAGTGCATCCGGATTTAATTGTGCGATCTTATAAACAGCATAAGCTACACAAGGTGCCGTATTTTTCCGTGAAGGTTCACTCAAAATATTCCCGGGAGCGATCCCTTTTATTTGCTCCTTTACCAAACCAACATAAGCATCGTTGGTAACAATATATATATTTTCAATCGGACAAAGTTTAACAAAACGATCATAGGTTTCTTTCAAAAGCGTTCTGCCCGTTCCTAAAATATCCATGAATTGTTTCGGATGAGCGGTTCTGCTCATCGGCCAAAAACGGCTTCCTACGCCACCTGCCATTATCACACAATAATTATTCTTCACCTATTTACTAATTACAAATTAATACACTTTACAAATTTTCTGCTAATTACAAATCTTTACGAAATATACGAATAACAAACTCGCAGTATATTTTAAATCCGTCTTTGAATTTTCCGGTTTCTTTATACTATTTCGTTCTTCGCTGGAGCCTATTTTAATTTACTCAATGCGTTTCTTAAGCTTCCGACCATATCGTCTATCTCCTCTATCTTACAAGTACCTACGGATAAACGGTACCAGGTTGAATCTTTAGAAGCACCAAAAGCATAAAATGGAACTAAAGCAACTTTTGCTTCATCTAAAATATACTTGGTAATATCCGGAGTAGTTTTTAATATCGCACCATCTGCTTTTGTTTTACCATGCAATGCAATTTGAACAGTCAGGTAAATTGCAGCTTCAGGCGCAATCGCATCAACTTTAAATCCTTCCTCTTTCAAACTCTTGAAACCTTTGTAAATATTAACCAACCGGTCATTTATTTTTGTTTTGTTCTCTACCAAATATTTATCGTAACTATTGAGATCGTTAAGATAGGTTGCTGTAGCCATTTGTTCCGCTTTTGGAGCCCAAGCACCAACGTGAGTCAAAATGGATTTCATTTTCTCGATAATTTTTTTAGGTCCCATACTCCAGCCAACGCGTACTCCTGTTGCCGACAATGATTTTGAGATCCCATCCACAAACACTGTATAATTTTTCATTTCCGGACGAAGTGAAACAGGATTATAATGTTTCGTCTCACCGAAAGTCAGTGCCCAATAGATTTGATCATACATCAGATACACCGGTTTTTTATTTTCAAGTTCACGTTTTTCATTTTCGGCAAGGATCATATCACATATTTCTTCCAGATCTTTCTTGCCGAAAGTTGTTCCGGTAGGATTTAAAGGAGAACACAATGCAATTAAATTTGCTTTACTGATAAATGGTCTGAAGTCTGCTGCGGTAGGCATGAACTTATTTTCCGGACTGGTTTCAATAATCACCGGTATTGCATTATTCAAATATGTGTAATGATTATTATTCCAAGAAGGAACAGGGAACACAACAGTATCTCCTTCATCCACCAATGCTCTGAATATTGCATAGATCACTGGACGTGCACCACCGGCAATAACAATTTCATCCACCTTATAATCCATGTCACCACGTTCTTTCAAAAGTTTTACAACAGCCTGGCGTAATTCCAACATACCATCAGCTGCAGGATAATTCGTTTGGTCATCTTCATAGGCTTTTATGATCGCAGATTTTAATTCGGCCGGAATAGGAAACAATTTTGGATTAAAATCACCTATAGTAAAATTATAGATCTTCTCGCCTTGTTTAATTTTTTCATTTACTTCGGCAGCGAGTTTAATAATTTCTGACCCGATAATATTTTGTGCCAGTTTAGATACTTTTAAATCTATTTGATTTTCCATTGTATTTGCACTCATTTTATGAAATTTTAAGCGTTTCTGATTGGCAAAAATTGTAATGAACAAATTTAACAAAAACCAAATACCTTGAGCCCCTTTGTTGATTAATTATTCGTCAAATTTCCTGTGTTTTCGTCTGATAAAGCATGATCAATTACCAACACTTCGGTTAGCGGGTTAAACAGATAAACAGTCTTAGTCTCCTTATCCTTACATTTTATCCGTTTTCTGGATTGCTCCCCTTTTATAAAATAGCGATCATCGTTATACAAAAAAGTCGCTCCGAAAGGCACATCTTCCAGAAAAACAGTTTTATCTTGATCATCATATTTTTTTAAGACACGCAATAAATTAGTATCGGAGCAACTGGAAGCAGCAGGATTATTCATGTATTTGCGCAACACAGTAATTACATCGACAGGAAATATATCCGGAACTAAAAATTGCTGCATCAAAAATTTATAATGTAATTTCCATTCTTCGCCATGAGGCTTCACGTTGTCCTTATGTTTGTTATAGTTCGATAAATGGGCAATTTCATGAACAAGCGTGATCAAAAAAGCATATTTGTTCATATCATAATTGATGGTGATCAAATGGTTCTCGCCTTTAGTCGGAGGTCTGTAATCACCGTATTTGGACGATCTGCTTTTTTTAATCCGTAATTTAAAATCGAATTTGTAGATCCACTCAGAGATGACCGGAACTGCCTTTTCGGGGATATATTTATGAAGAATGGATTGATTTCTTTCTAACTGGTTCATTTGTTCAATGCTTCACTAGTACATAGGTGTTTTGTGCGCGGGTAACCTATGCTTTGATGAACTATTTTTCAATCTTATAAACTACCAGCAATACAAAAATACGAATAACACTTTGAAATTAAAACGGATAAAATTTTAATCATTTGAACATAAACTGCCAAAGAAAAAGCGAGCTAATGAGTTGTTGAATTATTTAAGCAATTGATAAACAATAAAGCTGGAAAGATAGGCCAGTGTTCCCATGAATAAGAATTGTAGCATCGGCCATTTCCAATTTTTTGTTTCACGGTATACCACCGCCAAGGTACTCATACATTGCATTGCAAAAGCATAAAAGATCATTAATGAAAATCCTACTGCAATAGAAAACTTTGGTTTTCCTGTTGCCGGATTTATTTCCGCTTTCATTTTTTCGCGAATGGTTTGCGTTTTATCCGTGTTACCTGCACTGTAAATAGTTGCCATGGTGCCAACAAATACTTCGCGGGCAGCAAAAGAGGTTACCAAGGAAATACCAATTTTCCAATCGAAGCCTAATGGTCTGATGGCAGGCTCTATTGATTTGCCAAGCATTCCGGCATAGGAAGCTTCCAGTTTTTCAGAAGCAATTTTTGCATTTATCTCTTCGCTATTCAGATCAGCCTTGAGTAAATTATCTTGATATTTTTTATCTATCTCTGCAAATTTATTTCCGGGAGCATGGGCAGATAAAAACCAAAGTATGATTGAAATTGCTACAATAATTTTTCCAGCATCCAGCAAGAATAATTTTACTTTATCATAAATCGTATATCCAACTGTTCGCCATTGAGGAGTGCGATATACAGGTAGTTCCATAATAAAATAACTTTTTTCGCGTGCTTTCAAAACCCACTTCAATACCCATGCGGCAGTTATTGCTGTGACAAAGCCAATCAAATATAAGGTCATCAAAATTAAACCTTGATAATTAAAAAATCCTTCTGTTTTATTTTGTGGTACCACCAAAGAAATAAGCAATGTATAAACAGGCAAACGGGCCGAGCAACTCATCAGAGGTGTTACCATAATGGTAATGATCCTTTCCTTCCAACTGCTGATCGTACGGGAACTCATGATAGCCGGAACGGCACACGCGACACCGCTTATCAATGGAATAACAGAGCGGCCGTTAAGACCAAACCTGCGCATCAGCTTATCCATGATAAAACTCACGCGCGCCATATAACCTGTATCTTCAAGAATTGCAATAAAAGCAAATAGCAATGCGATCTGCGGAACAAAAACAACTACACCACTTAATCCTGCAATGATTCCGTTTACAAATAAATTTGTAAGTTCTCCATGCGGAAGTGTACTTGAAGCGAAATCAGAAATGGCTAAGAAGGATCGCTCTATCCATTCCATCGGGAATGCAGCAAGAAAAAATATGGTTTGGAAAATAAAAAATAATACCACCAAAAAAATTGCATATCCCCAGATCCGATGCGTTAAAATACCATCCAACTTATGCGTAAATGTTTCTGTTTTTATTGCCGATTCATGTGTGATACAATCTTCTACAATACGATTTATGACTTTATAACGCTCAACACTTTCTGCCGACTGCAACTTTGTTGTATCGATGATCAATGTGTTCAGCGCATCGGTGATCTTGATCTGTGTTTCCCGATTATGCAAAAAATTTATGTCGGAAAGATTATTGATGATTTGAAATGCAATAAAATCACTTTTTACTTTTACAACAGATTTTACCTTTTCAATTGCCTCCGGTGCAATTTTTTTTATGTCGATAAAATCATATTGAGGAACCGGCAAAGGAGACAATATCGCCTCTTTCAAAGCTTCAACACCTTCTTTTGTCCTTGCACTTACCCCTAGAACTTTCACGCCCAACTTTTCAGATAAACGGATGGTGTCAATTACATCACCTTCCTTTTCAACCATATCCATCATGTTGAGGGCAAGAATGACAGGTATCTTCAGGTCGATGATTTGAGAAACGAGAAATAAATTTCTTTTTAAGTTGCTTGCATCTGCAACAATAATAGTAACATCCGGGTGGTCGCCGTTATCA
>CANJPX010000086.1 GCA_947476185.1 Bacteroidota bacterium
CTAAATAAAACAGAGGTTTTTCAGTCACATCTCTGGTTGGAATCATGTATGCAGATTTGTATATTTTTTCAATGATCAGAAATAGGGAAATGCCTCCTCCGAAAAGGAAAGATAAGGTTCCCCATAATCCGAAAATATGCATCGGTCGTTTGCCAAATTTCGAAATAAAGGTAATGGACATCAGATCCAGGAAGCCATTTACAAAGCGTTCGAAGCCGAATTTCGTAACACCATACTTACGCTCTCGATGTTGAACAACCTTCTCTTCTATTTTCGTAAAACCTGCCCATTTTGCGATTACAGGAATGTAACGGTGCATTTCGCCGTATACTTCAATGTTTTTCACTACATCCTTACTATAAGCTTTTAGTCCACAGTTAAAGTCGTGCAAATTATTGATACCACTGGTTTTGCGAGTAGCCCAATTGAATAATTTTGTAGGTATTGTTTTTGAGATCGGATCATAGCGCTTTTGCTTCCATCCCGAAACAAGGTCTAGTCCGTCAACAGCGATCATTTTATATAATTCAGGTATCTCATCAGGGGAATCCTGAAGGTCAGCATCCATAGTAATTATAACATCCCCCTGAACAGCCTCAAAACCAACATTGAGAGCGGCTGATTTTCCATAATTTCTACGGAATTTTACCCCTCGTATGTTTTGATTTTTTGCTGAAAGTTGCTGTATGACATTCCAGGATTTATCCTTCGAACCATCGTCAATCAGGATTATTTCATAGGAATAGGAAAAGGTATTCATCACCCTTTCTATCCAATCACATAATTCTGGCAAGGATTCTTCTTCGTTGTATAAAGGAATGACTACTGAAATGTTCATATGTAGGCAAATATATATACAAAATGCGAAACTGTATGATTCTGTTACATTTTTTTAACAGCCTTATAAAAAAGTGTCTAAAGTCAATATCCGTGAAACTAAAGGAAAATAAAAAACTGAGCGTTCCTATCGCCTTAGTGGTAATGGATTCGGATATGCTTGTAGAAAAATGAAATTTCCTTTTCGAACTAATTAAAATAATCGTACTTTTGCGTCGGGGTAAGTCCTTTACAAGCAGCTCCCTTTAACCCTCCAGGTGCGGAAGCAAGCAAAGGTACCAGGTTGAGCGCTGTGCTAAAGGTAGCTTACCCCTTCTTTTTTCTTCATCGAATCAAACACCTCTCTTTCTTTTAGCTTTTTCCATCTACTTATCAAGACTTTTCCACATTCAACTATTCGTTGCCGTAACTTTCTAATTTTGTCTGAAATTTGTTAATGAACCTCAAACTATACAACCTTAAACTAAAATAATATGAAATTTTTTATCGACACAGCAAACCTTGCTCAAATTAAAGAAGCACAAGATCTAGGCGTATTGGATGGCGTTACCACCAACCCATCTTTAATGGCTAAAGAAGGCATCAAAGGACAAAAGAATATTCTTAAACATTATGTGGATATCTGTAAAATTGTAACCGGTGATGTAAGTGCAGAAGTTATTGCGACGGATTTTGCCGGAATGGTTAAAGAAGGTGAAGCATTAGCGAAACTTCACAAACAAATTGTCGTGAAGATCCCTATGATCAAAGACGGTATCAAAGCAATTAAATATTTTTCAAAAAAAGGAATCCGCACAAATTGCACTTTGGTTTTCTCTGCCGGACAAGCTTTGTTGGCAGCAAAAGCAGGAGCATCTTATGTTTCTCCGTTTATAGGAAGATTGGATGATGTTTCTACAGATGGACTGCGTTTGATCGAAGACATCCGGTTGATCTATGATAATTATGCTTACGAAACAGAAATTTTGGCAGCCTCTGTTCGTCACCCAATGCACATAATCAATTGTGCTCAAATTGGTGCAGATGTAGTTACGTGCCCTTTAAGTGCAATTACAGCTTTATTAAAACATCCTTTAACTGATAGTGGATTAGCACAATTTTTAGCAGACGCGAAAAAATAATTTTACATTATCAGCAGCAAGCAATTTTTACAATTAATTGTTTGCTGCTTTTTTATTTTTCCTTTGTTTTTTTAATAATTGCCTTATTTCAAATATGCTCCTCCGGATCAACCCCGAAAAGCCCAATTATGATGAGATTGCACAAGTTGTAGAATGCTTGCGTAATGGTGGTGTCGTTATTTATCCTACAGATACTGTTTACGGAATTGGTTGTGATATAAATAAACAGCGTGCTGTTGAACGAGTATGTAAGATCAAAGGAATTGATCCTGAAAAAGCAAATTTCTCTTTTATCTGTTCAGATCTAAGCCATTTGGCAGATTTTACAAAACCTATTAGTACATCTGTATACAAGGTTATGCGGAAAGCATTGCCTGGACCATTTACATTTATTCTTGAAGCAAATAACAATGTTCCGAAATTATTTAAAAGCAAAAAGAAAACAGTGGGGATCCGAATTCCTGAAAACACCATTTGCAGAGAAATTGTAAAGCAATTAGGGAATCCGATAATGAGTACATCTGTTCATGATGATGATGAGATTTTAGAATATACAACCGATCCTGAATTAATCCACGAAAAATACAAGGACATTGTTGATATCGTTATTGCCGGAGGATATGGTAACAACGAAGCGTCTACAGTTATTGACTGCAGTGATGGAGATTTTGAGGTTCTGCGGCAAGGATTAGGAGTGCTGAAAGATTTTATGTAAAAATATTTTTATCCTTCACATGTTTAGAATGACATTCTAAATAAAACTTGCTTTATTATTTCCCTAACACTGTAAACTCTGTCCGTCTGTTCATATAACGATGAGCGTCTGTATCATTTTCTACTTTTGGTTTTGTATCGCCATACCCTTTATAGATCAACCGTTTCGCATCAATTCCATTGCTGACCAAATAATCATAAACCGATTTTGCACGGTTTTGTGAAAGCACCTGATTCATTTTTTTATCTCCTACATTATCAGTATGACCGCTTAACTCACCGGTAATTGTTTTATTCACATTTAAAAAAGCGACCAATTTATTCAACTCTGCTTTTGATTCTGGTTTCAGATCGAACTTAGCTGTTTCAAAGAAAACATTTTTTAATTCCAACACTCCTTTTAAATCAATTGGCTGCAAAGGAACATCTAATGCAAATGGTTTCATCTGGTCAACTAATTCTTTCAAAGAAAAATTTTCTGAATAAAATAAATACCCTTCTTTAGAAACATTTAACATATAATTCTTATCGATAGGCAAACACATTAAAAATTCGCCATTCCCACTGTTTGCATCAGATTCCATAGCTGTTGCACCCGTTTCCAGATCTATCAATTCGAAATGCGCACCCAAAGGTTTTTTTGTCACCGCATCATATACTTTCCCTTTTGCATAGGTAACTTTTCCTGGACGAGCAGATTCGTAAAGATCAAATTGATACAGATCCAATCCTCCTTGTCCTCCTACTCTGTTTGAAGCCATATACGCTAAATTACCGGAAGCTGAAACCAGCATACTATTCTCATCCCCATAGGTATTGATCGGATAACCTAGATTTACAGGAGCGCCCCATTGTCCTTTATCATCTAAACGAGAAACATAAAGATCTAATCCTCCCATTCCAACATGTCCGTTTGAACCGAAATATAAGGTCTTTCCATCGGGATGGATAAAAACTGATTCTTCTTTCCCCGGAGTATTTATTTGCGGGCCAAGGTTTTTAGGAGCTCCCCAACTTCCATTTGAATTTAAAGTAGAAACATAAATATCCGTTTCTCCAATCCCACCCGGACGAGCACTTACAAAGTATAAAGATTTTCCATCAGCAGAAAAAGAAGGCTGTGTTTCATATTGATTTGTATTAATAACATTTCCCATGTTGTATGGCAAGCTCCAGTTCTCTCCAACTTTTTCTGAATAAAATATATCGCAACTGCCATATCCTTTTCTTCCACCGGCATAAGATCCATCTTCGTTATCCTGACAGGCTACGAAGAATAACGTTTGCCCATCAGCAGATAAACAAGGAGCTCCTTCATTACCTACTGTGTTTATCCCATTACCAATAAGTACAGAAGGTTGCCATTCATTATTAATCTTTTTGCTGATCAAAAAATCTTCCTGCATTGCAATTTTTTCAGTGCGATTATTTCTTGTATACAAGAGTGTTTGCTCATCAGCTGTGATGGCAGGGAAATATTCATCAAATGGAGAATTTATTGCTAGACCCATATTTTTCGGTTCAAAAGGAACAGGGTTTTTCATAGCATTAATTGCGAAATTGCAATTGTCAAGGTTCCGCTCAGCAATCTCCTTTGAATCCGGATTGATATGCATTTTAGTTAAGAAATGTTCGTAATCTTTTTTTGCATCTGCATACCTGCCAATACTAATTTCCAGTGTTGCAATATTAAAAAAGTTGTTTAGGCTAAAGCCTGGACTAATCGAAATCGCTTTTACATATTCATCAATAGCTTTTTCAGTTTGCTGTCTGACCTGAAAAATTTCAGCATACAATAAATGGGGCTCAATAAAATTTGCATCCTTTTCTATCGCTTTCAATAATTCTTTTTCTGCTTCAACATCCTTTCCTGATTGATATAATTTCACTGCACTTTCAAAAGCTGAGATCGCCTTTTTATTTGTAGATGTATATTGGCCGGGAGGTAATTGTGCTTTGCAAGAAGCGAATGCGACCAAAACCATAAAAAGTATACTTATTTTTCTCATAATAATTACATTTCAATTATCATTCCAACTATGGAATATTCATATATTTATGTGTCTGTAGTGATACATTCCATTTTGGATGCGACATAACATACTCAACGATCAAAGGCATCATTTCCTTGTTTTTGCTCCATTCAGGTTGTAAAAATAATTTGCATTCAGGACTCACCTGATCTGCATTTTTTTCTGCCCATTCAAAATCATTTTTGTTGTGGATGATAATCTTTAATTCATTTGCTTTTGCAAAATTATCCTGTAAAGGAGGACTGGTTCTTTTTGGTGACAAACATACCCAGTCCCAAATCCCGGTGAGTAAATAAGCCCCCGATGTTTCAATAAATGTTTGAAAGCCTCTGTTTTTTAATTGCTGAGTGAGGTAATTCATATTGTAGATACTTGGCTCCCCACCTGTAACAACAACCGCTTTGCTTGGAAATTTAGCAGCATTTTCGATAATCTGATCAGCATTTGTAAGTGGATGTAATGATGCATCCCAACTTTCTTTAACATCACACCAATGACATCCTACATCGCATCCTCCTACTCGGATGAAATATGCAGGTTTCCCGGAATGGAATCCTTCCCCTTGAATAGTATAGAATTCTTCCATCAGCGGCAATTCGATTCCTTGTTCTAATAATGTCTTTTGTTCTTTAATCGTTTCCAATATATATCTGTTTATGAATAAGCGCCTTGCAATTAACCAAGATGACATCATAGTCGGGATGACTACTGACGGGCCATTTCGAGCGAATCCGAATCTATTCTAATAGCATCATTTTAAATTCAAACGGGTCAAATACTTCTTTCAGATCGGGAATAAAATTTTTCCCTGACCTCAAATAATAAGGAGACATGTTTTCATATCGTTCCTGAAGAATCCCCTCCGGTAAAAATTTCTCTTTTAATTTTTTAATTTGATTGATATTCGTTTCTTGTTTTTGCTTCTCTGATCTTAATAATTTATTTTCAATATTTTTCAAACTGCTCAAGGCTTTTTGAAACTCAGCTTCCACGCTTGCTTTTAATGTCGGGTCGACTAGATTTACTTTTGACGAAAGATCTTTGAACATTTCAGTTAGTTTCATCTCCTGCTCATTAAGTGAAACATCTGAACCTGCATTATTACTCACAAAATCTTTAATCAGCACATTAATATCTTTGAAGATATCCGTTCTCGATAGACCAAATTTCTGAATTTGTTGTTCCGCCTTTTCATCACTGATCAAAGCAAAATTCCGAGGGATCAACACAGGGAAATTGATCTTGTGATAATCGAACATTGCTTTATATTCCATCCAATATGCAATTTCACCCGGTCCGCCAACATACGCTAAATTCGGCAATATTTTTTGCTGATAAAGTGGGCGAAGGACTACATTCGGACTGTATTCTTCAGGTTTATAGCTTAAAGTTTCCTGATCCGCTTTTTGTATCCTTATTCTATCGTTTTCTGAAATTCGGAATATGTTTATTTCACGTGGATTCACTTGCGCTTTATATCCGTTCTTATCAAGATCAGAAATAGTTTGATTTACAATTTTGAAATTTGTGTTATTGGAAATATCATCTTTTATAATATCTAAAAATTCTGATTTTAAACGGGCGTCATCAGCATCAATAATTACCAAACCATATTCTCCGAATAGATGATGTACAAGAAATCGGGTTGCTTCTGCCAGATCAGTATGCTCCATATAAGCATCAGCAAATATATTTTTCAACGCTTTTGCATTTTCTGAATCCCCGAGGATCTGATTTATTTCCTCGATCACTAAATTCATTGAAGCTGTATTTAAATGACCCACAGCGCCACCGTGTTCCGTTTTCCAAATGATCTTTGTCCCAAATAAATTAATAGAACGAACCTCTTCAAAATCATGATCTTCACTTGCCATCCAATAAACAGGAACAAAATTATTTTCAGGATATTTTCTCTTTAATGCTTCTGCCAGATTAATTGTTGTGATGATCTTATAAATAAAATACAAAGGACCCGTAAATAAACACAATTGATGCCCCGTACAAACAGTATATGTCTTGCTATTCAGCAATTGATTAATATTGCCGATAGTTAATTTATTGAAGGGCAGTTTTGAATTTTGTGATGTTAACACATCTACCAATAATTGCCTGTTTATTTGTTCCTTGCTCTTATCCTCTATAGCTTGCTTAAACGCGTCAATTTCAGGGTTATATTTATAAAATGGACGGAGCTTTTCTTCCCTATTAATATAATCGAGGAACAGTTTCGAGAACTGCTTTGTATCGGTAAAGGAAATTGTATGTTTTTTAAGCGTCATAACTAGAAACAAAGGTAACTAAATCGAAATTATAAATGATAAATTAAGAATCACATTATAAAAGAGATAATAGATTAAATTTGCAAAAAAAATATTTCATTATGCAAAACGAACATAAAAATCCCTGGAAAACATTGAGTTCTGAAAAAGTATACGATTCGCCATGGATTGGACTTACAAAGCACGATATTTTAAATCCAAATGGAAATCCCGGAACATATTCTGTTGTTCATTTTAAAAACATGGCTTTGGGTGTTTTGGCTCTTGATAAAGACCACAACACATGGCTCGTTGGTCAATATCGTTATCCCATCGATCAATATTCATGGGAAATACCTGAAGGCGGAGGAAAATGGGATGTTGAGCCCCTTGATTCGGCGAAGCGTGAATTGTTGGAGGAAACAGGTATTTCAGCAAAAAAATGGACAAAGATCCAGGAAATGCATTTAAGTAATTCGGCAAGTGACGAATTTTGTATTTTATATATTGCACAAGACCTTAGTTTTGGAGAGGCTGAACCCGAGGACAACGAACAATTGGAAGTTCGTAAGCTTCATTTTGATGAACTTTACAATATGGTTGAATCAGGTGAGATCACTGATAGTTTAACTGTTGCTGCCGTTTTGAAAACAAAATTATTGATCCTCGAAGGAAAAATTTAGAGAAAGGTTAATTCTTTTATACATTTGTCCAGATTTCAATTACGATAAAAAGACAATGAACCGAAAAATTAAACATAATTTCTTTTATTATTATACTCTATTCTCATAGATGGGGTAATTATGTTTTTCTAATTATATAAACCCCATTTTGGGGTTTTTTTTATGTTCAAAAAGTAAAAACATTATAAATTAAAATAGTATGACAATAACAATAGTCGGCGTAGGTTTGATAGGAGGGTCCATCGCAAAGGACCTTAGAGTAAGTGGTTTTGCTGCCCACATCATCGGTGTGGATAAGGATAAGCAAAATGCAAGCTATGCTTTAAAATTGGGTATCATTGATGAAATAATGGAGCTGGAAAAAGCTATTCCCCTTTCCGACATAATAATTATTTCTATTCCTGTAAAAGCCGGAACAAAATTATTGCCATTTATTCTGGATAAAATATCTACAAATACGGTAATTACAGATGTTGGCTCAACAAAAAAAGATATTTGTGATGCAGTTAGAATGCACAGGAACAGAAAACAATTTGTCGCCTTTCATCCTATCGCAGGAACTGAAAATTCTGGTTCTAAAGCTTCATTGGAAGGCTTGTTTGATGGTAAGGTTGGAATTATTTGTGAAAAAGAATTAAGTGATGCAAAGGCACTGAAACAAATTGCAAAAATGTTCCAAACATTGAAAATGAATTTATTATTTATGGATTCAGATTCTCATGATTTGCATGTTGCGTATGTTTCACACATGCCACATGTGATCTCGTATGTGCTTGCAGAAACAGTTTTAGAAGTCGAAAAAAGCACCGCATCTATTTTTAATTTGGCAGGTTCGGGGTTTGCTTCAACAGCACGTTTAGGGAAAAGTCCTGCATCAATGTGGGTTCCGATCTTTGAACAAAATTCAAAACATATTTCAAAGGCATTGGATGTATATATTAAAAACTTAAAACGATTTAAAACGAGTATCGATAAAAGGGATGTGGCAGTGATGCAAAAAGATATTGAATCAGCGAATAAGATAAGAGAAGTTTTAGATGGAATAAAAACAAGAAGTATTCGAAAAATTAATTGATAAGAACATTGTCAAAAACCTCTTTGAATTGGAATGGAACATCAACCATTTGTTGAAAATCATCTCCGGCCTCCCGGATATCATCATGGTCGTAGGACCAGATAACGACTACGGCCCTCCCCGAATCGTAAAGTTCTTTCAATTTATACAGGATGAATAGAAACATTTTCGAGGATGAAATATTAAAGAATTTCAGATTAAAAACAAACAGCGTTATTTTATTCGGATTGTGAGAATACTCATCTAAAAAATCGAGAACAGGCTGATAAAATTCTTTTCCATTTTCGGGAAGCGAAGCTCCTTTGATCTCAAAAACACCATTCTCTTTATCCATTATAATTGTTGGATAAATATCCGAATGCGTTATTTTTATAAGTTTCATAGAATAAAGATGATACGAATGTACAATCTTTATTGAGGAATAAAAATGATATTAAACCACTTCGCCATATAAATCATAATCCTCGGCAGAAGTAATTTTTACGTTTGCAAAGTCTCCCACACGGACGTAATCCTTATCAGCCTTTACCAGCACTTCATTATCCACCTCGGGAGAATCGAATTCCGTACGGCCAATAAAATAATCGCCTTCTTTTTTATCGAATAGCACTTTATAGGTGTTTCCTATTTTCTTTTGATTGAGGTCAAGTGAAATACCCATCTGAAGTGCCATAACAGCTTCTGTGCGCGATTGTTTAACTTTGGCTGAAACATCATCTTTTAGCAAATATGCTGAAGTATTTTCTTCATGTGAATAAGCAAATATCCCTAATCTTTCAAAACGTGACCGCTCGATCCAATCCAGCATTTCTTCATGGTCTTTTTTTGTTTCACCGGGATAACCTGCGATCAATGTTGTCCTGATTGCAATTCCGGGCACCTTATCTCGGATTTGATCAACCAGATCGATGGTTTTTTGTTTGGTTGTGCCCCGTTTCATGCTTTTTAACATATTGTCACTGATATGTTGTAAAGGCATATCGAGGTAATTGCAAATATTTTTACGTTCGTTCATTACATCCAGCACATCCATCGGAAAACCGGCAGGAAATGCATAATGCAACCGGATCCATTCTATTCCGTTGACATCGGATAGGTGTTTAAGAAGTTCTGAAAGATTACGTTTTTTATTTATATCCAAACCGTAATACGTTAGATCCTGTGCGATAAGCATCAACTCTTTTGTTCCGTTCTTAGCTAAATGTTTCGCCTCTTTTACAAGATCTTCGATAGATCGGGATTGATGACTACCTCGCATCAAAGGAATAGCACAGAAAGAACAAGGACGATCACATCCTTCAGAAATTTTAAAATAAGAATAATGATGCGGAGTTGTCAATAGTCTTTCGCCAACCAATTCATGTTTATAGTCGGCCTTTAAGGTTTTTAACAAGCGTGGTAATTCACGGGTACCAAAATAACCATCGATGTTAGGGATTTCTTTTTGCAATTCAGGTTTATATCGTTCACTTAAACAACCTGTAACGTAGACCTTATCGACCAAACCGGCAGTTTTTGCATCCGCATATCGGATAATGGTATCAATACTTTCTTGTTTTGCATTATCTATAAATCCGCAAGTATTTATAATAACGATACTTGAATCGTCTTCTGTATTTTCGTGATGAACATCAAAGTTGTTCGCCTTAAGTTGTCCCATCAACACTTCGCTATCCACAATGTTTTTGGAGCAACCAAGGGTAACAACGTTTACTTTATTTTTTTTAAGCGTTTTTGTTTTCATGTTTCACAGATTCAAATGATTTAATTGATTAGACTGATTTGGGCTTTATCAATTAAACTGAAATTCGTTTTATATCACAACTCTTATTACCGAAATTTATCAATAAGCCTGTCCTAACTTTTGATGCTTTAAGATATGCTATCACTTGATTTCTAAATAAAACAGGCATTATTCCTGTCACTGATTTTATTTCTAAAATTACTTTCTCTTCTATAAATAAATCACATCTGAATGTCCCGACCTTTTTATCCATAAAATATAATTCAAATGTTCTTTCACTTTCGAATTTCATTCCTGCTTCAGTTAAAGCAAGCATCAATGCATTATGGTAATTTCTTTCTCTAAATCCATGACCTAATCCTGTATGAACATTAAATGCACATGAGATAATTTTTTCAGTTAAAACGTCCTTAACTTGCTCTGCCATAAATCTGTGTAATCTTATTAATCTACTATAAATCAAGCCTTGAAAAGGCTATCGACAAACTCATGTTTATTGAATATTTGCAGATCTTCCATTCCTTCACCCACGCCGATGTACTTTACAGGGATCTTAAAGGAGTCGGAGATCCCAATCACAACACCACCTTTTGCAGTTCCATCTAGTTTTGTTAGGGCAAGTGCATTAACATCGGTGGCCGCAGTGAACTGTTTGCATTGCTCAATAGCATTCTGACCTGTTGAAGCATCTAGTACCAATAAAATTTCATGAGGAGCATCCGGAATGATTTTCTTCATTACATTTTTTATTTTTGTAAGCTCTGTCATTAAATTCACTTTGTTATGCAATCGCCCTGCTGTGTCTATTATTACAACATCCGCATCTTTGGCAACGGCAGAAGTAAGAGTATCAAACGCTACCGATGCCGGATCAGCATTCATGCCTTGAGAAACCAAAATAGCATCTGTTCGTTCTGCCCAAATCTTTATCTGATCAACAGCTGCAGCACGAAAAGTATCAGCAGCTCCGATAACAACCTTTTTACCTGCATTTCTGAATTGATGAGATAACTTACCGATGGTAGTCGTTTTACCAACACCATTTACGCCTACAACCATTATAACATAAGGCTTTTTACCTTCCGGTATTTCAAAATCCGCTTTGTCTTCCTGTCCATTAGAAACCAACAATTCAGCAATTACTTCTCTCAGAACATCGTTTAGTTTAGATGTTTCAATTTTCCTTTCCTGAGCAACGCGTTTCTTTATCTTTTCAATGATGCGCAATGAGGTATCAACTCCTACATCGGAGCTCATCAGGATTTCTTCTAAATTTTCAAGCACTTCATCATCAATCGTAGCTTTCCCCATGATAGCATTTGCCATCTTACTGAAGAAACTTTGTTTGGAAATGAAAAGCCCTTTATTCAGACTCTCTTTTTTCTCTTTACTAAAAAAACTGAAAATACCCATAATTGCTTAATACCTATTTCTCCTACTTATAAGAAGGAATTACATAAAATAATAAAAGCTTCCCCTTGTTTGGAGAAGCCTTCATGAAATAAACCATTGAAAAAATTATTTTTTCAAAAAGTCTTGAATGTGATCATTGTGAATGATCTCTTCTTTAAAAGAATAAGCACCTGATTTAGATGATTTTACCATTTTGATCACTTTCGTAAAGTTATTTCCTTTACCAGATTTAAGTGTTGCGACAACCTTTTTAGCCATTGTGTATAAGTTTTAAGTTTAAAAGTTTAAAGTTGAAAGTCCTAAGAACTATGTCCTTTAAGCGAAAAAACGAATTATTTAATTTCTTTGTGAACAGTTACTTTTTTCAAGATAGGGTTGTATTTTTTCAACTCCAGTCTCTCTGTGGTGTTCTTTTTGTTTTTAGTTGTAATATAACGAGACGTTCCCGGCTTACCGCTGTCTTTGTGTTCCGTACATTCCATAATCACCTGAATTCTACTACCTTTTTTTGCCATTGTATTATTTGTTTTTCAAAATTGGAGTGCAAATGTAAAATTTTTAATTGAAATCCACAATATATTTCGAGATAAATTGGAGAAAAACCTCCTCCTACCCCTCCTAAGGGGGACACAAAGCTATTTTACTTTATTAAATAGACTTTCTTCCCTCATCAATGCTTCTATTTCTTCAATTTTTTTAGGAAGTTTTCCAGATAAAACTTCTGGGGCAGCAGTTGTAATAAGCACATCATCTTCGATCCTGACACCGATATTCCACCACTTCGGATCGCATTTTGACCCGATTGGAATATATATTCCGGGTTCCACAGTTATAATATTGCCGGGAGCTAGTTTTCCATAGTTCCCTGCATCATGAACGTCTAATCCAAGATAATGGGATGTTCCGTGAAAGAAATAGTCTAAATAATCGTTTGGATTTTTGATGATGCCTTGTTCCAATAATCGCTTTTGAATCACAGCCAATGCGGCTTTATGAGCTGCTCGGAATTCAGCTCCTGAAACACAGGCTTTTATTCCTGCCTCCTGAGCTTCCAGCACAATAGTGTAGATTATCTTTTCTTGTTCTGAAAACTTACCATCCACAGGTAAAGTTCGTGTTACATCTGCTGTATATCCATGGTACTCTGCTCCGGCATCAATCACTAATATGTCTGTTCCAGTCAATTTTTTTCGATTGGTCTCATAATGGAGAATACATGAATTTTCCCCACCTCCTACGATGGAAGGATATCCAACATACTCGGAACCTTGATTTTTGAACATAAACTCTGCGACAGCTTGTGCTTGATATTCTTTCATTTCCGGCTCCAAAGCTTTCATAACCTCAATATGTGCATTGCAGGTAATATCTATCGCCTTGCGCATCAAAATAATCTCCTCAGGTTGTTTTACTTCTCTCATTGAAGCCAACCATACTTTCAGATTTTGGGCATCGCTATTCTTTTTGGCATAAGTCGTTTTTGAATGAAAATGTTTGATCAAGCTATGAAGGTCTCCCGAATCGTTGCTGTCATCTTGTATATCCCCATCAAAATCGAGATGGAAAACTTTTTCAAAGGAAGAAAATTCGATGTTAAAATCTGCAAATTTATTATTAATAAAGACGGTTGAAAAACCCAATTGATCTTCTACCCCTTTGATCCCCATTATCTTTCCTGTCCAAACTTCTTTTGCAGGATCCCTATCCTGAATAAAAATAAGTTCTCTGGTTTTAATTGTATCATAGAAAGTTTGCTCTTCTTTGAAGATGATAACTACAGCATTGGGCTCATTCAGACCTGTGAGGTAATAAAAATCTGGATCCTGGTGGTAAATAAACTTCGTGTCATTTGCCCTTTGCCGTTCGGCTCCTGCAAAAATTACGGCACATGAATTATTTGGAAGAAATTTCCGAAGAGCCTCCCTGCGCCCATTATGAAAATCCTTCGAAAGGATATCTGTATCATAGTTTTGTGAAAAGGCTAAACCGGTTACTAATAGAAAAGCTAAAAAGAATAATCTTTGGATCTTCATTTTGTA
The DNA here is from genome assembly GCA_947476185.1 of Bacteroidota bacterium. Taxonomy (GTDB): domain Bacteria; phylum Bacteroidota; class Bacteroidia; order 2-12-FULL-35-15; family 2-12-FULL-35-15; genus 2-12-FULL-35-15. The sequence continues at coordinate 13,918 of CANJPX010000086.1, forward strand.
AATCACAGTTAAACATCATTTTGCGATGCTAATATAAATCGCAATTCGGGGTAAAAAACAAAAAACGTCACTACGGGGGTAGCAACGTTTTTGTGGTATAATTTTAAAAATTATTATTTCTTCAAATGACCTTGCGCTCTTGCTTCTTTAACCACAGCAGTTATACCATTTTTGTTCACGGTCTTCAATGCTGAAGTAGAAATACGCATAGTGATCCATTTGTCCTCTTCAGGTAAATAGAACTTTTTGGTCTGTAAATTCACATTGAACTTACGTTTAGTTTTAGTGTTTGAGTGAGATACTTTATTACCTACAATCGCTTTTTTTCCAGTTAATTCGCAAACTCTTGACATTGTATTTTATATTAAATATGTTCTTTTTTTATTTTTAGGACTGCAAATAACGGAATTTTTATTTAATTGACCAAATATTTTAGAAATAAGTGATCTTCCCGGTTAATGAATTCCTGCTTTCATCTCTGAATGAAGGTTATTTTCCTCTAAAACTGCAAGTATATCGGCATAACTTGATCGGCTTGTTTTACCTGAATGATGATCCAAATAAAGATCAGCATAATGGCTATAC
>CANJPX010000087.1 GCA_947476185.1 Bacteroidota bacterium
AATAAATTCAGTATTTGAACCAATTTTCAGATCCATATCCTTACCTTTCAAATCACTCACTTTCCCACTTACTTTTCCAGTAACTGTGATGTTTCTGTAAATACCTTTCAACTGTGGAGCAAAATAGGCGATATCACTCATCTCAACATGCGAATGATCAAACTCCGCCTTAATTTTCACTTCGTCAATAAAGTCCAAAAAGGCCCTATAATTAGTATATTGAAAACTCAGGTCAGTAGATATTTCACTCTCAGGAGTTTTTATTTTTAATTCGTCCAGTTTCATTCCAACCGGACTTAAATTCACATAACAACTTAAATTCTGCAGAATGAATCCGCTTTTTTCAACAGCTGCCAGGTAATCGATTGTTGCATGAATAGTATCCTGTTCAAATTTAATATCTGTGATCCGCCCGTTCACATGTTTCACATTCAGATCAAAATAATTGACACCAGTGGTCTCCAAGGTATCATGCTCGCTTCTATAAGTAAAATCGGTGTTTACAAGAGTTACTTCACCGAATTGGATATCCCAGGGAGCTGATGGTTTTCTTTTTGTTGTATCATTGCTGGCAAAAGCATCTACAATAAATTGAAAATTCAGATCCTCATCTTGTAAATATTTAATCAACTTTGATTTTGTATTCAATAAAATAATGTCGCTAACATATAGCTGATGCTTTTCCAGATCAAATTTTCCGATATCAATCTTTAATTTCCTTGAATATAAAAGGGTATCGTGATGCAGATCTTCTATATAAACATCATCCAAAATAATTTTTCTGAAAAAATCAATTTCTACACTGCCTATTTCTATCCTTGTTTTTAATTTCTCTGAAAGGTATAATGAAGCTTTATGACCTGCATATATTTGAATACTTCTTATCTGGACAAGAAGAAATAGCACCAATAAAACAAAAATTATCAGTGACAGTATCCGGAAAAATATGTTTGCAAGTTTTTTAATACCTTTGAATCCTTAAAACGTTCGGCAATATTGCCCTGCGAAGTTAATAAATATGAGCAAATCCATTATAATATTAGGGATCGAATCGTCTTGCGATGATACATCTGCTGCCATTCTTAAAGACGGCAAAATACTTGCCAATATTATTGCTAATCAAAGTATTCACGAACTATATGGTGGCGTTGTTCCAGAACTAGCCTCCAGGGCACATCAACAAAATATTATTCCGGTTGTGGACCAAGCCATAAAACAATCAGGCATTGCTAAAGAAGATATTTCTGCTATAGCATTCACACGCGGACCTGGATTAATGGGCTCCTTATTGGTTGGAACCTCTTTTTCAAAAGCATTTGCCTTGGGATTGAATATTCCATTGATCGAAGTTAACCACATGCAAGGGCATATTTTAGCGCATTTTATTGAAAATGAGGAGCAAACGATACCAAAATTCCCTTTTTTGTGCTTAACCGTTTCAGGTGGACATACTCAGATTGTTCTGGTGAACGATTTTTTTGACATGACAATTCTTGGGCAAACCATTGACGACGCTGCCGGAGAAGCATTTGACAAGGCGGCCAAAATGATGGGGCTGCCATATCCCGGAGGTCCATTGATAGATAAATATGCAAAAGATGGAAAACCGGATGCTTTTAAATTTTCGAAACCGCAAATCCCCGAACTCAATTTCAGTTTTAGTGGTCTGAAAACAGGATTCATGAATTTTATCAATAATGAAAAAGCAAAAAATGAAAATTTTGTGGAGGAAAATAAAGCTGACATCTGTGCTTCCATCCAGTCTACCATCATCGATATCTTAATAACAAAACTCAAGAAAGCAGCAAAACAAACAAATATTAAACAAATAGCAATTGCCGGAGGCGTTTCGGCAAATTCGGGATTAAGAAATGAACTGAACCAAGCAAAGAATGAATTGGATTGGGAAATTTTTATCCCTAAATTTGAATATTGTACTGACAATGCTGCAATGATTGCTATTACTGGATATTATAAATACCTTAAAAATGATTTTAGTGATCAATCTGCCACACCAACTGCCAGATATGATCTTAACTGCACTGATAAATGAAATATAAAAGAATTATATTTTTAATTATCTCATTTTTATTGCTAGGCAGCATTAGCTTGAGGGCTATCTCATTGAACGATACTATCCGCCTTGCCCCCGTCGAAAAAAAGAAAAAACCTTATCCGAATATCCAACCTTTGATCTTAAAAACAAGCGTTACCGGATTTTTATGGGGTGGAGTTTTTCCTTTTACTTCTGAGTATAGATTTACTGCAGAAATAACAACCGGCAGAAAACAATCGGATCAAGTGAGCGTTTCTGCTATTGGTAAGAATATTTTCTGGACAATTGTAGAAAAAGCATCTAAACAGTCCTCAAGTGATATCTTGAAGGTGCATGGATGGCGATTGCAATATGTCCATAAATTTTATCTGGTGAACCTTAGACACGCAGCTCCATACGGATTTTATGTCGCACCTCTTTTTTCATATACAAATGCTAAGATTGCCCTTGGATTGAACAGATATTATAATCAATCCTATTTTGATGTTAGACATTTTGATGCTAATATTATTATCGGGGTGCAGGCAGGAAAAATAGGTCGGTTAACCTTGGATATCTGTGTCGGCCTTGGTTATAAATCCAACAGCATTTATTACCATGCTTCTTCCACCCATATTTTCAAATACGACACAAAGGAATTCGGCGACTATTACAACAATCATTTTCACATGCTTTTTGACCTCAGTCTGGGCTACTCCTTTTAAAAAGCTTTCGTTTTTTTGAATCTGCAAAACAAATATTTCTTATAAAAAATTATCCAATCTATCTATTATTACTTTATCTCCGTTCTATCACTAAATCAACTCAAATCAAATTATTTTTCATCTATGTGACTTTGGTTACACTTTTTACAAAATCTTAACTGTACGTTTGTCCTATATTAATGTAAAAATCAAGTAATGAAATACGTAATTATAGGAGCAGTTGCCGGTGGCGCCAGTACTGCCGCAAGATTAAGAAGATTAGACGAACATGCAGAGATCGTTATGTTTGAAAAAGGAGAATATATTTCTTATGCCAATTGCGGCTTGCCCTATTATATCGGTGATGTGATCAAAAATAGAAAATCCTTATTGATCCAAACCGCTGCATCATTTAATCAGCGATTTAATATTGATGTAAGAACAATGAATGAGATCATTGCCATTAACCCTTCAGCAAAAACTGTAACGAGTCTAAACCATTTAACCGGAATAGAAAACGAAGAATCATACGACAAATTAGTATTATCACCGGGGGCTGAACCTATTCGCCCTCCTTTGCCTGGCATCACTTTGCCAGGAATATTCACACTCAGAAATGTTTCGGATACAGATCATATTAAAAGTTTTGTAAATCAAAAGGAAGTAAAAAAGGCGGTTATTATAGGTGCCGGATTTATTGGATTGGAAATGGCCGAAAACCTGCATGAACTTGGAATGGAAGTTACTATTGTGGAAATGGGAAATCAGATATTAGCTCCTCTGGATTTTCCTATGGCAGCAATTGTTCAACAACATATTCGCTCAAAAGGAGTCACCTTGTTATTAAATTCTGCCGTTACAGGTTTTGAAAAACGCGATAACCAACTAAAAGTTTTATTAAAAAGTGTTGAGGATCTTGATGCAGATATTGTAATCCTTTCAATTGGTGTAAAACCTGATACAAGATTAGCTGTGAAAGCAGGTCTTAAAATCGGCGAAGCAAAAGGAATATGGGTAAATGAATTTCTGCAGACATCAGATCCTGATATTTATGCTGTTGGTGACGCCATTGAATTCAACAATCCGATCACCAACCAATCAATGAACACCTATTTGGCCGGTCCGGCAAACAAACAAGGTCGCATTTGTGCAAATAACATTGCTTTCGGAAATAAACAAAAATATTATGGTGCTATTAATACAGCCATTGTGAAGGTTTTTGACATGACAATAGCCACCGCAGGAACAGCATCAAAGCATCTTGCAAAAGCAGAAATAAAACACATCGTTTCCACAACACACAGTGGATCACATGCCAGTTATTATCCCGGTACTAAACAAATGAGTATTCAAATTGCATTTTCTCCGGAAGATGGCCGACTGCTTAGTGCACAAATTGCTGGTTATGATGGTGTAGATAAAAGGATCGATATTTTGTCTTCTGCAATTCAAAGAAGAAGTACCATCTATGAATTGACAGAATTTGAACACGCTTATGCTCCTCCTTATTCATCCGCTAAAGACCCAATAAACATGTCGGCTTTTGTTGCCGAGAATATTTTGAATGACCGATTAAATATATTCTATTGGGATCAATTTGAATCTGTTTCAGAGGATGATATTTTATTGGATGTAAGAACAAAAGAGGAATTTGAAAAAGGAAGGATCTCTAATGCAATAAATATTCCGGTAGATGAAATACGGGAACGAATGAATGAACTCGATCCGAAAAAGAAAATATTCATTTATTGTCTCGCCGGACTAAGAGGCTATTTGGCTCAAAGGATTTTAAAGCAAAACGGCTTCAACAATGTTTTAAATCTTTCAGGTGGTTATCAGTTATGGGATATTTGTAATAAAGAAATATCACAGATCAATACCAAAGAAATAATGGTATCCTAAACTTCTTACAAATACAAATCAAAAAACCTATTTTCTTATTAAATAAAAAAACCGTCAAGCAAATACCTGACGGGGTTATTATTGTGATTTTTTTCTTATTTCATTTTCAGGATCTTTACCGGCATAATAACTTCATCACCATTTATAATTCGGACAAAGTAAATTCCGTTATTTAAAGTCGGATTGATATTCACCGTACCTTTAATTTGCGTCAGCGCATAAGACAAAACTTTTTTACCTGTGATATCTGTTATTATAATCGATGCATCGACTGTTAATTTATTTTTTAATTCATAAGTAACAGCAATTTCATTTGTAAATGGATTAGGATAAACATTTACACTTGAATTATTCTGACTTAAATGTTCGTTTATTCCTGCAGGTCCTTCCACTACATAAAACTTATCGAACCCTGCTTCAACAATATGTCCAGGTGTAATATCAGCAGTTCTGACAATCACTTTCATTGTAGTTGTAGGAGAAATAAAATCCGATACCTTAAGAGATTTTTGTACCCAGGTAGAATTTAAAAGTGATGATCCTGTCACTGTTTCAACTAAAACAGTTGTTGAACCATTATTTAAATAAATATTCAAAGAATCGTTTGGAGTACCTGTACCACCAGCATTATAGAACCAGCGAGAATAATTTATTATTGGATCTATATATGTGGATAAATTAAAGATCGGAGAAGATAGCATTGTACTTCCTCCATCAACATCCTGGTCGGAAGCTGTAACACCTGTATTGCCTGTAACAAATGCCATATTAGAACAATCCGTTGTATCGTCTAAACCCGGATTTGCAGGTATACAATTATTAAAAGTACCTAATGGAACACCACGCTCCCATGCTCCGGATGTAACTGTTGAGGCAGCTGTCCACCCAAGGTCAGTAGAAAAATCATCATAATATCCTTTCGATAATTGAATCGTAATTGAACCCGTTACCGAATTTATTGTTTGGTTTGCACAAGATGTTTCGTATCCCCACTTCGATGCTATTACATTATAGTTATCTGTAAATACACTTGGGAAATTAAAATTTCCACTTGCATCCGTGGTTGTTTGAAGATTATAATCTGAACTCACAATTTTAACATTTGCATTTGCTATTCCTAATCCTGTGGTCAAATCTTTTACTTGTCCTGTTGATGCAAAAGAGCTAGCAACAGTTAATGTTGCATTTAAATTTGTAACAACTCCTGCAGCTAATGAAACTCCTGAAATAGTTGTAGGATTATATCCTGCTTTTGAGAAGGTTACGCTATAAGTACCACCCGGAGAAGCAATCCCGGTTTTATAATCTCCGGAGATCGTTGAAACATCCTGACCAGCAGTTTGTCAATATTTGAACCTTTACTCCGTTCATCGGAAGTCCTGAAGTAAAATCAGTAACAACGCCTTCTAAATAACAGGCTCGCACATACGTTGGAGTAACCACATAAAGACCTTCGTCAATATTTGAAACCACAATTGTTCCTGATGGTAAATAAGGGTAAACACCCCATGCTCCTGTTTCACCATTGCACAAAGAAGTATACGTATCATAATTACCAACCTGAATCATGTTCTGAGGACGGCCAACATCTGTTATCGTGAATCCTTCACTATACCACGATGTAACAGCATAATCGTTTCCTGCAACATTGATGATGTGAACATTGTGCACATAAGCATTTGAACCCGGACTAGATTGTATTCGATCCAATTCATTTATTGCAGAAAGGTTTGAAATATCAAAAGCTGTCAAAAAAGAATTCGCCACTTCATCCGTTGTAAAAAGTGTTTTACTGTCTTTTGATAACCAGGTATTGTGCGTAAAATTACTTGGCGTTGCTTGATTTGCTAATTCGACAGGTGCTGATTTATTTGTAAAATCTACTACTGAGAAAAATCCATTGTAAATATGTGAAGCATATAAAGTATCATTTCTAACATAACCATCATGAACATAAGGAGAAATTAAGTTTTGATAATTTCCTGAATAAGTAGGATTCCAGGGATCGGTAATATCAGCTACCACAGCACCACCACTGAATAAATTGCTGCCATATAAATACACAAAGTTGTTATCAATATGCAAAGCATGGATCGCATTCAGCGTCCCGCCACCGGTACCGGCAATCGTTGGTGCCCAATTATGATAAACCACGCCTGCAACATTTGGCAAACTTCTCAAATTTATGATCTGCAATCCGCCACCACCTTCTGTGGTAACATATGCATATTTTCCACGCACTTTTATTTCTCTCCATAAATTGTGAACGCCCGGTACCTGCAATACTTCTACCGGACTTGCAGGATTTGAAACATCTACAATTGACATTCCAAAAGAAGCGCCTACCAGCGCATATTCTTTTCCGGTTGAATCAACATAACCGCTAATATTGGCACATGTCTGCCCCGGATAAGCCAAATGAGCCGCGAAGCTTACATTAATATTTTGTGCAAAGGAATTTGCACATACTAATAAAAAAGAAAAGACAGTAATTAGTTTTAATTTCATTTATTTAAGATTTAATTTAAGGGATGATTTATAATACAATTACGGGAAATTTTAATAAAAAAAGGCGAGTTTCCCCGCCTAAAATGTTTTCACAACGGAATAATCCTTATTGTGATTTGCTTCAATTTCTATTGCAAACATACACTATTTTTAATACCTTTCAAAAAATAATAATTTTATGAAAAAAATATTAGGATTGGATCTTGGTTCTACCTCTATCGGTTGGGCTATAGTAAATGAACCCGAAAATGATCAAGAGAAATATCAAATATTAGATATGGGTGTTCGTATTGTTCCGTTGAGTAAAGATGAGAATGATGAATTCAGTAAAGGAAACGCTATATCTAAAAATGCTAATCGCACTTTAAAACGCGGTGCAAGAAGGGGAATGCACCGCTATAAAATGCGTAAACAGCAATTAGCTGCTGTTATGAAAGCATTGAATATGATTCCCAGGGAAACAATGTTTAAACTCTCGGCTTTAGAATTATACGGATTAAGAAACAAGGCAGTATGTGAACAAATTACTTTGGAAGAATTAGGTCGCATCCTTTTTCATCTTAATCAGAAGAGAGGGTACAAAAGCAACCGGAAAGCAAATAATGAAGATGAAAATGCAGAGACAGAGTCAACAAAAGATGTTTCTGAAAATGAAGATAGCGCACCTAAGAAAGCTAAAAAGAAAGGTTATTTAGATTTAATTGCAGACAGAGAGGAGTTAATAGAAAAAAAAGATCAAACTATCGGGCAATATTTTTATCAGGAATTGTGCAAGAATAATTTTTTCAGAATAAAGGAAAACATATTCATGCGCAAAAGCTATGAAAATGAATTTGATAAAATATGGCAAACACAACAAAAATATTACCCTACAATTCTTACAGATGAAAATAAAAACAAAATTCGCAATGAAATTATTTTCTATCATCGCCCATTAAAATCACAAAAGGGCTTGGTTTCTGTTTGTGAATTTGAGAAGAGAATATTTAAAGACAAACGCAGTAATTTTACAAAAGAAATTTATAGTGGTCCTAAAGTAGCGCCTAAAAGCTCTCCACTATTCCAGGTATCTAAAATTTGGCAAGAACTAAACAACATTGAAATCACAAATTTCAAAGCAATGAAAAGCCGTGATTTGAATGCTTCCTTTGAAAGCGAGGAAACACGCTTTGATACACAGGGCAAAAGAGCATTATCTCTAAAAGAAAAACAAGATCTATTTGATTTACTAAACTGGGGTGAAAAATTAACTCCCAAACAAGTACTTCAAAGTTTAGGATATAAATCCGGATACAATGAATTCAAAATCAACCTTCGCAATGAAAAATTTATGGAGGGCAATCGCACGTTACATGCAATCAAAAAAGTGTTTGATAAATATGCAGTGAACCGCAATGAATTATTTCAATTTAAATTAGAAACAGAAGAAACCGGACGTGTAGATAAAGAAACTGGAGAAATGTTTCATCGCATTAAAGAAAGCTTTGAAAAAGAACCTCTATACCAACTGTGGCATTTATTATACTCCATTGATGATTCTGAAATACTGGTAAAAACATTAACTGAGAAATACGCTTTTACAAAAGTAGCTGCAACAGCATTAGCAAAAATTGATTTCAATAAAGCTGGATATGGAAATATGAGTGCGAGAGCTTTGCGAAATATTTTACCACATTTAATACGAGGAATGGATTATACAGATGCTTGCAACATGGCTGGTTATAATCATTCTAACAGTATCACAAAAGAAGAAAATGAAACTCGAGAATTATTAGACAAATTAGAATTATATCCTAAAAATAGCTTGCGCCAGCCTGTTGTAGAAAAAATAATCAATCAGGTTATTAATCTTGTTAATGATATTATTGACGAAAGCAATGGTTATGTTACTAAAGCTGAACGCAACGCAAAAGACAAATTTGAAATACGTGTAGAATTAGCAAGAGATTTGAAACAAAGTGCAGGAGAAAGAAATGATGCATTTAAACGCATCAATGATCAAGATAAAAAACATAAAGCCATTGTAGAAGAGTTAACGCCATTGCTTGGGAAAGTTAGTAAACGAGATATCGAGCGTTACAAACTTTGGCAAGAGTTCGGAGGCCTGTCACCTTATGAACCAACTAAAGCAATTAGTTTAACTGAACTTTTCAATAAAAAAGATGGTGTTTTATATGATATAGAACACATCATTCCAAAATCTCGACTTTTTGATGATTCCTTTTCAAATAAAACAATCTGTCCTAGAAAAATGAATTCCGGAACAGATGGAAAAAATCAAAATACTGCTTACGATTACATGAAAAATCAAGGAGAAGATAAATTCAATGAATATATTGAATTCATTAAAAGAAATCTTTATAAAAAAGACGGAATATCAAAAGGTAAGTTCAATAAGCTAATGATGTCATTAGATAAAATCCCTGATGATTTTATTAGCCGTCAAATGCAGGAAACTCGTTTTATTAGCAAAGAAGTTAGAAGTTTATTGGAAGGTGTCTGCAGAAATGTTTACGCAAGTACAGGATCTGTTACTTCAAAGTTGCGCAATTTATGGGGTTGGGATGATGTGTTAATGAACTTGCAAATGGATAAATATAAAACGATCGGCCAAACGTTTATAAAAGAATATACCAGTAATGGACAAAATCATCAGGTAGAAAGAATTATTGGTTGGAGCAAAAGAGAAGACCATCGCCATCATGCAATTGATGCACTTAGTGTTGCTTGCACCAAACAAGGATTTATTCAACGCATTAACCATTTGAACGCACAGCACAACCGTGATGAGATGTTTGCTGAAACGGAAGGAACTGAGTATAAAGAGAAATTAAGTTTGCTTGAAAAATACTTGATATCAAAAAAGCCTTTTAATACTGCTGTCGTTGAACAAGAAGCTTCAAAAATTTTAATTTCTTTTAAAGCGGGTAAACGAGTTGCCACTAAATCTAAAAACACAATTAAAATAAAAGGAGGAACTAAACAGCAAACCACCATTACTCCCCGTGGATTCTTGCATAAAGAAACCGTATATGGACAAATCAAACAGTTTGAAAAAGTAAAACTCAATTCACGCTTTGACCAACTAAGCGATATTGCTGATGAAACTATAAAAATGCAAGTAACAGAGCATTTGGCTAAGTTTGATAATGATTCAAAAAAAGCTTTTAACAGTAAAGAATTAGCAAAATTTGAAGAGCAATATAAATACAATCAGGTTTCAGTTTATAAACATGAACACGTTGTGAAATATAAATTAAGTGGAGATTTCAAAGAAAAAGACATTGAATTTATTGTTGACAAAGAAGTAAAGCGGGTTGTAAAAGCACATTTAGTAAAACATGGTAATAACCCTAAAGTAGCTTTCAATGCTGAAAATACAGTTTGGATGAATAAAGAAAAAGGCATAGCAATAAAATCTGTGCGATGTAGAACAGGAATGAGTGATTTACAAGCACTACACAAAAACGAAAAAGGAGAATTGATTGATTTTGTTTCTACGAGTAACAATCACCATATTGCTATATATAGAGACAAAGACGGTAAGTTGCAGGAAAATGCAGTTTCTTTTTGGGATGCCTTTGAAAGAAAAAAAGTTAATTTTCCTGTAATTATAAAAGATGCAAAAGGTGTTTGGGATAAAGTTTTGTCTACGGGTTTTGATAATCAATCTATTCTATCAAATCTTCCTAAAGAGGATTGGGAATATATAACCTCCTTGCAACAAAATGAAATGTTTGTATTTGGTATGACCATAGAAGACTTAAAAAATTCTATTGCTTTGGAAAATTATTCTCAAATAAGTAAACATCTATTTAGAATTCAAAAAATTGCAGAAGGGGATTATGTTTTTAGGCATCATTTAGAAACTAAAGTTGATGATAAAATTAATGAAATCAAAGATGTATCGCTTTCAGTAAAAATTGGCAAAATGATTAGAATTACTAGCCTACAGAACATGACTGGCATTAAAACTAAGGTAAATAAATTAGGGATTGTTACTTTGGCTGAAGGAGAAAAACATTTGATTCTTTCTACTAAAGAAAAAGAGATTACATAATAGTTTTTTAAAATTGCGAAATGATAAAACGCACGTTATATTTCGGGAATCCTGCATACCTAAGTAAAACAAATGATCAATTGGTTTTGCGTTTGCCGGAAGTAGATAAAAACGATACACTTTCTGTTTCATTTAAAAAAGAAGCACAAGCAACAATACCAATCGAAGACATTGGAATTGTCATGATTGACCATCAACAAATAACTATCACACAAAATTTAATCAATGCATTAGTAGAAAATAATGTGGCACTTATTACTTGCAACGACACGCACCACCCAATTGGTTTAATGTTGCCTTTAGATGTTAACTCCCTTCAATCCGAACGATTTCAAGCACAAATTGAAGCTTCTCTTCCATTAAAAAAACAATTGTGGCAACAAACCATTACTACAAAAATATATAACCAGGCAATGGTACTAAAACAAAAAAACATTGCTATTGAAAATATGCTGCATTGGAGTAATTCTGTAAAATCAGGTGATCCTGATAATTATGAAGGAAGAGCTGCAGCATATTATTGGAAAAGTTTATCGGCTGCTCTTTCTCTTGCAGATGGCGAATTTAGAAGAGATCGCTTTGGTGAAGCACCAAATAATTTATTAAACTATGGCTATGCTATTTTGAGAGCAATTGTCGCACGCGGATTGGTTGGCTCCGGATTACTTCCTACCCTTGGAATTCATCACCGGAATAAATACAATGCCTATTGCCTTGCCGATGATATTATGGAACCATACCGCCCATTTGTAGATATAATAGTATGCGATATCATTGCTAAAGGAGAAGATATTAATGAACTCACAACTTCTATCAAACAACAACTATTAGCTATTGCAAGTGTCGATTTAACAATTGATGGTGGCAGAAGTCCATTAATGGTAGGGTTACAAAGAACTACTTCATCCCTGGCTAAATGTTTTGAAGGAACACAACGCAAAATAATATATCCGGAGTTAACATTTCAAACATAATAAGCGTGCATCGGTCATGCTGAATTTATTTCAGCATCTGTGCGTAAGATTAAATGAATAAACATTATTAATAAGGGATACACGCCATCCCGCAGATCCTGAAACAAATTCAGGATGACATCATTAGAACAATAATACATAGTGTGCAAAGGTCATGCAGAACTTGTTTGTCCCGAACTCATTTCGGTGATTTCAGCATCCGTGCGAAAGCCAAAGGTCATGCTGAATTTATTTCAGCATCTGTGCGAAAGCATAACAATATACTATAAACATGACAAAGACAGGATACGTTTATATCATGAGTAACCATAAAAGAACAACCTTTTATATCGGTGTTACGAATAATCTTGAAAGAAGAGTTGCCGAGCATAAAGCAAATGCCGGCTCTGTATTTACTACTAAATACAAATTACATTATCTTGTTTATTTTGAGGTAATCTATGATATTGAACAAGCCATCAAAAGAGAAAAACAATTAAAAAGATGGCATAGAGACTGGAAAATTAATTTAATAAAATCAGTTAATCCTTTGATGAATGATTTAATTGAAACTGGATTACAATAAACAAAGCTGTGGCCACGCTGAATTTACCTAATCCCGAATTCATTTCGGTGGTTTCAGCATCTGTGCGAATGCCAAAAGTCATGCTGAATTTATTTCAGCATCTGTGAGCAAGGGATTAATTAGTTAACAGCCCAGTATTTTTTCGGTGATTTCAGCATCTGTGCGAATGCCAAAAGTCATGCTGAATTTATTTCAGCATCTGTTAGCAAGTGATTAATTAGTTAACACAGCAACCCGCAGATCCTGAAACAAGTTCAGGATGACGGCAACACACAAATGTAGTTAAGATGCGATTAAACGAATACCGCGTTATGTGGGTACTAGTATTTTTTGATTTGCCAACCGATACTCAAAAAGAGCGGAAAGTGGCCTCTAAGTTTCGAAAAGAGATTATGAAGGATGGTTTCACTATGTTCCAATTCTCCATTTATGTCAGACATTGCAGTAGCAGCGAAAATACAGAAGTGCATATAAAAAGAGTAAAAAAATTACTTCCGGAACTCGGCCATGTAGGAATTCTTACAATTACGGACAAACAATTCGGAATGATGGAAATTTTTTACGGACAAAGATTAGCCGACCGGCCAAATACTCCACAGCAATTGGAAATGTTTTAAAAACAAAAACTCCCGGGTATATGATCAATCACATGCTCGGAAGTCTTTATTTTTTATTCCTATTTTTTCACTTAAACTGCTCTTTTTCAATGACTTTTGTCCACCTACAGTGAATATCAATAAGTCAAAGATAGAAATTGAAAGCAAATCACAACAATGATTGGGGCCACAATGTAATTGAACCCAGTGAATATCAATAAGTCAAAGATAGAAATTGAAAGCAAATCACAACTGTACAGTAAGTTTTATTCCTAATTTTTTAGTGAATATCAATAAGTCAAAGATAGAAATTGAAAGCAAATCACAACAAGCAATAGGTAAAACACAAAAGATGTCGGAGTGAATATCAATAAGTCAAAGATAGAAATTGAAAGCAAATCACAACACACTGGCGACTTGTTAAATTCGATTAATTAGTGAATATCAATAAGTCAAAGATAGAAATTGAAAGCAAATCACAACAGAGAAGGGACTATTGATGCAGGATTCGGAAGTGAATATCAATAAGTCAAAGATAGAAATTGAAAGCAAATCACAACTATTTTATGACAATCTTTTTGGTTGTTACTAGTGAATATCAATAAGTCAAAGATAGAAATTGAAAGCAAATCACAACGGTTCACATATCATTCAGACAAGGGCAGAAAGTGAATATCAATAAGTCAAAGATAGAAATTGAAAGCAAATCACAACAATATATCGTATTAATCTATCAGTATAAACAGTGAATATCAATAAGTCAAAGATAGAAATTGAAAGCAAATCACAACATGCCATCAAATCAATACATTCGTTTTCGAGTGAATATCAATAAGTCAAAGATAGAAATTGAAAGCAAATCACAACGCATGTCTGTTACCGAAACAATGGTATATGAGTGAATATCAATAAGTCAAAGATAGAAATTGAAAGCAAATCACAACGATCCAGCCAGTCTTAACTTGTACTTTCAAGTGAATATCAATAAGTCAAAGATAGAAATTGAAAGCAAATCACAACCAGACCTGTTAATAGTACTGCCGATATATTAGTGAATATCAATAAGTCAAAGATAGAAATTGAAAGCAAATCACAACTATGTGATGGATGGAAATG
>CANJPX010000088.1 GCA_947476185.1 Bacteroidota bacterium
TCAAATCATATTGTCCTTCAACAAATAGTATATTTCCAGAACGTGTCCTGTTGCCGGAGTTGATGAAGGCCTCGTTTTGATTTACAGGCATAAAAGTGTTTCCTGTTATGGAATAATGCATCAATCCAACATTTAATTTGAATTTATTATTCAATTGGTATCCGATTTTCGGAGCTATAAAGGAAGTAAATGCGGTGTTCTTCGAGTTTTCGATAAAGCTAAGTCCGGCTCCGGCTGAGAAGGATGTAGAGACTCTGTCTTTAGCCAATAACATTGACTTTGAGGCATTATAATAA
Organism: Bacteroidota bacterium; assembly: GCA_947476185.1. GTDB lineage: Bacteria > Bacteroidota > Bacteroidia > 2-12-FULL-35-15 > 2-12-FULL-35-15 > 2-12-FULL-35-15. Next base: position 297 of record CANJPX010000088.1, read on the forward strand.
TCTTCAGATGGATTTTGCGCAACTATAATAGAGCCACAAAATGAGATCAGGGTGAAGGTTATTAACTTTTTCATGTTAGCTTATTGGTTTCTCAAAGTTAAGAAAAATTCGTTTTAAAAAATATATTTGTAAAAGTTTAACAAACGGAAACAATTATTCTCTTTTTTAAAGGCGATTTTTGTTACGTTTTTAAGATCTGAATTATGAAAATATTTGTAAAAAATCTTGATAGAGATATCAATGAAATGCAGTTAGAAGGTTTGTTTGCTCAATTTGGCGAAGTAATTTCTACTAAAATTGTATATGATACTATTACGTGGGAATCTAAAGGTTTTGCATTTTTGGAGATGGCAAAAAAAGCGGATGGGCAAAAGGCTATTGAGGCCTTGAATGGTAAAGAGGTGAAAGGCCGTGAATTAATTGTTCAAGAAGCAGAAGAAAGACGCAGATAATAATCCTGATATGAATCAAATAAAATTCGGACTACTCTTTTTTGTTTCTCTATTTATATGCTGTGCTTCTGAAACCAGTGAGGATGCAAGCGCAAAAAGGCTCCCAATCGGACAGGATAGCATTAATAAGGTTTTAAAGGAGCTGCACGCCTCTAAAAAGGGAAAGGAACTCGATCTGCTTTTTAAGAACAAAGCTAAGATCGAAGGATTTAATGGTTGCGTATTGATTGCACAACGCGGACAAGTTATTTACGAAAATGCATTTGGTTTTTCTAATTGTAAATGTAAGGACTCTTTAAAACTAAATTCTGCTTTTCAATTAGCTTCTACTTCTAAAACGTTTACTGCTACTGCCATATTGATGCTCTCAGATCAGGGGAAATTAAAACTGACCGATAGTGTTCAACAGTATTTTCCAAAATTTCCATACCATGGTATTACAATAAACTTGTTGCTGTCTCATCGTTCTGGTTTGTTCAATTATATTTATTGTTGCGAGCAATATTGCGAAAAACCGAATAAATATAAAAAAGGAGTTTTTGATAATGCGGCCATGATGGAAATTATAACAACCCATAAATGCGATGTGTATGCTTCTCCGAATAAAAAGTTTGAATACTGTAATACTAATTATGCTTTACTTGCTTGTATCATTGAAAAGGTCTCCGGACAAAAGTATTCTGATTATCTGGAACAGAATATTTTTAAGCCTTTAGGAATGGATAATTCCTGGGTCCATGATCCGAAAGGAGACAGTGCCCATAAAAATAAAACGATTGGGCATAAGGCTTCAGGTATTTTTGAAGACGAAACGTATGCAGATGATGTGGTTGGAGATAAAGGTGTTTATTCGACAGTGGAGGATCTGCTTAAATGGGATCAATCGTTTTACACTGAAAAATTATTGAAAAAGGAAACGATTGAACAGGCATTTACCGGTTATAGCAATGAACATAAAGGTAAACGTAATTATGGTTATGGCTGGAGAATGACGGATGATGGTAAGAATCCGAAGATCGTTTATCATAATGGTTGGTGGCATGGTTACAATAGTTTGTTCCTTCGCAGACCTGCTGATGAAACAACAATCATCGTCCTTGGAAACAAGTACAACCGCAGTACTTATCAGATCCAAGGTGTGTTGGCTATCCTCAATAGTGGTTCAGAAGTAGTGGAATTAGAAGAGTAATTAATTAGAATTAGTACAATTTATTCCCTTTTTCCAGTTTTATGATGATTTCGCCTATCTTTGCAAAAAATATAAATATCATAAAATGAAAAAAATAATTTACTTGATCGCTTTTTTACCATTTGTAATTGCATGTGGTGGTGGCAAACCAACCGGTGTTATGACTACTGAAGATAGCTTAAGAGCTGTTTCTAGTGGACAATCAACCCGTATTCAAAATCAGGATTCCAGTATACAATCATTTATAACTGGGTTTAATGAAATCCAGGATAATCTTGATATAATAAAGGAAAAGGAAAAAATTGTTACCGAGAACAGTAAGGATCCAGAGGTTCGTAAAACAAAGGAACAGCAGATCGTTGATGATATACAATCTATTTACGATATCATGAATAAAAATAAGCAACGTTTAGCTGCTATGAGATCGAAATTGAAAGAGTCTAATAAGAATAATGATGAATTAGAGAAGTTTATCACACGCTTAACGGCTGAAATTGAACAAAAAGATGCTCAGATAAATGATCTTAAAGGTCAATTGGAGAAGTTGAATGTAGAGATGACCGCATTGAATCTTAATTACGAAGAAGTAACTCAAGAATCTGCGGTAAAAACAGAGATAATAAATACTGCATATTACGCTTTTGGAAATTCTAAAGAATTGATAAAAAATAATGTGTTGACAAAAGAAGGTGGTTTTATCGGTATGGGTAAGACTGCCAAGATGAAAGAAGACTTTAATAAAGGGTATTTCACGAAAGTGGATATTTCAACTCTTACTGAAATTGTTTTAGCAGCAAAAAAAGCAAAGATAGTTACAGTTCATCCTGCAGGTTCTTATAAAATTGAAGGCGCAAATGGTAAAGCAGAAAAACTTGTTATTATAAATGCAGAAGATTTCTGGAGCGCATCAAAATATTTGGTCATTGTAGTTGAATAAAAAATATTAATTGAAAGAAAAGCATCCTGAAGAATATTGGGATGCTTTTTTTATTTCCTTTGTAACATGGAACAAAAAAATATCATCATCCCCAAAACTGCCCGATACTTTATTCTAGGTGAATCCACAGAACAGGTCGAGCAAGTTTGGATTGTGTGTCATGGATATGCGCAATTGGCAAATTTTTTTCTTCGAAATTTCAATGACCTCAATAATGGAAAAAATTTAATTATTGCTCCGGAAGGATTACACCGTTTCTATTGGAAAGGGTTTTCTGATCGGGTAGTGGCAAGTTGGATGACAAAAGTAGATCGGGAAAATGACATCAAGGATTATGTAAATTATTTAGATGCCGTTTATACGGAAGTGTTATCAGCATTTGAAAATAAGAAGGTCAAGATCAATGTCCTTGGCTTTTCTCAGGGTACAGCGACAGTGTTGAGATGGCTTACCATTTCAAAACAACCGGTGGATAATCTGTTCTTGTGGGGAGGTACTTTTCCTGCAGATATTGATTTTCAAATGGACAAAGATTATTTTTCTGCCATTAGAACATTCTTTGTGATGGGCGATAAAGATGAATATAATGATGCTAATGCAGTAAAGGAAATGGATAGTATTTTAGTTAAAAATGAAATACCATTTGAATTTGTTTCTTTTGATGGAACCCATGTGGTGGATAAAAAAACGTTGTTGATGTTGGCCGAAAAATTATAAAAATGTTTTTAGCCACTTGGTAGCATCCTCTTCATTCGTAAATATTTTTGTTGGTCGTGTTGGTTTGTTTACCTGAATATAAAAATTACCAACTATTTTGAGTGCTGCGGATTTGATCACAAAAGCCTCTGCAATTGTATAAATATTTGCCTCTTCACTTGCTGAATATTCTCTGGATTCTTTATCTACTTGGACAAATTTTTCAAAAATAATTAGATTGCAAAAAGGTTTACCTCCTCCAATCTCTTTCACAGCTGCTATAAAATCATTAACATTTTCCAATGTGATCTCATCCGTTTTGCTTATTTCCATCCTCATAATTCCATCGGGTTGAAGAAATACAATCCCTCCCGAAGTCGCTATCTTTACATTTTTATTCAATTGCGGCTAGTCTTTTTTTGAAATTTTATCTCTGCTAATTTAGTTCATTTTATCATTAAGTCAATAATTTTTAACATAAAATGTATGTACCTACATATAATTATGGTAGCTTTGTAAAAAATATTATTAGTTCAAATGAGATTATTATATAATTATTTAAAACGCTATAAAATGCTGGTATTGTTGGCATTGGTTTTAGCCGCAATAAATCAAATCTTTTCTTTATTAGATCCCCTGGTTTTTAAGCATATTGTTGATGAATACGCTTCCAACCCAACTCGCCCTGATTTTTTAAAAGGAATAGGATTACTTATTCTCCTTTCAATGGGAATTGCAATGGTGTCACGTATTGCAAAAAACTTTCAGGATTATTATGTAAATGTGATCACCCAGAAACTTGGAGCGAAAATTTATTCTGATGGCTTGAAACACTCTTTGGAACTTCCTTTTCAGGTGTTTGAGGATCAGCGTAGCGGAGAAACGTTAGGGAAATTACAAAAAGTTCGCACTGATGTTGAAAAGCTGATCATGGCTTTTGTAAGTGTTTTATTTACTTCGTTGATAGGAATTATTTTTGTCATGATCTATGCAATAAAAATTCATTGGTTGATTGCTGTTGTCTATTTTACCGCTGTTCCTATTTTAGGCTTTGTCACTTCTATTCTGAGCAAACGCATAAAAGTGATCCAGAAAAAAATTGTCGGAGAAACTACAGCCCTTGCCGGTTCAACTACCGAATCTTTAAGAAATATTGAGTTGGTGAAAAGCTTGGGTTTAGCCGAACAGGAAATAAACCGGTTGAACACTACGACTATAAAGATATTGGGTTTAGAATTAAAAAAAGTGCGCTATATCCGCAGCATCAGTTTTATTCAAGGAACGTTTGTAAACTTTCTCAGAAGTTGTATCTTATTTTTGTTGCTGTTCTTAATTTTCAGGCATCAACTTACACTTGGGGATCTTTTCTCACTTCAGATCTATTCATTCTTTATTTTCGGACCTCTACAGGAGCTTGGTAATATCATAAATATTTATCGTGAAGCGGAAGTGTCGCTTGATAATTTTAAGGGTATTTTGGACATGCCCAAAGAAGTAAAACCAAAACATCCGGTGAATATTCAGGGTATTGAAAATCTGAAATTTTCAAATATCTGTTTCAAACATCAATCTGCGAGCAATAATGCCTTGGATGGAATTTCATTTCAAACTAAAAAAGGTGAAACGATTGCTTTTGTTGGACCTTCCGGTTCCGGAAAAACCACTCTAGTGAAATTGTTGGTAGGATTATATCATCCACAAGAAGGTACGATCACTTATAACGGAAATAATTATAACACGATCGATTTGGATCAATTGCGTTCTCAGATCGGTTTTGTAACGCAGGATACTCAGTTGTTTTCTGGAACTATAAAAGAGAATTTATTATTTGTAGCTCCTAATGCCACTGATAAAGAATGTTTGGATGTATTGAAAAAGGCAGCTTGTCAGAGTTTACTGGATCGTGCAGATAAAGGTATTGATACCATGATTGGTGAAGGTGGAGTGAAGATCTCGGGTGGAGAAAAACAACGATTATCAATTGCACGTGCCTTATTGAGGAAACCTTCCTTACTTGTTTTTGATGAAGCAACATCTTCTTTAGATTCTATCACGGAAGAAGAAATAAGCAATACGGTCAGGTCTCTTTCTCAAAATCAGGAACAAATTACCATCATGATCGCCCATAGGCTTAGTACCATTATGCATGCTGATAAAATATTCTGTTTGGAAAAAGGAAAGGTTATTGAACAGGGAAAACACGATGATTTGCTTTCACAAAAAGGTTTGTATTATGCCATGTGGCGTCAGCAAATTGGTGAGCGTCATGATTAATTTTTGCATTCAAACTTCATTTATCAAACATTTTGAATAGATTTATACTTTATTAGAATTTAAACTTTTTAAAATAAATCATATCTATGGAAAATCAGAACTACAAAAATCACAGAAGATTTGTACCCATGTATCATGTCTTCTTATTTTCACTTATTATTTTAGTAATCATAGGTGCATGTGTTAATTTGATCAAGTCAATTGGTGATCATGAAAGAATTTATTCAGCAGATCTGATATTTTCTCTTTCAATAGCATCGTTGTTTGGGTTTTTCTTTATGAGGACTTTCGCATTGAAAGCACAGGACCGCGCCATCCGTTCAGAAGAGAATTTGCGTCATTTTGTTTTAACCGGAAAATTATTGGATTCGCGCCTGCAGGTTAAACAAATTGTTGCACTGCGCTTCGCTGCTGATGAGGAATTTGTTGGCCTTGCTAAAAAGGCGGCTGATAGTAATATGGCTCCTGAAGATATTAAGAAAGAGATCAAGAATTGGAAAGGCGATACTTACAGAGCTTAATTCTATTGTCTCCGTTTTCTTTTCTTTAGAAAGCGGGGTGTGTTTATTTCGATCGGATAAAAGGTGTTCTTAAAGAGCACCTTTTTCTTTTCGAATCCTCCTAACTTATTATCATATACCAAACAATAATAACCCTTTGCGTATTCCGAAATGTTTAAGGAATTTCCATATCCTTGTTTTACAATTGCTCCATAAGGATTGTAGACAATAAAGTAAGTGTCACTGGAAAATTCAAGCAACTGATTTTTATTTTTAATGATATAGTTCACCGCTTCTTTTTTCGAATAAAAAGTTACTGCGTCTGAAAACCTACTCATTTTATCATACCCTTTCTGCTTTACTCTGAATTTGTTTTCTCCGCTGTTTAAAATAATCGGAATAGAGTAGGAGTTAGGGGTAGGACTTCCAACTCCCTTTACTTTGGCTATCGCAACCCATTTATCAAAAATGTATTGTTCCAGAATAAAAGGAAGTGAACCTGATTCATTTTTGGACGTCCAGCTAACCATTCCTTCTTTGCTGATCTTGAACGATTGAATGTCAAAAGTCGCTATGATCTTTTCTGTTTTATTGTCGTTCTCACTCCCCTCTGTTTTTAAATTTTTACCATTTCCTGATCTCAGTGAAAATGGAAATAAAAAAACAAAAGCTAAAAATGACAAAACGTAAAGTGCTCTTTTCATAGTAGTTATGAAGTTGGATTTGTTGCAACAAAATTAGACTTCAAGCTGTGGCCATTTAGGGTTTGGGAATAAAGTAATTAACAGTGGAGTGTTAATTACGTTTAAGGCTACTTATTGGTGGTCTATTCAATAATTGTTAGTATTGTTAATAACCTTGGTAGCTTTGCTGGATAATGGTTTTAGGGCATTAAATTTAGTCACATGGAAACATTTGAGTTCTTGTTTTAAAGAGAAAGTAAATTGGAGTATTTAAATAATGAATAGTGAGCGTATTCTTCAGTTAGGAAATGATAATTGCAGGATAAAAACAGTGGATCAATATCTATAATTTTGGAAGTTTATTTCATTTCTTCCGCAATCACAAATACTGTTTTAAATTGTTTTTTACAGCCACTTGAATCCGTCTCCGTAACATTGATACAACCACTGGAAAAACCCCAATTCACAGTAATATTGTTTGCATTTTGTCCGCTTACGATTGTGCAACCTTCAGGAAAACTCCACTCGTAGCTGGCTCCTAAAGTCAATGGCACCGAATAACTTGCTGATTGTTTCAAAAACCTGTTGTGTGGACCATTTATTTCTGGAGGGCTGATCAATCCAAAGTCATAAGCTGTCCACAGTGTAGAGAAATAATTTTTATCTTTTGAGAAAAAGCCTCGTTTACCTCCCTGGCTTTTACATTTGCCCGGATCTACCAACAAAGCATGACTTAATTTATCCACTTTATAAAAAACAACAGCTTCTTTTTTTGTGCTGCTATTGTATGCAAGACGATGAATGTCTTTAACTGATGCATATCCATCAATTGTTTCTGATGCTTGTGTTCCTATGTGATGCAAATTGGTCCATTGTTTCATCATTTCAACGCCGTTTCTCTTATTCACGATCCAATCACTATTCCCTTGATAAATGATCATACGCGGGTATTCGCCAATATAATTCGGATTTTGTTTGCGTACGATATTTCCCCATTTCTCTGCCGATTTTACTCTCCAGCCCACCATGGCCATCATTGCTGTCACCATTCCGTTCCCGGATTTATAAGCACCACCTGCAAAAATAGCACCTGCATTAAATGTTTCGGGATAATCCGCCATCATCACAACACTCATTGCTGCTCCTGCCGACAACCCTGTTATAAATACTTTTGAGGAGTCGATGTTATAATTGGATTTCATATAATCCACCATATGCTTGATTGAATAATTTTCTCCCCTGTTTTTATTGGTATGTTTTCTTTTGTACCATCTGAAACATCTTTCCGGATTATTTGTCCTTCGCTGTTGCGGATATAAAACATAAAAGCCATTATCATCAGCCAATTTACTCCATCCCGATTGTTTCTGAACTGTTTGAGCGCATTGTAAACATCCATGCAATACAACAACCATAGGCGCCGGCATTGTTTTATCCACATTCGGTGGCGTATGAACATACATTTTTAAATGGCCTTTGTTTTTACCGAAATGACGGATACGTTTTAGATCTTGGGAAAAGGAAGAATTAAATAGGATGAGTGCTAAAAGAAGAAGGGAGACTTTTTTATTATAGATATTACTTAGCATATATTTTGTATTCATAAAACTAAAAATATCAAAAAGGTTTATTTCTACTCAAAATCGGAATACAACAAATATTTTTTTCTTATCACCTTAAATTTTGCAATGCCGGGCTCCCAGCTTTTGTGGATAGCATCTTCACTTATTCCGTCTTTTATTTGTTGCTGTAAAGTGGAATTGCCTGCATGGTAATTAAAATTCTCATCAAAGAAATTTGTTTTGTCGGGCGTGTTGGCATATACTCCCTTCAACCAAAATAAATATATTTTTTTTGTGTCCTTCATGTATTCTTTACCAAACTCCGATAAATTATGACCCTGACAAACTATACCCTTGTATTTTGGTTCCATAGCTCCGGGCTTTGGTTGTGGAGTGAACGCGTAATTCGTTTTTGTTAATGTAGGATGGCCAATTACCTGAAACGGCAGGTCTGTTCCCCGTCCTACAGAAACAATGGTTCCTTCAAACAGTCCTAAACTCGGATATAAATACACCGAACTCATGTTTGGCAGGTTTGGTGATGGTCGCACTGCGAGCTCAAACAGGTCTTTATGCGTATACCCTGCTATAGTAATTACTTTTAAATTGCATTTCACTCCTGCCTTCAACCAAGCTTCACCATTTATCATTTGCGCATATTCTCCGATGGTCATTCCGTAAACGATTGGTACGGGATGTAATCCTAAAAATGACTTATAGGCATCTTCCAAAACCGGACCGTCAATATAATATCCGTTAGGATTAGGTCGGTCTAAAACAATTAATAGTTTATTGTTTTCTGCGCAAGCTTCCATCACATAATGCAGTGTAGATAGATAGGTGTAAAAGCGAACACCCACATCCTGAATATCAAAAATTACAATTTCAACGTCCTTAAGGTCTGCCGTGGAAGGTTTTTTATTTTTCCCGTATAGTGAAATGATGGTAAGTCCTGTTTTTGGATCTTTAACATTTGCAACATTTTCACCTGCATCTACTAATCCGCGAAAGCCATGTTCCGGACAAAATACTTTTTTTACGTTGACTCCTATTGAAATAAGACTATCCACCAAATGTGTGTTTTTTATCAGTGATGATTGGTTCGCAACAACCGCAACTGATTTCCCTTTTAAAAGTGGAAGGTATTCTGTTGTCCGGTCTGCCCCAACCTTCAAATCATTGATCGTTTTGATAGGGTTTTCGATTTGCATTATACCCTGTGCATTTGAAAAAAAGGCAAGCAGTATGAATGAAAGCAGCACTGAATTTTTTAATATCTTCATCTTAATCTCTAAAATAGTATTTTTGCATTTAGGTTAATCTAAACAAAGCTAATAAATTTTGAACATCGAACGCTTCATTGCCAAACGAATCCTTTCAGGTTCAGGTGACTCTGATCAACTATCACGCCCAATTGTGCGGATTTCTGTATTGGGGATCACACTTGGCCTTGCCGTGATGATCTTGTCGGTGGCGATCGTTACCGGCTTTCAAAATGAAATTAAGGCGAAATTGATTGGATTTAATTCTCATATACAGGTTACCTATTATGATAATAATGTTAGCTCCGAGCCAAAACCCATCAGTAAGATCCAACCGTTTTTAAAAGACCTAAAGAGAGATCCCAACATTAATCACATTGAAGTGTATGCCATTAAAAATGGTATCGTTAAAACACAAACCGATAATGAAGGCATTTTATTAAAAGGGATATCTACAGATTATGACTGGACATTTCTGAATAAAAATTTTGTTCAAGGGAAAGGCTTTACTTTAAATGATACTGTTTCAAAAAGTATCGTTATTTCAAAATATTTGAGTGATAAATTGAATTTAAAATTGAACGACAAAATGATCATTTATTTTATCGTTGATAGATTTGACAGTCTTGGTACAAAATTGAGAACGGAAACAAGCGCGAAGGATTTTTATATCTCAGGAATTTATGAAACAGGGTTGGAAGATGTTGACAAAATGCTGGTATTGTCCGATATCAGAAGGATACAAAAAATGAACGGATGGAGAGAGGATCAGGTAGCAGGATTTGAAATTTCGATTAAAGATTATAGAAAGATAGATGATGCCGGAGCAGATGTTGATGCAGTAATAGGTCAGGGCTTGGTGGCACAAACAATAAAACAAACCAATCCTACTATTTTTTCTTGGCTAGACATGATGGATATAAATGCCAATATAATCCTGGTGTTGATGGTAATAGTGGCTGCCATCAATATGATGTCGGCATTATTGATATTGATCTTGGAACGAACAAATATGATCGGGATATTAAAGGCTATGGGTGCAAAAAATGGAAGTGTGCAAAAAATATTTTTGTACAATGCTATTTATCTTATTGGAAAAGGAATGCTTTATGGGAATATTGTCGGCATCTCCATTGCCCTTATTCAACAACATTTCGGACTGTTTACCTTGGATGCAAAAGTATATTATATCTCACAGATTCCTATTAATTTAAATATCCTTCACATCCTGTTTTTAAATATTGGAATATTTGTTTGCTGTTTCCTGATGCTGATCATTCCTAGCTTTATTGTTTCCAAGATCACTCCTGTCAAAGCTATTCGATTTAGCTGAGAAATATCATGTTTTTTTTAGTTCTATAGGTCTAGCTTTGCTCTTTAGAAATATCTTCATCCTTAGGGTGAATGAATTATTCCCAAAAAACAAAAAGGAAGACATGGTAGTTTCCATGTGACGTTTAAATAAAAAATTATCTACACATGAAAACAATTCAAAAAATTATTCGATTCTCTTTTATTGGAATTTTGTTACTTGCTTTTTCAAGTTCTTTCGTTTTCGCCCAAGTAAAGCCAAAAGGGAAAGAGTGGAAAGTGCCTGATGCAGACTCAAAAAAGAAAAGTGCAGTAAAGGCAGATGATGCTGCAATTAAAGCTGGTAAAGAAGTTTGGTCAGCACAATGTAAATCTTGCCATGGAGCAAAAGGTTTAGGTGATGGTACTAAGGCCGAAAAAATAGACATTTCCTGTGGGGATTTTTCTAAAACAGAAATTCAAAATTTAAGTGATGGTGCTCTTTATTGGAAAATAACTGAAGGCAGGAAACCGATGCCTTCTTTTGCAGAAAAACTTTCTGATACTGAACGCTGGCAAGTAGTTGCATATGTGAGAACATTGAAAAAAGGAGGTGCTGCTACAACAAATTCTACCACAACTACCACTCCAACAAAAACAGATCCTACCCCGCCTAAAAAGGATACAGATAATTCAACGACTATCGTGAAAAATACAAATTCTGATAATTTAAATAAAACAGATACCACAAAGGTTACCTATACTCAATATAAGCAATTACAATCGGAAGTTGATCAGTTGAAGAAGGATATGGCAGAAATGAAAGCGAAGTTGGATGCGGAAAAAAATGAAAAGGATAAAAAATAAATTCCTTCAATAATTTAATTAAAAGGTCGGAATTTTTTTCGACTTTTTTTTGTATCTATTTGCTTTAAAACAGGATAACTTGAAACATTATTTTCGTATTTTCGCAATCTGAAAAAAGAAAGTATCTTAATTATACATATTACTAATTGCAGTATAAATGAAAAAAACATGTGATAATATTTTAGAAACCATTGGAAATACTCCACTGGTGCGTATCAATAATTTAACGAAAGATGTAAAGGCCACTGTTTATGCAAAAGTTGAAACCTTTAATCCGGGAAATTCTATTAAGGATCGTATGGCTTTGAAAATGATCGAGGATGCTGAAAAAGATGGACGGTTAAAGCCGGGTGGAACGATCATTGAAGGAACCAGTGGTAACACAGGTATGGGTTTGGCAATTGCTGCGATCATTAAAGGATACAAATGTATTTTCACGACAACTGATAAACAATCAAAGGAAAAAGTAGATGCATTGCGTGCATTCGGTGCGGATGTAATTGTTTGTCCGACTGATGTTGAGCCGGAAGATCCCCGCTCGTATTACTCAGTTTCGTCCCGCTTAGTGGCTGAGGTGCCCAATGCTTGGAAACCGAATCAATATGATAATTTGAGTAATTCACAAGCTCACTATGAGCAAACAGGACCTGAGATATGGGATCAAACAGATGGTAAGATTACTCACCTGGTTGTTGGTGTTGGAACAGGAGGTACTATCTGCGGAACAGGGAAATTTTTAAAAGAGAAAAATCCAAACGTCAAGATTTGGGGAATTGATACCTACGGCTCTGTTTTCAAAAAATATAAGGAAACTGGGATCTTTGATAAGAATGAAATTTATCCATACATCACTGAAGGGATTGGTGAAGATTTTTTACCGAAAAATGTTGATTTTAATATTATTGATCGATTTGAAAAAGTGACAGATAAGGATGCAGCGATCATGACAAGAGAAATTACCAAACAAGAAGGGATCTTTGCAGGAAATTCAGCAGGTTCAGCGATGGCTGGTTTAATACAATTAAAAAATGAGTTGAAAGAAACCGATGTGGTTGTTGTTATTTTTCATGATCATGGAACCCGTTATTTGGGTAAGATGTTCAATGACGAGTGGATGATGGAAAAAGGATTTTTCGACAAAAAAGGATTGATTGCGAAAGATCTAGTTAATAATAATACAAATGGGAAATTAATTACTGTCGAAAGTACGGACACAATTGAGTCTGCTGTAAAGCTTATGAATAAAATGGATATTTCTCAAATACCTGTAACAAACGATAAGCGTATTGTAGGTTCTTTGAATGAAAGTATATTGTATTCGAAAGTTGTTGCGAATCCGGAAATCAAAGGACAGAAAATTGAGACGATCATGCTGCCAGCTTTTCCGTTTGTTGATATTTCTGCACCTATCGATTCTCTGTCTGCAATGATAACAGATACTAATCCTGCAGTCTTGGTGAAAGATTTTAAATTGGACAAAACATATATCATTACCCGCTATGATATTATTAATGCCCTGACAAAATAATTCCTGATTTAAAGTTCATAATATAAGGTCAACAATATTTTCATGTAAAATATTGTTGACCTTTTGATATCTGTTTTACATTTTTTTTCATGGCAAAAAAAATATTTCAATGAACATGAAAAGAATATTCATTTATATATTTCCACTTTTCCTTTTCATAAATTGTTCTGCTCAAACAATTGAAGAATACAACACGCTTGCGAGTGAAAGGGTTTTTGCTAAGGACTATCTTGGAGCGATTGAAGAGTTCAAAAAGATATTAGAAATTGATCCTAATCATTCATTTACCTATTTTGATATAGGTATCATGAAAAATTATTTGCATGATCATACAGGTGCAGTGGAATATTTTTCAAAAGCAATTGATATTGATACAACAAATCCGGATTATTTCTATTTACGCGGATTGGCAAAAGATGAGTTGAGAGATACTAAAGGTGCCATTGCTGACTACACCACCGCATTGGATATTGAACCTGAAAATGCAGATGCTCATTATTACAGAGGTTTTGCAAAAGCTACTTTGAATGACTTTTCCGGAGCAATAAAAGATTACGATCAGGCAATTGAAAATAATCCCCATCATGCTAGAGCATTTGCCTATAGGGGCTGGTCAAAAGCTCAATTATCCGATCTCGCCGGAGCTTTGACCGATTGCAACAAAGCAATTGAACTCGACCCGAATTATACCAAAGCATATTATCACAGAGGATGGATAAAAGCTGAATCAAAAGACTTCGCTGGTGCGATTGAGGATTATGTTAAAGCCATAGATGTGGATCCTAAGTTTGAAAATGAATATTTCTTTAATGGGAATTCAAAAAGACTCGATCATTTTAAAAAGAGTTTAAAAAAATATAATAAAGAGACGAATATTAATTATTCAGATGGGAATGCTTATTACAAGCGGGGGATCTTGAA
>CANJPX010000089.1 GCA_947476185.1 Bacteroidota bacterium
AAAAAAGAAGAAGAAATTGTATTAGAAAACTTTAAAAACTAACTTAGCCGAAGAATGCTAAAACAGATTTAGATTAAACTAAAAATGCAGTTGGAAATGAGGGGGCTGAATGTTTGATCTTGAGGGGGCTCTTTAAGTGAAATATCTAGGGTAAAACTGATGACTTTGAAATCATCACAATGTTTGGAAAAAAAGATAGTCTGACATTCAGTGTTGGAGGAAATGACCCGAAAGAAAAGAAGGTCTCCTACAAATACAGAAGATTTACCTTGGGAAAGAAATTTCTTGAACAGTATAAGTCATCAAAGTATTTCGTACTCGAAAAGAATCGCAATGTTATTAAAATCGACTTTGAATAGTCAACTCTCACTTTCTGTATAAGTAGGATATAAACCTAACTGGTCCACAACTAGTTAGGTTTTTTCGTGTTTTTTAACTCCTATTTTCATCAAAAATATTCCGAAAGTAGGAGTTTTATCCGGACCATTGACCTCATAAATCTAAATTAAGAAATTATGAGCAAGAAAGGACAAACAACGACCACAACCTATATGGATTGGAACGACTTCATTTCAATTATTACAAGACTCGAAAAGGATGAGAACTATCGTTTCTGTTTATTAATCTCTATTGGAGTGTTTACGGGTCTCAGGATATCAGATTTATTATCGTTGAGGTATTCAGACCTTCTGACTAAAGAAACGTTCTCCATAAGAGAGAGAAAGACTAAAAAACAGAGAAGTATTAAGGTTAATAAGGATTTGAGAGAGATAGTTCAGAGAATAGTTCAGAAATCCAATGTAACCGACCTCAACGAACAAATATTCATTAATAGATTTAAGTCTAAAACAATTGATATTTCTTATGTGAATGTGAAATTGAAAGAGATAATAAAATACTATCGAATTAAACTGGACGGAAATGTTTCTACTCATACATTCAGAAAAACACTTGGTCGAAGAGTAATGGAAGTGAATAACTACTCAAATGAGAGTTTAGTATTATTGATGGAGTTATTCGGACATTCAAGTATGAGCATCACAAAAAGATATTTAGGAATCAGGGAACAAGAAATTCACGATGTTTATGATAGTCTTACATTCTAAATAATTATTAAATTTGATAAACTAAAATTATGGTTAAGAAAATTCTAAATCGACTTGTGATTATTTTCTTTACACATCCCAATAGTTGGCCTTATGAATTTAGAAAATTGAAACAAAAAGAAAACCCAGACTAATTAGTTTGGGTTTTTAGTTTAATGAACTCCTACAACAACATTCTAATCACCTTCCGATTTTTAATAGATTACCACGACTAATAGTCATACTAAAAGATAATATAAATTTATAATTAATTATAAATCAATTTATTATATCTATGAATCGCTTCCCATGCGGATATTACAATCATCCAGAAAAAGATTGTGTTTGCCCTCCTGGGACTGTACAAAAATATTTGAATAAAATTTCCGGACCATTACTGGATCGTATCGATATCCATGTGGAAGTAACTCCTGTTTCCTATAATGAATTGGCAACGGAACGAAAGTCGGAAAAAAGTGAAGCAGTTAGAAAGCGTGTCATTAAAGCACGATCTGTTCAGGAAAAAAGATATAAGGAAAATGAAGGGGTACACTGCAATTCACAAATAAGTTCAAAGCAATTGAGGGAAGTTTGCAAAATTGATGAAGCAGGAAACCAACTATTAAAAACAGCTATGGAAAAACTGGGATTATCTGCAAGAGCATATGATCGGATATTAAAAGTAGCCCGTACTATCGCTGATCTGGATGAAAGTGAAAACATTGAAACAAGTCATTTAGCAGAAGCTATTCAATACCGCAGTTTGGACAGAGAAGGATGGGCTGGATAAAAAACTTGCAGACGCATGCTAATATTGTGGTGCATCATTCTTTTTTTTGAAATAGGATTCGGAGAAATTAAGATTAAATCCAACATTAAAAACAAAAGGAGAATCTGTATATTTAAGTTGATCCTGCATGGGAATAGACAACCCAGCTTGCATAAAAAATTTCACGAATTTGTAACCCACCCTGGCAGTAAATACCGGTTCATAATATCCTGCACTTAATTGGTTCCTTGTATACCCGACATTTTTGGAGATCTTATACATGTCTAAATATACTAGGCGAACAGAAAAAGCACCTTCAAAAACATCCGTTTTTATCCCGACCGATGGTTGAAAAAAATACCTATTATAACTACCAGTAACTAATCCGTAAAAAGTAGCATCATAATTTTCTGAAGTACCAGTTCCGTATCCTGCATAACATTCGTACCTACCCTTTACGTTAAATTTTCCAAAATATCCAAGTCCTCCTTCAACAAAACTATGTTTGTTATAAAAGTTTGTATCGGAAACATTTTTATTTCTAAAGGATGAATTTATCATCAAGCCTAAATGGTTGAGAGGGGCATAGGCTATTTGAGCATCATAACCACAGGTACCACTTCCCAGCTGTATATCCGCATCATTTTTCTCTGAAAATAAAGGCGTATGAATAATATTAGGAGTATAGATAGGGGCACAACCAGATATTAACATTAATAGTACGAAAGAAGAAACCCCGACTTTTTTTAAATCTAATTTTTGCATAATTAGTTTTATTTTTTTGCAAATGTCGGCTAATTTCATAAAAAATAAAATGACTCAAATCAGCTAATAGTCTGATAATAAGCAAAAAAAGGAGTACAAAACTGTAACTCCTTTTTCCTAAAATAATTTTTGAAGATCAATTCTTCTTTATAAAAACTTTCTTTGTATAAACCTGACCTTTAGTTTCAATTCTTACAAAATAAACTCCTGATGGCTGAGAATCCAAATTGATCAAATTATTCTCAAGTGAAGTTGTAATGTTTCTTCCTAATACATCATAAACACCAAGCAATTTTACTGCGTCAGCTGAATTTACAGTAATGATACTCCCGTTAGAAAACACATCCAAAGAAACAGGTGCAACATCAATAATTCCAGTTGAAACCGCTGCTGTTAATAAGATATCATCAACTGCAAAAGAGGGATCGGTACCAACTCCGTCATCGTTATTTGTCCAGTTAAAACCTATTTTAACAGTTGCATTATTATTTGCAGTTGCAGGCAACGAAAATGAATAGGCTGTCCAGGTTCCTTGAGGAGCGCACGTCAGAGGTGTTTTTGCCATATTATTTAAAAGTAACCACGTTGTACCGCCGTCTACAGAATACCAAAGACTTGCATCATCAATAGCAAGATCACCATTTTCAAGATAATTAAAAGAAATTGTAATGGTACTTCTTCCTGTACAATTAATTACCGGTGATTGTGCACGCTTATTAGTAGTTGCACAAATTCCTACTGCGCCACAGGCACCGGCAACACCAGAAAAATAGGATGCACCACCATCGGCTGCAAGAGAGACTATCGCAACAGCAATATTTCCAACGTGAAGAGAAGCATCAACCGTCCCTATGCAACCTGTACCACAAGCTCCGACAGCAAGTCCAGCTTCCTGTGCTCCAACATAAAAAGTATTTGCTGTGGCGTCATTTGTTCCGGTAGAAGCAATTGTCCATGCTCCATTAGCTCCGGTAAAGGCACTTGCCAATTGTCCTTGATTACAACCTGTTCCAAAATTCTCGGTCCAAAATACTTGTGAATTCACTAAAAGTGAAGAAGTACAAATTGCAATTATTATGTAGATCTTTTTTTTCATAGTTTCTTTTTTTTGTGATTGTGAATAGTACGTAATTTTATTTCTGTTCAGTTAGTTTAACCAAATATATAAAATAATTAGCAGAAAAACAATGAGAGGTTTGATGTTAACAATCACTAAATTTGTTAACCCTCAAAACAAAAACTTCATCAATGAAGTATTATTTGAGGTTAATTTCAGGAACATGAGAAATATAATTTTATTATTATTAGCATTTAGTATTTGTGCCTGCAATGGAACCGGACAAACAACAACACCAAAACCAAAAAACACTATGAACGACACAAACAAGGTTGTGAAAACGGAAGAGGAATGGAAAAAAATTCTCAGTCCCGAACAATATGAAGTCTTGCGGGAAAAAGGAACCGAACGCCCATTCACAGGGGAATATTATCTACATACCGAAAAAGGAATGTATGTATGTGCAGGTTGTGGTGCTGAACTTTTCAAATCTGATACAAAATTTGATGCAGGATGCGGATGGCCAAGCTTTTCAGATGTTGTTGATTCCTCAAAAGTAGTTTACACAAAAGATAAAACCCTTGGGATGATCCGAACAGAAATCACTTGTGCCAAGTGTGGCGGTCATTTGGGGCATGTTTTTGATGATGGCCCTGCACCCACGGGATTGCGCTATTGCATCAACTCTGTTTCCATCGAATTTAAAAAATAATAAACCTGTTATAAATAATATTAAAATATTATAAAATATTATAAAATATTTTACATGTATATACATATAATGTATATATTTGCATTAATAACAAACTTAATATATAGAAAAATGATCAGAAAAATGACAACCGCTTTAATTGCAATTACAGCAATAGGCACATTCGCGTTTACAACAATTAATACTAAACCGGCAGACTATTCAGTCAATGCTAAAATGAGTACTTGTACTTGGCTTGCAAAAAAAGTAACAGGTGAACATACAGGAGGAATCAAGATATCAAAAGGAAGTATTATTTCCGATGGCAAAACAATAACAGGAGGAAGTTTTGAATTTGATATGCGTTCAATTACAAATACAGACCTTACCGACTCAACATACAATGCAAAATTAATCAAACATTTAAAATCGGATGACTTTTTCAGTACTGAAAAAAACCCGACAGCTAAATTTGAATTAAAAAAAGTTGAATTAAAATCAGGATCTGAATATAGTGTTACAGGAAATTTAACGATCAAAGGAATTACAAACGAGATCTCTTTCCCTGCTGTAATAAATATCAAAGAAAAAACAATCGTTACCGTTGCCAAGATAACCGTTAACCGTACAAAATTCGACATCAAATACGGCTCCGCAAGTTTCTTTGAAGGCTTAGCAGATAAAGCTATCAGCGATGAATTTGAATTAAATATAAATGTAGTTGCAACCAGAAAATAATCAGTAAAATTTTAAATACTAAAAAAGCCAACTCGAAAATCCGAGTTGGCTTTTTTAGTAAAAACTATTATTATGAAAACTGACAAATAATACCGCCCATCAAAGCCATTGTGATGACCCAATAACCGGAATTGATAGCAATATATTTAAACCCTTTTCTTTCGAACAAAGCGTTGGTTCCGATAATTGGCAGAGCGATCATAAATCCAGACATCGCTCCATGCAAAGCTCCGTGTTTAAACGTTCTGAAATTTTGTCCATACTTTAACATAAAATTTGCGAAATCCTCTTTTGTCCCCGGCAATCCTGTTGCAAGAGAAGAAAACACTCCCCACTGATGGATCACCATAAATTGCAGCGCAAATGCAAGGAAGAAGCTTAATAAAAAAGAGACTATAAAGATCACAGCCATATTCGCACCTTTCATTTTCTCGGGGGTAACTCCGGAAGCATTCATCCAGGCTGTTCCCAACACTTTTGGGTTATACCAAATAAATCCGGTAAATGTTGGCACCAATGATGCTAAAAGAAGAATCATAAAATTTGCGTGCATATTTTTAAGTTTTTAGTTCAACCAAAAATAATTCATTTGATTTGAACATCTATAAAATTCGAAAAAAACTTATCAGGATAAAATGTTTATAAACCCAGATTTAAATGCAAAAAAAAGCCCCACCGAATTACTGGAGAGGCTTTCTTAAAAATTATTAATTTTATTTGCCGTGACAGTTTTTATATTTTTTACCGCTACCACAAGGACATGCATCGTTTCTGCCTATCTTCTGCTCTACTCTAACCGGCTGTGCTTTTACTTTTGGTTGTTCTTCGGGGTTGCTTGCCCCCACTT
This sequence comes from Bacteroidota bacterium, assembly GCA_947476185.1. Lineage (GTDB taxonomy): Bacteria > Bacteroidota > Bacteroidia > 2-12-FULL-35-15 > 2-12-FULL-35-15 > 2-12-FULL-35-15. The sequence goes on from CANJPX010000089.1 coordinate 5,953, forward strand.
CTGTTCTGCTTGTTTGCGTTTGCTGCTGACGCTGTGGTGCCTGAACTCTTGCTTGTTGAACACTATTTTGGATTTCATTTGGCAAATTTGCGCGCATCAAGAATGAAACAATTTCTTTATTTACTTCTGTCATCATTCGTTTAAACAATTCGAAGGATTCAAATTTATAGATCAATAAAGGATCTTTTTGCTCGTACACAGCATTTTGAACTGATTGTTTCAAATCATCCATTTCTCTCAAATGCTCTTTCCAAGCATCATCGATCATTGAAAGTGCTGTTCCTTTTTCCAACCCTAAAACCAATTCACGTCCTTTTGTTTCATAGGCACGCTTTAAATTCACAACCACTTGCAATGTCTTAATACCATCGCTCATAGGAGTAACAATATTTTCAAAAGACGCAGCTTGATTTTCATATACATCTTTCACTACCGGAAATGATTTCGTTTTTATGAATTCATTTTTTGTGTTATAGTGTGAATCAGCTTTCTGATATAATTGTTCTACGACATCCTGTTGTTTTAATTCTAAAAAGCTTGTTTCATTTACAGGAGACTCGATCGACAATACACGGAATACTTCAATATTGAAACCATCGAAATCTTTAATTTCATGGTATTCATTAACGATTGATTCGCACGTATCGTAAATTGAATTTGCAATATCAATCGCTAAACGCTCGCCAAACAAAGCATGTCTACGTTTTTTGTAAACTACTTCACGTTGTGAGTTCATCACATCGTCATATTCGATCAAACGCTTACGAGTACCGAAGTTATTTTCCTCCACTTTCTTTTGCGCACGCTCAATAGATTTGGTGATCATAGAATGTTGGATCACTTCACCTTCGGTGATTCCCATTCTGTCCATCAACTTCGCGATACGCTCAGAACCGAATAATCGCATCAGATCATCTTCAAGAGAAGCAAAAAATTGTGATGAACCCGGATCTCCCTGACGACCAGCACGGCCACGCAACTGACGATCCACACGTCTTGATTCATGTCGCTCGGTACCAACGATTGCTAAACCTCCAGCTTCTTTTACGCCTACACCTAACTTAATATCCGTACCACGACCCGCCATATTTGTTGCAATAGTAACTGTTCCAGCTTGTCCGGCTTCCTGAACGATCTCCGCTTCACGTTGGTGCATTTTCGCATTCAATACATTGTGCTTGATACCGCGTAATTTTAACATTCTGCTCAATAACTCGGAAATTTCAACAGAGGTAGTACCAACCAAAACAGGTCTTCCGGCAGCCACACATTTTCCTACTTCATCGATAACGGCATTGTATTTTTCACGTTTTGTTTTGAAAACAAGATCCTCATAATCTTTACGGGCAATAGGCCTGTTTGTTGGGATCACAACCACATCCAATTTATAAATATCCCAAAGCTCTCCTGCTTCTGTTTCTGCTGTACCCGTCATACCAGCTAATTTGCTATACATACGGAAATAATTTTGCAATGTAACAGTCGCATATGTTTGCGTAGCGGCCTCCACCTTCACATTTTCTTTTGCTTCAATTGCCTGATGCAAACCATCCGAATATCTACGGCCTTCCATGATACGACCGGTTTGTTCATCCACAATTTTTATTTTCCCATCGATGATCACATATTCCACATCAATTTCAAATAATGTATATGCTTTCAGCAATTGATTGATCGTATGAACACGTTCTGATTTGATAGAAAAATCACGAATCAACTCTTCTTTTATTTTTACCTTTTCTTCTGTAGGCAGTTTTGATTTTTCCAGGGCAGCAATTTCACTTCCTACATCCGGAAGCACAAAGAATTTTGAATCTTCTGATGAAGTAGAAATTAGTTCCAAGCCTTTTTCGGTAAGTTCAATCGAGTTGTTTTTTTCATCAATCACAAAGAATAATTCAGCATCAATTTTATGCATTTCGCGCGACTGATCCTGCATATAAAGGTTTTCCGTTTTTTGTAAATGCTGTCTAATACCCGGTTCACTTAAAAATTTGATGAGTGCTTTATTCTTTGGCAAACCTCTGTAGGCGCGTAACAAGGCTACACCACCTTCTTTTTCTTTTCCTTCAGCCATTAATTTTTTGGCATCAGTTAAAGCAGTATTCACAAATGTTTTTTGAGCATTTACAATTTTCTCGATACGAGGTTTAAGTGGAGCAAATTCCTGATTATCACCTTTAGGTGTAGGACCCGAAATAATCAACGGAGTTCGGGCGTCATCTATCAATACACTATCCACCTCATCCACAATTGCAAAATTGTGTTTGCGTTGCACAAGATCTTCAGGGACACGTGACATATTATCACGCAAATAATCAAAACCAAATTCGTTATTTGTTCCAAAAGTAATATCTGCTAAATATGCTTTTCTGCGTTCTTCAGAATTTGGTTCATGTTTATCGATACAATCTACCGAAAGTCCGTGAAATTCAAAAAGTGGTCCGTTCCATTCAGAGTCACGTTTGGCCAAATAATTATTTACCGTTACAATGTGAACACCTAATCCTGTAAGAGCATTTAAGTATACAGGCAATGTACCAACAAGCGTTTTCCCTTCACCAGTGCCCATCTCAGCAATTTTACCTTGATGTAATACAACACCACCCACTAACTGAACATCATAATGCACCATATCCCAGGTAACAGAATTTCCTGCTGCTAACCAAGTGTTGCTCCAAAAAGCCTTATCCCCTTTTATCTGAACAGAATCACGCTTTGCAGCATAATCACGATCTTTTTGTGTTGCGGTAACTTCCAAAGATGAATTTTCTTTAAATCGTTTTGCCGTCTCTTTAACAACAGCAAAGGCTTCAGGTAATATCTCATCTAAAATCTCTTCATTGTTCTTAACTATGATCTTCTCTAATTCATCAACTTCTTCGTATAACTTTTCCTTTACTTCAACATCCATGGTAAGATCCGCATCGATCTTTAACTTAATTTCATTGATCTTTCCATGCTCTTTTGAAGAACGGTCAGCAATCCTTTTTTTGAATTCCAATGTTTTTCCACGTAATTGATCATGTGATAAACTTGCCAGTTTAGGGAATTCTGCGATTACTTTATCAGCTATCGGCTGTATCTCTTTTAAATCTCTATCTGATTTGGTCCCAAATAATTTGGAAAGACTTCTTGTAAAAATATCTAACATATTATAATCGTTTAATAATGAAAATCAAGTCCTAATAGCTAACGGGATGCAAAAATAGCTAATTTTTAGTTAATTTATAGAATTTTATTTTCTAATCAAAAGGCTTATCAATAAAGAAGAAAAGCGTCATTATCCGATTAAAAAATCAAGCGTATATAGTCAAAAGCTGTTCCCTTTATCCTAAGTATGACAAATTAACCGAAAACAAGTGTAAACTCGTAACCATAAAGGAAAGTATCATTCAGAATTCCTACAGAATTAAACACTAAATTTGTTTGCTTAAGTCAAAGAAAATAAAAAGAGAAAAAATCACATCCAAAATCTTTTAATCACCAGAGATCCAAATAAATAATTTATACGCCAAAATAAAAATGATCCGATTACCAAAAATAGATCTTCGTTATTGGATACTCATGGTATTGGCAACCACTATTGGAGAGATTGTAGGAAATTTGATCTCCAGAAATTTGGGCTTAGGATATAGCACAGGTTCAATATTTTTAATACTATCTTATCTGCTTTCATTGGTCATCGTTGCAATCAGAAATATACAAAGCAAATTAATTTATTGGTATTTAATAATTTTGGGAAACATTGCCGGAACAAATTGTGCCGATTTTATTACAATTGAGCCCTTAAAATTAGGTACAATTTTCGGTTCACTTTTAGTGATGGGGATCTTAACATTAACCTTAATTGTTTGGAAACTAACGTCAAAGAACTTAAGTATAGATAGCGGTTTATCGAAAACAACATTTTATTTATATTGGCTGGCTATCATTACCTCCAGCACTTTTGGGACAACCTCAGGCGACTTTCTTTCAAACGATACATCGTTAGGTGCCGGAGGGGGAACGATCTTATTAGCGGGACTATTATTCATTATTGTAGTATTGACAAACTATACCAAAGTTTCAAAAGAGATCTGTTATTGGTTGGCTTTAGTAATAATTCATCCGATAGGTGCGACAACAGGTAACTATATTTCTAAACCTGCCGGTTTAAATTTTGGGAACATATGGACAAGTGTTGCATTGGTATTAATGTTTATTTTAATTTTTATTTCAGACAAAATAAACAAAAAACAAAATCTTTAAAATGAATAAATTACCTCAAATAACTATTGGATTCTGGATAATGAAAATTTGCGCTACCACTCTTGGTGAAACTGCCGGTGATCTATTATCGATGACGATGAACGTAGGTTATGCAATTAGTTCGCTCATTCTAATTAGTGGTTTTTTGATAAGTTTGACCGGACAGCTTTTCGTAAAGAAATATATTCCATTTTTATTCTGGACCGTAATTTTAGCAACAAGTACTGCAGGAACGACAATGTCGGATTATATGGATCGCACACTTGGTTTGGGATACGCAACAGGTTCTTTAATTCTTATATCATTGTTAATTGTCATTTTATCCTGCTGGTATTTCACGGAAAAATCATTGTCGGTTTCAAACGTGCAGACATTTAAAGGAGAATTATTTTATTGGATGGCAATTTTAGTTTCAAACACTTTAGGTACAGCATTAGGAGATTTTCTTGCGGACGATTCAGGATTGGGATTTTCCGGTGGAGCATTATTAATTAGTACTTTACTGATGTTAGTTATTGTAGCTCACTATTTTAGTAAAATATCTTCCATTGTTTTATTCTGGATCGCTTTTGTTTTAACCCGTCCGTTTGGCGCTACATTCGGTGACCTACTTACAAAATCGACAGAAAAAGGAGGACTCAATTTTGGAACAACCGGCTCATCGATGATCCTTTTTTCAATTCTTTTGTTATTGCTGATCCTTGCGACTATTAATAATAATAAGATCAAAGAAAAAGCAAATTAAAAACCTTTCCACAGAATTAAAACAGAATTGTATTTTAATATTGATGTATAATAAAAAATCAATACATTTAATAACCTAAATAAAACGAACCATGAAAGAAACATTTTTTATAATCGCTATCGGATTCGCAGCAATCACGGCAAATGCACAAAAAGTTAAGGAAGCAGATGTTCCTCCTACAGTGAGTGCAACTTTTGCAAAGCAATATCCTAACGTAAAAGCAGGAGGTTGGGAAAAAGAAAATGGCAATTACGAGGTAGAATTCGATTTCAACAAAGTGGAGATGTCGGTTTTAATTGGACCAAATGGTCAGTTATTAGAAACTGAAACAGAAATAAAAGTGGCTGAATTACCAAAAATAATTACTGACTATTGTGTAAAGAACTATCCCGGCAAAAAGATTGCAGAAGCATCAAAAATTGTGAATGATAAGGGAGTTGTAACGTATGAAGCAGAAGTAAATAAAATGGATGTTTTATTCACAGCAGATGGTGTATTTATTAAAGAATCTAAAGACTAGTTATTTACTCTTTAAAAATACCTCTTGCAAATTGCGAGGGGCATTTTTGTTTCATAAAATTTAAGTTTATTTTTATTATACTAATTCTTCAAGCAACCATTTCAAGTTTTTGTGCATCCTATTTGTAATACAAATTTTACTAACTATAAAATATACGACATGAAAAAAATATTTTTATTATTCACCATCGGATTCGCAGCGATCACGGCTAATGCACAAAAAGTTAAGGAAGCAGATGTGCCTGCTGCAATAAAAGCATCTTTTACCAGAGCACATCCAACAGCGAAAGCGGATAAGTGGGAAAAAGAAGGAAACAATTATGAAGTTGAATTTACAGAAAACAAGATCGAATCTTCAATTGAAATTGGCCCAAACGGTCAGATCTACAACACGGAGACAGAAATTGCAGTATCTGAACTTCCAAAAGGAGTAACAGATTATTGCTCTAAGAATTTGCCGGGTAAAAAAATTAAAGAGGCCTCTAAAATCACTGATGCTTCAGGAAAAATTAGTTATGAAGCAGAAGTTGAAGATGCGGATTATATTTTTGATGCAAACGGAACTTTCCTTGAAAAGAAAATTGAAGGGAATGACAAAAAAGAAAAAGACAATAAATAGTTGATGACACACAATAAAAAATCCCCTTCGAATTTAACCGAAGGGGATTTTTTTAATTTTATACTATTAATATTCATCTTCATTGAAGAAGAAATCTTCTTTAGTAGGATAATCAGGCCAGATCTCTTCAATGGATTCATAAATCTCCCCTTCATCTTCAATTTCCTGAAGATTTTCAATCACTTCCATCGGTGCACCAGAACGGATAGCAAAGTCAATTAATTCATCTTTAGATGCCGGCCAAGGTGCATCTTCTAAGTTTTTTGCTAATTCAAGTGTCCAATACATAGTGTTCGTTTTGCTCTTAAAACGTAAAAACTTTTCAGTTGTTACATCTAAAAATATATTTATGAATTTTTATTTATCTGCTGATATTTCTGCAAAAGTAAAAATTAATTCCACTAATCAAAGAACCAAAGTGCTTTTTTTATTAAACAGCTATTAATAAAGGGGCGCAAAGGGAAGGAAAAGCAAAAAAAGATTACATTCTTGGCTTCCAGGGAATTTCTTGTGCATTTAAATCCCGACTTAATTTTCGGGAAAGAACAAAAAGGTAGTCGCTTAACCTATTCAGGTATTTTACAACCAGTTCGGCAACAAAACTATCTTCGGAAAGATGGATGGTCAATCTTTCTGCCCTTCTACAAACACAACGAGCAATATGACAATAGGAAACAGTAGTATGTCCGCCGGGCAGAACGAATGATTTCATTTCAGGCAAAGACTTATCCATCTCGTCCATCTCATTTTCAAGCAAAGTGACATCTTCTTCCTTCAGATCAGGAATTTTCATTTTCGACTTTTCTGGGTCAGAGGCCAAAGAAGAGCCAATAGTAAATAAGCGGTCTTGAATTTCAATTAAAATTTTCTTTGAATGATCGTCAATATTTTGGTCGCGGATCAATCCGATATAAGAATTTAATTCATCGATGGTTCCGTAAGATTCGATCCGAATATGATTTTTAGGAACACGTGTTCCTCCGATCAATGAAGTTTGACCTTTGTCACCTGTTTTTGTATAAATTTTAAATGTCATCCGTTCTAAGAATTATGCTTGTTGACTCCGCTCGAAGTGACACAACCGAACCGCGTGTGGTCATGTTGAGCCTGTCGAAACATGTGCGGTGGATTCCCACACTCTTCGACACTTCGTCTGGCTCAGTGCAGGCTAAGCTCAGCGTGACAGCCGCAATCGATATTTTGTACCTTTGGCTGACAACTTGATTGACAGCTTGAAACGACAGAGTCATAGTCGCAAATTAATTTAGTGAACCAATCTGTTACTAACAGTTGTAATATTTTCATTTTCATAATCCCGCTCCACTATTCCATCTTTCAACCGAACAATGCGGTGCGCATGCTGAGCGATATCTTCCTCATGTGTTACGATAATAATTGTATTTCCATTTTTATGGATCTCTTCAAACAAACCCATAATTTCTACCGATGTTTTTGAGTCCAGATTTCCCGTGGGCTCATCCGCTAAAATAATTGCAGGATTATTTACTAATGCCCTGGCAATTGCTACACGTTGGCGTTGACCACCGGAAAGTTCATTTGGTTTATGCATGATCCTGTCGCCCAAACCAACTTGTTCCAACACTTCTTTACCACGTTTGATACGGTCAGCCTTGCTAAAACCTGCATATATCAGAGGAAGAATAACATTATCCAAAGCGGTGGAACGCGGCAATAAATTGAACGATTGAAACACAAAACCTATTTCTTTATTTCTCACTTCAGCAAGATCATTGTCCAGCATTTTTGCGACAGCTATATTATTTAAAATATATTCGCCATTTGAAGGGCTATCCAAACAACCTAAAATATTCATCAACGTTGATTTTCCGCTACCTGAAGGCCCCATCAATGCAACATATTCGTTTTTATAGATCTCCAAAGAAATGGAACGCAATGCATGAATTTCTTCAGTACCAATTTTATAGGATTTAGCAATATCTGAAAGTGCTATGATTGATTTCATATTACGAATAACGAATTTTAAAATATTTTCCTTTTACTCTGCTCAGCATGACAACAAATTTACAAATAAAACACAGCAAACGCACAGATTAGAATATTGGCAATTAAAATCGAATTATAAAATGCTCTTTCACTTGTTCTTTCCTGAAAAAAACTATTCCAAAATGAAACAGATCGATGGTAACAGTGACACGTTCGTTGTTTTTTATTTCCTGCCATGCTTCTTTCATTTCCTCCGACCAATAAATATCATCAAAAATAAAAACACTTGTTTCTACAGCCCTTTCAAGACATTGTTGGAAATAATTCATTGTCGGGATCTTACGATGGTTGCCATCAAAAAAAACAAGATCCAATTGTTCAATTTTCTTTA
>CANJPX010000090.1 GCA_947476185.1 Bacteroidota bacterium
CGGTTCCACAAGCATGTGACATCACTAAATTCTGTTGCAATTTTCCAAGGTCTTCATCCGGAATTACCACATTGCATAAAGAGCCAAAACCTGTATTTATACCGTATATCGGACCTTTTTGAGAAGACATCTTTTTATCGAGATATTCACGACAACGGGTTATATTATTTTTTGCTTCGTCTGATAAAGTCAATTTTTTATTTGCAGAAAGTATTTCTGAAATTGTTTGAAGTTCTATTTTCGATGTTGTTATTTGATGCATGATTTTCCTTTAACACAGATCACTCAGTTTTGCACGGGTTTTTCTGTGCTAACTTGTGCTATCTGTGGTGAATTTTTATTTTAGTTTATTAATAACATTTTCAATACTAATATTTTCCTTTTCGCCGGAAACAATATTCTTTAAAGTCAAAACACCTTCTTTAACTGAAACTACAAATGGAATATTTTTAGACTCGCCATATGTAAATTGTTTTTTAGCATCGGCTTTCGTATTTGGATAAATCTCAGAATTAATTCCTGCTTTTCGAACCATTGCTAACATTGGCAGCATATCACTCTGGTCTTTTTCATTAAATGCAACGAACAATAATTTTGTAGATGCAGAAACAGTATCTGGATACAAATTCAATTCGTTCAGTACATCATAAATTCTATCTGCACCAAATGAAATTCCGACTCCACTCATGTTTGGTAAACCAAAGATCCCTGTCAGGTCATCGTAACGTCCGCCTCCACAAATGCTGCTGGTAAGTGTTCCAACATTTGCTTTCACTTCAAAAATAGCTCCTGTGTAATAGTTGAGTCCGCGGGCAAGAGTGATGTCTAATTCTAATTGTGCTGTTTCGAGAGTAAGTAATTCATCCCCCTTGCCCCCTTCAAAGGGGGACTTGAACTTGCTAAAAATAGTTTCCACTTCTTCGATTCCTTTTAAGCCAATTTCAGAAGTTGCTAAAAGTGTTTTTAAGAAATTTAATTTTTCTAATGTTGTTCCTGTGAATTCAATTAAAGGTTGCAATTTTTCGATAGCAGAAGCGCTTATTCCATTCTCATTTAATTCCTTGTTCACACCTTCAGCACCTATCTTATCTAATTTATCAATCGCAACAGTAATCGTAACAATTTTTTCTTTTTCACCAATTACTTCAGCAATTCCACTTAATATTTTACGGTTATTGATCTTGATTAGCACAGGAACTTTCAGTTTTGTAAATACATCATCAATCATCTGAACCAATTCAACTTCATTGATCAATGAATCACTTCCTATCACATCCGCATCACACTGATAAAATTCTCTGTAACGGCCCTTTTGTGGCCTGTCTGCACGCCACACAGGTTGAATCTGATACCGTTTGAATGGAAATGTAATTTCATTTTGATGCTGCACTACATAACGTGCGAAAGGAACTGTCAAGTCGTATTTTAAAGCTTTTTCAGAAATTTTATTTACCAATTGCTTTGAATCAAGATTCATATCAACACCATCTTTAAAATCCCCGCTATTCAAGATCTTAAATATCAATTTATCCCCTTCTTCACCATATTTCCCCATAAGTGTAGCAAGATTTTCCATTGCCGGTGTTTCGATAGGTAAATAACCATAACGTTGAAACACTAGTTTGATGGTATCAAATATATAATTGCGTCTCACCATTTCTTGAGGTGAAAAATCACGGGTACCTTTTGGGATGCTTGGTTTTGGTGCCATTTTAATAAATCCTAATTCAAAAAAATCCTAATTCCTTTATTTTCAGCACGAATATCGTGAATTTTCCATTAATAATCACGCTACCATTCATCCTAAAATATCGGCCACTTGTAAAGTTATTTAAGGCTTTGGACTTATCTCATATTGCTAATTCATAATAATTTCTATTTTTGCCACTGAAAAACAGAAAACACTTCAACCTTATGAAAAAAATAACGCTATTATTACTAAGTTTTCAATTATTAACGTTTAAACTCGTTAAGGCAGATGAAGGCATGTGGCTTCCGATTTTGTTGAAAAACAATTACGAGCAAATGGTAAAAGCCGGACTAAAACTTACGGCAGAACAATTATACGACATTAATCATAACAGCTTAAAAGATGCCATCGTTTGGTTCAATGGTGGTTGCACCTCCGAAATAATTTCTGAACAAGGTCTATTATTAACCAATCACCATTGCGGATATGATGCAATTGCAAACCACAGCACAACGGCTGATAACATCCTTGACAATGGCTTTTGGGCAAAATCGTTCTCTGAAGAAAAAATAAATAAAAACATGTGGGCTTCTGTTTTAGTTCGCATGGAAGATGTCTCTGACAGAGTAAATAAAGCACTTGCAGGAATTGACGCTAAAGACCTGGATGCTAAGAAAACTGAACTGTTCAAGTCGATTGAAAAAGAAGCAACAAAAGATACGCACTATGAAGCCAGCGTAAGATCATTCTTTAAAGACAACGCTTTTTATCTGTTTGTTTTTGAAAAATTCACCGACATACGCTTGGTTGCAGCTCCTCCTCAATCGATCGGGAAATTTGGTGGTGACACTGATAATTGGATGTGGCCGCGTCACAATGCCGACTTTTCAATGTTCCGTATCTACGCAAATAAAGACAATCAGCCGGCGCCATATTCAGCCGATAATGTTCCTTATAAACCAAAACAATTTTTGAATGTTTCTATAAAAGGTGTGAATGATGGTGATTTTACCATGATATACGGATTCCCCGGCCGCACCAATCGTTATGAAAATTCATTCGGGATAAAATTGGCGATAGACAAAGTGAATCCTGCGATCGTTGCTTTGCGGGATGTACGCTTGACTATGTGGAAAGAACAAATGGACAAAAGCGATAGTGTTCGTTTGTTATTGTCTTCAAACTATGCGAAGATCGCTAACTACTATAAATATTTTATCGGTCAAACAGAACAATTAAAACGCTTGAAGGTTGTTGATGAAAAGGAAGCACTGGAAAAACAATTTACGGAATGGGCAAAAGATAAACCGCAATATGCTTCTATTCTGCCAACCTTCGAAAAAGCCTATATATCCTATAACCAATATGCTTTGCATCAAACCTATATGCGTGAATGTATTTCCGGATCCTCATTAATTTCAAATGCAATGAAATACATGTCATTGGAAAAAGCACTTTTGGCAAATCCGCGAGTAGATGATGATATTTCAAAAGCCGTTAATGCTTTAAAAACTGACGGAGAGGATTTTTACAAATCATTTAATGTTATTTCCGAACAAAAAATATTGGCCTCCCTTACAGAAATGTTCTTTTCAAACATTCCTTTAGATCAACAACCTGCCTATATGGCTAAGCTGATGAAGAAATTCAAAGCGAAGACCACTAAGGAAGTATTTGAAAAATTTGCTGCCGCAGCATTCAAAAAAAGTTTCATGAGCAACAAACAAAGTGCTTTTGCATTTTTAGACAAACCTGATCTGAAAAAATTACAAAACGATCCTGCTTTTGAATACGCGAAAGCATTCATTACAAATTATACAGAAAAGATCAAACCTCATATTGATGAGTTCATGGTAATCAACAATCGGCAAGGAAGTTTGTATATAAAAGCATTAATGGAAATGCAGCCGACAAGAACTTTTTATCCAGATGCAAACAGCACGCTTCGCTTGACATACGGAAATGTAAAGTCGTACAAGCCAAAAGATGGTGTTGATTACAAATACTATACAACACTTGCGGGTGTGATGGAAAAAGAAAATCCAAAAGACTTTGAGTTTACTGTTCCTTCTAAATTGAAAGATCTTTTCAATAAAAAAGATTTTGGACAATATGCAGATGCTAACGGAGAAATGCATACCGATTTTATCAGCAACAACGATATCACAGGTGGAAATTCAGGCAGTCCGGTCATTAATGGAAATGGTGAATTAGTTGGATTAGCTTTCGATGGCAATTGGGAAGCGATGAGTGGAGATATATTTTTCGACAGTAAATACAAACGCACGATTAGTGTTGATATCCGTTATGTTTTATTTTTGATTGATAAATTCGGAGGAGCAACAAATCTGATCAATGAAATGAAGATTATAAAATAATTTGAAAACATTCAAAATAAAAAGCCTTATTCTGCAATAGAATAAGGCTTTTTAATTGATCGAAATTCATAATTGATACTGCTGTTATTTAATCTTATCTAAGATCTTTTTAATATTAGATTTAATTTCTTTATTAATAATCCTTTTGCCCATAACAGGTGAATCTATTGACGTTTTTAAAATATCTATTTCATCATAATAATTAAATTTCTCATCCTTATTGGAATCAAAACGGACTTTAATTAAAATATTATTCGTTTTCATATCAATAAACCAATCAATCAACTGTGTGTTATCGGGATTAATCTGGAACATGTTTTTTCCAGACATATCTGAAATATAAACTTTTTCAGCATCTTCACTATTAATGTATCCATCAGCATTGGTATCATCCTCCCGGATTCCTATTAAAATAAAATAAAACTTTTTCCCTGCATATTCAGGAATATAATATGGAAAATAGAATTGGGAAATTATTGCCGGTTTTTGCAACATCAAATGTGTTTCATCATTTAATTTATTGTAAAAAATAATATTGTTACAATTGCCAAAATTCAAAGAGTAAAAATTATATTTATAACTTCGGTAACTATCTGCAGCAGTTTCGGCATACTCATCACTCGATTTAGACCGCAGACCTTTATCTTCTACTTGATCAATTGTCTTCATGCCAATTGGAATTAATAAATAATCGGTACTATCCAGATCCATATAATCCCCATAAACCAATATTTTTTGGTTCTTCAAATCAGTTGTTGATGTGGAATCATTTTTCACCAATTGTAAACCACTTCTTTTATCGGATCTATTGGAATTAAAAATTGCCATCACTGCCAAAATTAAAACGGCACCTACAATTCCCCCAATTACTATTCCTAAAATTAATCTCTTCATGATAAATTATTTTATTAAAATAAAAATGAGGAATCCAAGTTCTGAATTCCTCATTAAAGGTAAATTATTTTTTCTTCAAGCTACGAAATAGATTTCACAGCTATAGTTGAAATGTCAAGAAAATCAATCTGGGTTCAATAAAACATTTACACCGTCAATTTCTTGTATCTCACACGTCTCGGCTCAACATTACCTAAACGTTTCTTTTTATTTTCTTCATACTCCGAATAGCCGCCTTCAAAATAATAAACTGTTGAATCGCCTTCGAATGCAAGAATGTGTGTACAAACTCTATCTAAGAACCAACGATCGTGTGAGATAATAACAGCACAACCTGCATAACTCTCCAAACCTTCTTCCAAGGCACGAAGCGTATTTACATCCAAATCGTTTGTTGGCTCATCCAGCAACAATACATTTGCTTCCTTTTTTAAAGTCAGGGCTAAATGCAAACGATTACGCTCACCACCGGAAAGGATTCCTGTTTTTTTACCTTGATCAGAACCGTTAAAATTGAACTTCGAAACGTAAGCTCTTGAGTTTAATGTTTGTCCTCCAATCACTATATTTTCGCTTCCACCAGTCAGTACCTCATAAATCGTTTTCTCGGGATCTATTTCTGTATGTGATTGATCAACGTATGCAATTTTTACTGTTGAACCAACTTTAAATTCACCGTGATCCGGTTTTTCTTCTCCCATGATCATACGGAACAAGGTTGTTTTACCTGCACCGTTCGGTCCGATAATACCAACGATACCGGCTGGAGGTAATTTAAAATTCAAATGTTCGTATAATAATTTATCTCCAAATGCTTTCGACACGTCAATCGCTTCGATCACTTCATTACCTAAACGCGGACCGTTAGGAATAAATAATTCCAATCGTTCTTCCGTTGTTTTAGCATCAACACCCAACATTTTTTCATAATTCTCCAAACGCGCTTTTGATTTTGTCTGACGACCTTTAGCACCTTGTCGTACCCAATCCAACTCCCGGAGTAATGTTTTCTGACGCTTACTCTCCGTTTTCTCTTCTTGTGCCAAACGCTTTTGTTTTTGTTCCAACCAATCAGAATAATTTCCTTTCCATGGAATACCTTCTCCTCGGTCTAACTCGAGGATCCAACCGGCAACATTATCAAGGAAATAACGATCGTGGGTAACAGCGATCACTGTTCCTTTATAATTTTGCAAATGTTGTTCCAACCAATCTACTGATTCAGCATCCAAGTGATTCGTAGGCTCATCCAATAATAAAATTTCAGGTTCCTGAATTAATAAGCGACACAAAGCAACCCTTCTGCGTTCACCACCTGATAAATTTTTAACGGAAGCGTCACTTTCAGGACAACGCAATGCTTCCATTGCTTGCTCCAATCGATTATCCAAATTCCAAAGATCATATTGATCTATCAGATCTTGTAATCTTGCCTGGCGGTTGATAAGCTTATCCATATCTTCAGCAGACATTTCCTCAGCAAACTTATTGTTCACTTCTTCATATTCATTTAAAATATTCACATGCTCCTGAGCCCCTTCACGGACAATTTCAATAACAGTTTTAGAATCATCCAATTGAGGCTCCTGCTCCAACATGCCGATCTTATATCCGGGAGAAAAATGAATTTCACCTTGGTAGTTTTTTTCAACACCGGCAATAATCTTTAAAAGAGTAGATTTTCCCGAACCGTTCAATCCAAGGATGCCGATCTTTGCACCGTAATAAAAGGATAAATAAATATCCTTAAGAATAGTTTTACCTGCAGGCAACGTACGACTCACGTTTACCATCGAAAAAATAATTTGTCTGCCTTCTGACATGTCTGGAAATTATAAATTGTGAATTAAAAAATTTAATTTTAGGAATGCAAATATCGTAAATTATCACGAGAAAATAAGGGATATTTTATAAGTAAATAACGATTAACTATATTACCCCGATTATCTATTATACCTGTTCATTTAAAGGGTTATCAGTTAGAGAGAAGTTCCGATAATGGAGGGAAATTGTAACGAGAACCGTCAAAAGGACTAAACAGATCTTCGCATTGTTCTCGATACATTTCTTTCGTTATCACGACAGAAACACTCGAACTGACAAGAAGATATATTTTTGTTGAGCAAGACTTAATTCGATGGTAAATAAAGTGGATACTTTTCATTGTATTTACGCAAGTAGATAAATATAGAATTGGCTTTCGCCCGTTTTTTAAGTTTCATGAACTGTGCATATAATTCTGCATCATTTTTAAGTATCATTTCCATGTTCTCTGAATCAAAATCAAGCACCTTGTCCGATCTTGTATCTAATACGAACTGATGCAATTCTTCAAAAGAAGGTTCAATGGCATACATATCCCCTATTGGCTCAGTATGGGTAGTTGAATGAACAACTATTCCTGAAAACAAACTTAAATTTCCGATCACATTCAAACGAATAAATTCATTATTAAAATAAAAATAGATCGTTCTATTCTGGCAATAGCCCCAAATTGAATTCGTTTCTATTTTATGTTCTGCTCCGCTAGTATCTTTTGTTGTGAATGTTTTATGTTCCAATAGTTGTGTTAAAAAATCGATCTGTGTTTTGGGTATATCAGAAACAATTTTCGACTTGAGTATAGGATTATTTCCAAGAAACTGTTCAATTGTTAAATAAACACCTTCCTTAAATTCATAGTCGTGGGAATAAGCAATTGTTGTGGGTGTTTGCGCCTTTCCCATCAATGATAACAATATAAATAAAACTCCGGCTATACGTTGCATTTCAAAAATTAGTAATTTTGATCTCATAGTCGTAAATTTCGTGAATATTCAGCTATAAAATGAAAAAATCATACTCCTTATTTTTCACTTTATTGATCTTTTCAATAAACAGCATTGCACAAAGCAAAATGAATTTTGCATTGGCACTAAAAAACAACGCTGCCTCGACAGAGATAATTGATGTTTTTGTGAAAGGAGATATTTCAACCATCCAACAATTAACTGCATCCGTACAAGGAAATTTTAAATATTCTGCAGAAAATATCGCTGCAATAAAAATCCCTGCATCTGCACTTTCTACTTTTATAATCAATAATAAGATTCAACGTGTTGAAGCATATCCGCCTCACACAAGACCAATGAACGACACAATGCTGCTCAACAGTAATGTTATTCCTGTTCATAACGGACAAACACCTTTGACTCAAACATACGATGGAACGGGAATTATTATTGGACTAATTGATACAGGAATTGATTTTACACATCCCGATCTGAAAGATAATTTAGGAAATAGCCGTGTCAAATTTCTTTGGGACCAAAACCTGGCTGTTGCATCAAACACCCCATTGCCCTACGGTTACGGTCAAGAATGGAACAATACAGAAATTGACCTGGGACTGGCAGCAGGCTCTACAGATGTTGATTTTGCAGGACATGGCACTCACGTTTCCGGAATTGCTGCAGGGAACGGACTTGCGTCAGGAAATTACAAAGGTGTAGCTCCGAATGCTGATATAATAATGGTAGCTCTAAACTTTTACGGTTCATCAACCACATTAATTTCTGATGCTGTAAATTATATCTATGCAAAAGCGAATCTTTTGGGTAAACCATGTGTGATAAATGCAAGTATAGGTGATTACTACGGCTCACATGACGGATTAAATCTGGAGGCTCAGCTAATCAGCAACTTGATCAATATACAGACGAATGGTACCGCTTTTGTTGCTTCTGCAGGAAATGCAGGAAATATTCCTTTCCATTTGGGATACACTGTAACTGCAGATACTAATTTCAGTTTCTTTTCCTTATCGGCTACAAGTATTAATTTTGTTATATGGGCAGACACGAACGACCTAAAAAATATTCAGTTCTCGATCGGTGCCGATCAGATGAATCCGACACATTCTTTCAGAGGTCGAATTCCTTTCTCCAATATAGCAGCCCATTTGGGCGTTATTAAAAATGATACACTTTATAATGGCAGCAACAGAATTGGAATTATTCAAAGTTACGGAGACAGCATTGGAGGAACCTATTCAATGGAGTTCAATATTATTCCTGACTCCACCTCCTATGATTGGAGATTGATCACGACCGGTTCAGGAAAATTCGACCTTTGGAATTTTGATGTTGTAAGTTCCGGTTTGCCTTCACTTGCAACTATGCCGGACAGTATTTATTATAAACTTCCCGATCTCAATCAAACATTGGTTTCCAGTTTTCAATGTCTTGATAATGTAATAACTGTTGGAAATTATACCAACCGAAAAAGTTACATGGATTACACCGGCTCATTGTATGTGGATAATACAAAGATCCCCGGCAAACGTCATCCCACTTCCAGTGCAGGTCCTACACGTGATGGAAGAATAAAACCGGATATCATGTCACCTGGTGATATGGTTGTTTCTACAGTGGTATTATCATTGGTTCCTACATTCGCCTCAGGTGCTCCCAATGCGCTTTCACAAGATGGGTTCCATATCCGTGGAGGAGGAACTTCTGCAGCATCACCCGGTGTGGCCGGTATTGCAGCATTATACCTTCAAAAAAATCCAACAGCAAACGCATTAACGGTGAAACAAGCTATTATAAGCTGCACAACGCAGGATATTTATACAGGAAGCAGTTTACCGAATAATTTTTACGGTTATGGGAAAGTAAATGCGTTTACTGCTTTAACAGGATGCTTGGTAACTGAAATAAATGAAAACAGTATCACTGACAAGATCTTGATATATCCGAATCCTTCTTCAAGCGGAAGTACTATAACTATAAGCCTTTCCGGAAAAGGACTTCAGAATAACACAGATCTTGAAATTTACAATTCTATCGGACAACTTATAGAAACTGAGCCAATCAGCGGTACAACAATTGAAATAAAAAAACTAGCCTCGGGAATTTATTTTTGCAAATTAGTTCATCTGGGAAGAATCATCGCTACCGAAAAAATGATAATTTTGTAGCCATAAATTTTACCATGGAGAAGAAATTAAAAATAGTAGGAATTGCATCGATTGCCTTGGGAATATTAGCGGCACTTTTATGCATCGTGCCTTATGGCATATTTTTTTCCTTGCCGATAGGATTTTTAGGAATGATGGCCTCCACGATCTATGTTTATTTTGATACAAAGTACGAGATCAATACAAAAAAAATTACAGCCGGAATTATCGGTATCATATTAAGTTCTATCCCGATCCTTGTTGTGCTGGCAATAATAATTATGAGTCGTTTTAAATAATTGATGAATGGAAACTAAAACGAATACGCTCAGCAAATATCTATCCTTAGTAAAATTCAGTCACACCATTTTCGCTTTACCATTTGCAATTATCGGCTACTTCCTTGCAATTACTTTTACACAGGCAAAATTCGATCTTAAACTTTTTGCATTTGTAGTAATGTGCATGATCTTTGCCCGCAGTGCCGCAATGGCCTTCAATCGTTTTATCGACAGAAAGATCGATGAACAAAATGCCCGTACAGCTGTCAGAGAAATTCCTGCAGGTATTGTAAAACCTACATCAGCACTAATATTTGTAATTGCGAACTGTATCTTATTTATTACTACCACGTATTTCATCAATCCTCTTTGTTTTTATTTATCTCCGGTTGCTTTATTAGTTGTACTTGGGTACAGCCTAACAAAAAGATTTACTGCACTTTGTCATATGGTATTAGGGTTGGGCTTGTCTCTTGCGCCGATAGGAGCATACCTTTCTGTTAGCGGTAAATTCGATTGGCTTCCGCTCTTTTTTTCATTTGCTGTTTTATTTTGGGTGAGCGGATTTGATATTATTTACGCCTTGCAGGATGAAGATTTTGACCGCTCAAAAAACTTAAAATCTATTCCTGTACTTTTTGGCAAAAAGGGCGCTTTATTATTCTCTACTATTTTACACTTGATTAGTGCCGGATTTATAATTTATGCCGGAATATACGCTGAGTTCACTATCTGGTACTGGATAGGAGCCGTCATTTATTGCTTGCTTTTATTTTACCAACATACATTAGTAAAACCGAATGACCTTTCAAAAGTTAACCTTGCATTTTTTACCACTAACGGAATTGCAAGTGTCCTATTCGCCGTATTTGTTTTGATCGACCTATACTTTTAATAAACCACTCTCAGGATTGCATAGGTTGGAGTAATGAAAGAATGAAATTCTTTCTAACAAATGATAAATTAACGCGTCATTGCGAGGAACGAAGCAATCTATAAACAATGCTTTTTTGCTGAGATTGCTTCGTTCCTCGCAATGACGTCATCAAAAAAAATATTTTTAGAAACTGAAAGTCTTTCACTGAATTGCATAGTTTCAAAAACGAACTGAAACAATGAAAAATTAAATAAGTTAGAATATTTCTTAGGTTAAATAGTATTCAATGATAAAAAAACTAAAAGCACTACCTTTCAAAAAAATCTTTAAGTGGTCTTTTATCCTTGCGATATTTTCATCTTCCCTAATTGTAAGCAGTAATTATTGGATCATAAAAAGCACAGCATCACAATTACATACTGATATCTTAAAGATCCCAAGTAACAATGTTGCCATTTTATTGGGAGCTAGTAAGACTCTACGAAACGGTTCTGAGAATTTATTTTTTAAATACCGGATAGAAGCTGCTGCCGAATTATACAGATCCGGAAAAATAAAACACATTATTGTAAGTGGCGACAATTCCAAGAAAGAATATGATGAAGCAACGGACATGGAAAATTCCCTGATCGCATTGGGTGTCCCTGATAGTTGTATTACAAAAGACTATGCCGGATTCCGTACCTTAGATTCCATGGTAAGATGTTTAAAAATATTCGGACAAAATAATATTACTGTTATTTCACAAAAATTTCACAATCAGAGGGCAGTGTTCATTGGAAATTATTATGATATGAATGTCGTTGCCTTCAATGCCAAAGATGTACCTGATTATTTTTCTTTAAAAGTGCGCTTCCGCGAATACATCGCAAAGTTCAAGGCTGTATTAGATCTGTATATTTTTCATACGCAACCGAAATTTTTGGGAGAAGAAGTGAAAATCAAGATCTAATTGGAACAATTAGTTACCCTCATCTTTTCAAGAAATTGTTCATACAGGAAGGTTGGCGATTCAGTAACATCCTGACCTCCTTTTACAAAAATAATATTTTTGTATTTGTCCAACAGATAAATAAAAGGTCGAATATTTTCAATTGCATATGAAAACAAAAGCAGATCGGCATTTGCAACTAAATCCTTATTATCAGCCAATTCAAGTGACTTAAAATAATCGATCAACTTCTTGTCTTCCAATTCGGAGATATAATAAATAACGACACTGTCGCCAAGGTCCTTTTTGAGTTTAGAAAGTTCTCCTAATTGATAACTAAAAACTAGTGATATTGTTTTAAACGATAATAATCAATTTAAATTATGCGCTTCAATAATCTTAACCGGTGAGAATAATCTTTTTTATCGTTATTAAAGATCCCTTGATGATCGAAGCCATCAATACGGACTTTTCCGGAAGCATGAATAATTTTATTATTATCCATCACAATGCCAACGTGCACAATTTTTCCTTCCTCATTATCAAAAAATGCCAGATCTCCGGGTTCTGCCTCTTCCACAAAACTCAATGTTTCACCTTCTTCAGCTTGTTGATAGGCATCGCGCTTCAATTTTATCCCATTGAGCTTATATACCATTTGTGTGAATCCTGAGCAGTCGATACCAAAAGGTGTCTTTCCTCCCCATAAATACGGAGTGTTCAAATACATCATTGCGGTATCGATAATCCCATTTTTAGAAAAAGGTAAATGTCCATTTACAAAAGCACCATCATATAAATAGGTGGAGTTCTCGACAGCACATTCCCCATTATCAAAATTCGGAAGTGTGCTTCCTATGCATATCGGGAAAAGTTGTGCGATCTTATTATCAGTGATAATCTGAATAAGTTCGTTCACACAAAATATTTCAGTAGTATTTAAAATATCAAAGGTATACTCGGCAATTGGAAGGAACTGTTTTTTATCTATCCAGCAATCATAACCGTCATAGGCAATTTTTATTCTGCACCAACTACCTTGCACTTCAAGCACTTCAAAATGATCACCAAACAAAAGTTGAGTAACCATTTCAGAGCGATCCGAAGGTTCTTTTCTACATGGGATGATACTTAGATTTACTATTCCAAACATTTTTATCACTAAGAAATTAAATAAACTCTAAAATGACAGTTCGAGTAATTCGATGACAAAGTAAGAGAATTGTATCGAGGACAAATTGCGATTCGAATTTTATCTTCATATTGAATTCTCGATACATTTCTTTCGATACCTCGTTAGAAATACTCGAATTGACAAGCGAAAAACAAACAAACTATAAAAACTTTATACTAATTCAATAACAACAGCACTGGCTCCTCCGCCTCCATTACAAATTCCGGCAGCACCATATTTTGCTTTATTTTGTTTCAACACATGAATTAAAGTAACAATGATTCGAGCTCCGGAGCATCCTAAAGGGTGACCTAATGAAACCGCTCCGCCATTCACATTTACTTTACTTGCATCCAACTTCATTTTTTGAATATTTACAATACCTACTGTAGAAAATGCCTCATTCAATTCGAAAAAATTAATGTCGCCCAATGCCAAACCTGCTTTAGAAACAGCTTTTGGAACAGCCAATGAAGGAGCAGTTGTAAACCACTCAGGAGCATGTTCTGCATCTGCGTATCCACGAAGTATCGCAATTGGTTTCAACCCCAATTTTTCTGCTTTTTCTTTACTCATTAATACCAAAGCAGCAGCGCCATCATTCATGGTAGATGAATTTGCAGCTGTAGCTGTACCATCTTTTGTAAAGGCTGCTTTTAATTCAGGTATTTTATCGAAACGAACATTTTTATATTCTTCGTCCTCTTTCATTATGATAGGATCGCCTTTGCGTTGCGGTATTTCAACCGGAACAATTTCGTCGTTAAATTTCCCTGCTGCCCAGGCAGCCTGTGATCGCTTATAGGATTCAATTGCAAACGCATCCTGATCTTCACGGGAGATATTATTTTCTTTTGCACACAGATCAGAAGCATTTCCCATTGGGTAATTATGATACACATCGATCAAACCGTCTTTCGCCAAACCATCCGTCATAGTCACATTTCCATATTTATTTCCCC
>CANJPX010000091.1 GCA_947476185.1 Bacteroidota bacterium
AGGCGGCGGCAAAATCGCATTTTCTCAGGCATCAACTTGTATTCGTTGCCTATAAAGAAGACCTTGGGAACCCTGCACATTGACAAGGATAGAAAAGGTAACCTGCGTAAATTCTGCTGGTTGGAAAATACCGAATGCAAGAGCACAATCGCTTCGTATTTCTCCCGATGAAAAGACAAGGCAATGACTGCTTCATCTACAAGTGACTTTCCTGCCAGATTGATAAGCTTGCAATCAAAAAAACGTGAGCTGAGAAAAGCTTTGGGCCAGCCATGATGATAGGACAGTGTCTCGTTGCTTTGGGATTGTTCGAAAACGAGTGCTATGCGGCGCCGCTTCATGGCTGATAGTTTTTTCCCAACATAAATTGAACCAAGCGCAACATGTTTTTCATTTAACTGCGACAAAAGAAATTGATTGCGAAACCAGATCCTCGATGCCTATACCCGGTGTATTTGCATAATACTCCCTGATAATCTGTGGCGACTGATCTGCCATAAACCGCCTTGACGAAGAATTTTCCGTCCACAAAGTAAGGCGAAATCCTGCCATCGCGACAATGCGCTGCATTCGCCATTGTTGAATATTCCTTTTAACGCGCCTTGCATCCAATCAATTGCAGTCTCGGCCTCGAACGGCCTCAACTCGGTCAGATAACGCAGATATTCAGTCTTGCTCAAGCGCACAGCGCCCAAGGAGATTCCCCGATACCCAGCGCGTACCCCCCTCCTCCCATCGCAGGAGAAATAAGGTGCATAGTTATGTATGACTACCCCCCGGGCATAAGCAATCGATACATCTCGGCAAAAGCTGCCTCCAGATTCGTGATGTGCTCGAGCACGCTTACCGAATATATGACATCAAAACTTTCGGATGGCAGCTCAGTCGCATGCACATAGTTCGCTTGCGAACATGTAAGCTCCTTGATGTACCAGTGAAACAAACTCTTTTTTCCAAGCCAGCGTAATAATTATCTATGCCATTCGCCTCGAACCCACGTTGCTCAAAGGCCAGAATGGAGTACCCACCAGATATATAACCTATCTCATGAAGCGAAACATCCGCAGAGACGGCGTAAACACCGGCAGCCGAAAGTTTCCTGAACATCGCAGCGTGCCTGCGCCGATATAAATCAAGGGTACTTCGTAATTTATTCTCATCTGGCACAAAATCTGGCTGGTTGTCATTGGTTTCTTTGACGCTCAAAAAGAGATTCACGCTCCTTTGTACTGCATTTTTTGCGACCCTATTAATTACGGCAAGGTTTGCACCCAAGGTCCTGTTGCCGATTGTTTTTTTAAAACTCGTCCTCACTCGCGTCAAGTTTTCCTTGAGAACGAAGATTGGTGAGAATATTCAGCACCTTGAAATATGTCCATCCCAATTTAACAGAATATCTGCAGTCTCGATACACTGGTATTTCACGGCCATCATCTGCAAAACAAAACGTCTCAGGAATGCCATAATTTTTCGAGGTCAATCGATCTAGATACCACCACCGACCCCACTAGAAAGTAGATGCATCCCTAGAACTGTAGTTTCATTTTTTATGTATTGTTTTAATTTTATTTAATAAACCGCACCTCCGCCACTGGCAATCTTATTTCTTATATTTCTCTGGAAGAGGGGGCCCAATTCCGTAGTTTCTAGAGAAAGTTCAAAAGACTGTGGGATCGCCCGGGTTAGTGCCGATGTCCCCGATGACTCGAGCCGGAACGCCGGCCACAATGCTGTTTGGTGGCACATCATGGGAAACCACGGCGCCGGCCGCCACAATCGAGTTGTTACCAATCGTTACCCCGGGGAGGATGGTAGCGTTGACACCAATCCAGACCTCGTTCCCGATTTGTACCGGCTTTGAAACTACCCGCCCCCAGCGAGGTGGGTTTATCGGATGACCTTGAGATACTAGTATAGCTCCGGCGGCTATCAGGACATCGTTTCCTATGTAAACTCCTCCGCCTCCCCGAATAATCACATTTTCACCTACATCGACCCGACTACCGAAGGAGATACATTCGGGATGGTAGATCACGAGAGGCATCCTCAAACGGACAGCAGGCCCAACTGACAAGCACCGCTCGAGGAGTGACAATGTTTTTAGCCTGTAATATCGCCTAACCAAACCCTGTAAAAGCCGGAATACTATTTGACGAAGTCTAGTCCATATTATATTCATGTGATAATTTTCAGTATCTTAATGATTTTTATCATTTCACTGCAATCGATCCTTCATAACGTTCGATTGCAATTCATAGATTTCATTGCAACAGCCCATGGGGAATTATTGATCCTTCGGGCAACTGCGGTTAAGCAGGTCGAATGCAACTGGCAAAGTTTACAAGTTATTAATCGGTAGCAGGCTCATCGTTTGATCCGTAGTAAGTTTTGGATGGCGCGGCAGCAAATATCTCAGGTCTGGATTAGCCGCACAGAGCGATTCGCCGGCGCTCTGTGCTGCGACGTACTC
This sequence comes from Bacteroidota bacterium, assembly GCA_947476185.1. Lineage (GTDB taxonomy): Bacteria > Bacteroidota > Bacteroidia > 2-12-FULL-35-15 > 2-12-FULL-35-15 > 2-12-FULL-35-15. The sequence continues at coordinate 2,471 of CANJPX010000091.1, forward strand.
TCCCATATCGAGGGCAGTTCATCCAGAAAAACCGATGGCGCAATAGTCGCAAAAGCGTACAAAAATTTTATTGCAAAAGACGCCATGTTGACCGGACGAAATGAAAGGCGTAGCCATGTAATACAAATGGGGCGGCTGCCATTCAGTCTGCAAGCTCATTGATTCGGACCCTTCGTCGGTTACATCGAACTTGATGCAGGCAGCCTCGCCTCCATGTTCAAGGATATCGGTGACCAAACGCGAGGCATTCTCTTCGGCTACGTGATAAGTAAGCAGAACTTCGGCACCGCCTATCGCCAAAACCTTAGCCAAGACCTCGCCCAAGCCGCGCAAACCGCCGACAACCAATCAACGCTGGCGGCAAGACTGTCCGCTGTACACCTTAGCGGATAATGGCGCAATGCGCCTAGTCTTGAGTCCTAGGCGCAGGAAAGCCTTTATACTGCCGCTCAATTCCTGTACATCAATCCTCATTGTCACTAGTCTATAACGGGCATCCTATATTGCAGCACCTGTCTCGTACTGTCTGGGGCTATCTCCAAATGCAATTCAGAACTCATGGAGTGCAAGCCAAGACATTCTATACCGACGAGCCGGGTCGCCGCCTGCTCGGCACTCCCACCTGTATTGCACACAATTGCGTATTAACCAAAAGGACTTCTGCGTACTTCATTTGCCAAGTCGATTGAGAATTGTTTATTATCAAGATTAATGTGCACTAGAGCTAGCGGACATCTTCTGGGATCGAAGCCTAAAGGCAAACGCAAATCCATAATATGCAGCCAATAAGATAGCACTTACGCATCGCACATATATCATACCACTTGCGCCATAGTCCACGAAGACTAGGTACAACGTCACCAAACAGAACGGATAGCCGATACCTGGGGTGTAGATATACATTGGTCGCCTAGTTGCGATTAGCGCCGAACCCAAATAGGTGAAAGAGCCCACGCAGGAAATGGTGAGCCACAGCCATTTCCCATAATCGGCGGCGGCTGCATACTTTTCCGTGAACAGTAGCGGAATAAGTATGGGAATCATGATAAAGCCAATCAGACCGAGCGCTGCAAAAACTAATGTGATCCAAAGGAACTTTGTCCGGAAAGAAGACCATAGTTTCGCAAGTGAGTCGTTCGCATATATTTTCGGGGCGATTACTTGTCCAATGATGGAGAACAAGCCTTTAACCAGTTCTGGAAAAACCAAGGCCACCGCGTATAAAGCAACCTCTTCAGCTTTGTGAAAATGCTCAAGGAGAACGACGTCCAATGACAGCAGACTTGAAAATACCAACGCCAAAGACATATGCCGGCCAAGCCGCATGAGTTCCTCGTTATGCTTGTCGTTGTCACGAAGATTCAATGCCCTGCTGATCATCAAAACGTTCTGTACAGAAGGTAATGCGAGGAAGAGAAAGATAATTAGCCACACTTCATTTATGTGAAACGAAACTACCAGAAGTCCGGCACATAATGCGAGCGTTGGGGTTATCAGTTTACCCGCCGCCAAGCTGCCAAAGCTCCCTTTTCCATTAAGCCACGACAGCCACAATTCCGAGCTATTGTAGATAGGGAAGATTATTGCTGCAGCTACCAACCCACCTACCAAAGCACCCGAATCTGAACGACTCAATGAATAGTAGCCAGCTGCGCCCAAGATTAAGAGTGTTCCACCTAAATTGGCCAGCAATTTATTGCGAATGAGTCGCGATAAATTTCCGTCGGCTTTGTTAGCTGCTGACATTAATGCTATCTGCCCAATCCCTAACAGGCAAAAGGCGCCTGCAATGCTGATGACCCCAAGAACTACCTTGTACTGCCCGAATGTTTCGGCGGGCATCCATCTTGTCCAAAAAACCGTCGAGGCCAAGCCAAGCAACAGGGACAGAGCATGGGCAAGTCCAAGCATTGATGCATCTTTGAATGCCCTAGCGCCAGTTATTCTTCTGAATAAGCTCAGTTGCAATATATTCTTATCTGTGGTTTGACTGCGGTATGCGAAACTTTAGAACACGTCTCCGAACAAGACGATGCGACCGTTCAACCGATTCTGCGGATCAAATATCATGCACCTTTCGTTCTTGGCTAATGGACGGCTTTCTTGTCCGCTTGCCGACTCGATCTGCGGAGATGCATCGGTCCGATGCCAACCGCATGCGGCATAGAACGGTTCCTGGATGTCCCAGCACAGCAGGTATGCAACGCTAGAGTTTGTTTTCTTGACATAAGCAGCCGCCGCATCCAATAGTTGCATGCCCAGTCCCTGCCCTTGGTACCGCTCATTTACGCACACTTCAGTCACACACAGGGCACCCAAACATACACCCCTCACCGAGACCGTTCGATTGCGCAAGCGCAGGAAAGCCAATATTGAGCCACTATTTACCAGCGTGACAAACACATCATTCTTGGCGGTGTATTTTTTCCACCATTCCAGTTGCGATTCCATGGAATGCGGCCAGCTTTGGTCTTTTATGGTGCAGATCGCCCTAACCTCCTCCTGCGTTATATCGCGAGGAGTCTTATAGTTCGGTCTAATCATGGTGGCTGATTCATCGACCTAGCCTTCTATCTACTCCAGTGTCGAGGATATTTCTGGTAGTGAGCGCAACAATTCCTCTATCTTGGCGACAGAGAGGCGTGTCGTGTTCTCCGAATCGAACGGGCGAATGTTTTCCAATTCAGGTGAGCCCTCGACGTAGTACTTATCGAATTTCTGGCCGGTATCGCAGGGAATGCGCCAATAATCTCCTTGGTCATCTGCGCGAGCAAGCTCCCCCTCCGTGGCCAGCGTTTCGTGCATCTTTTCGCCGGCCCGAATGCCAATAATTTTGATTGGATTGTCAGCGCCGAAAAGGTTCAGGCAGGCCTGTGCCAGATCGCCAATCGTGGCAGCAGGCGCCTTGCGAATGAACAGATCGCCATTATTTCCATGCCGAATGGCGTGGAGTACTAAGTCGATAGCCTCGGGTAGCGGCATCAGGAAACGGGTCATGCCTGGGTGCGTAACTGTGAGGGGCGATCCGCGTTGGATCTGGTCAATAAATAACGGCACCACAGAGCCCCGCGAGTACAGGACATTGCCGTAGCGTACCCCGCACATGACCGATGGATCCTGCGGCTTTTGTGCCTGCGACCGCGCGATCATCAGCTTTTCCATCATCATTTTGCTGCAGCCCATAGCATTGACCGGGTAGGCCGCCTTGTCGGTACTGAGCACGACCAGTCTATCGACGCCGTGGTACAGTGCCGCGTCGATCACATTGTTAGTGCCAATGATATTTGTCTGTACCGCCTCCATCGGAAAGAATTCGCAGGATGGCACCTGTTTCATGGCGGCAGCATGGAAGACCATGTCAACACCCTGCATGGCGCGCATGATGCGCCGTTCGTCTCGTACATCGCCAATCTCGAACTGGATCTTCGGGTTGTTGAACGCAAGGCGCATGTCATGTTGCTTCTTCTCGTCGCGACTGTAGACCACGATGCGGGCAACCTCATCCTCCCTAATGAGACGGTGTAAAACAGCTTTTCCGAAGGAGCCCGTCCCTCCGGTGATCATTATGGTCTTGCCAATCAGAGTCGTCATAAATAATCAATCCGCCGGTTCAAGAATCGTGTCGGAATCCGCTGGATCGAACTCCTTCGATGCATAGGCAATAATCACAGCCTCATTCTCTGTTTCGTTCAAAACTGCATGGGTTGTGCCCGGGCCGGCAAAGACAAGCCTCGGCAAGTTGGCATCGAGTATTTCGTCGACTCGCTCACCATTTATTGCCTTCATTAAAAGCCGCACCCGGCCGGCAACACAAGTAAACCATTCGCACTTGTGCTCGTGGAAGTGGTCGCCGCGACGGGCACCCGGTGCGACAGTATAGACGTAAATCTGCCCACCCTCTGGGATAGCCTGTGACGAGAATCTGAGCATCTCGTACAAGGTACCTCGCATGTCGCAGTGCACCTTGAGGTCCTCAATTACGTACGACCTATTCCAGTCTTTCCCCCTAGCCATTGCCTGCCCCTTTGATAAACTTCTTGTCTTTCGCTCCCCAAACCTGTTCATCCACCACGCGACTCATCCCGAGGATGATGCGAGCGATTTTCTTCGAGACCTCACGCTGCAGGTACGCTTCCGGCGCAGGGGAGCGGGCAATGTCGATGGGGTCCTCGACCACCAACTTGACAGCCCGTAGGACATCTTCCTTTTGCAGTCCAGTAATGGGGCAGTATCCCGCCTCCAGTGACTCCTGCTTCTCTGTGGACTTGCGAATGGCGATGGCCGGAAAGCCCAGTATGGCGGAATCCTCATGAATCGTGCCACTATCGGAGATCACGCAACGCGACTCCGTCTGCAAACGGATAAAGTCAATCAGACCGAACGGCTCATGCCAGTTGATCAAAGAGTTACTCCGTTCGAGCAGGCGCAACTGCTCCAACCGGCGACGGGTTCTCGGATGGGTGCTGACTATGATTGGACAGTCATAGGTTTCGGCCAAGGCATTGAAAGTGTCGACCAGGGTTTCGATCGCGCCGCCTTTGTCTACATTCTCCTCGCGGTGAATGCTTGCGGTAAAGAAGTTGCCAGGTGTCAGTCCCAACTTCGTCAGGATGAGACTTGCAGAAAATTTTTCCTTCATGGCATCGTATACCTCGTATACCGGACTACCTACGACCATAATATTACGGGGATGCAGTCCTTCGCGTAGCAGATTGCGGCGACTGTGCTCGGTGTAGGCCAGGTTGATGTCGCTGGCGTGGTCGACGATTCGGCGATTCAGCTCCTCGGGCACATCATTGTCGAAGGAGCGGTCGCCAGCTTCGATATGAAAGATGGGGATCTTTTTCCGTTTAGCGCAGATGGCGGACAACCCAGAGTTGGTATCGCCCAATATTACGATCGCATTCGGATTTTCCTTATCCATCACGTCGCCGGTCTTTTCGATGATCGCTGCGATCTGTCCCTGAATGGTGCCGGACTTCGTCTCGAGGACGTAGTCCGGTTGGCGCAGATCAAGATCCTCGAAGAACACAGCGTTCAGATTTCGGTCATAGTTCTGCCCGGTATGAACCAGTATGTGGTCGCAATGCTTGTCGAGCATTTTAATGATGGCCGCCAGGCGAATGATTTCCGGCCGCGTGCCAAGGATTGTCATAACTTTCATCGAACCACCTTCTTCAGGACATCAACAATTCGGTCTTGGTCTTCCTCTTCGACCCACCAGCCGCAAGCTATAGAGAGCTCACGGGCATCGAACCAATCGGTGTTCGGCAATTCCCGGCGGTCAGCCCCAAACATCGAATAGTGGTCATTTCGTATATGAATTTGGGCTGCGTCAATACCAACTTCGCTCAGCGCAGCGATCACGGCATCACGGTTTTCCACCAGGATCGTGTATCCCCAGTAGGTCTGGTAATCCAATGGATCGCGGCGCAGAGTCTGGATGCCAGGTATATCTTGCAGCAGGGCATCATAGCGGCGTCCGTTCTGATGGAATCGCTCTAGGATCCAGTCAATATGCTTGATCTGCGCCAGACCCAGAACGCCCGCAATATCATTCATGTTGCCCTTGAACCCCCACTCCAGAATGTCCTCGCGCCACACATCGCGCCCCTCGCGTGCATCGCGATCTATGCCGAACCATTTGGTTTTTTTTGCTCGCAGGTGGTCTTCCTCGTTGCCGCAGAGCAACGCACCGCCATCACCAGTGGTGATGTGCTTGATAGCTTGGAAGGAAAAACAGACGAAGTCGCCAATGGCACCGATCCGGTCGCCGCGCCGCTTTGCCCCAAAAGCGTGAGCAGCATCTTCGATAACACGCAAGCCATGGGATTTAGCTAGCGCATAGATATTTTCCACCTCTGCCGGCGCGCCTTCCTTGTGCAGGATGTAGATCGCACGAGTCTTAGAAGAAATCAGTGGCTCAATGGTTTCAGCTGTGACCATGCCGGTGGCGCGATCGACATCAGCCCAGACAGGGCGAGCGCCCAGCATGCGGATCGGCTCGTTGCCTGCAACACAGGTTAGCGGCGTTGAAATAACCTCGGTATCTGGGCCTACACCCGACAACTTGAAGGCAATCGTCAGCCCCATCGTGCAGGAGTTGACTGGAACTACCCTCGGGTTGCCGATAAACTTGGCTATCTCTTCAGCAAACGCTTTGACTTTTGTGCCTTCGGCGAGAAAACCACTACTTAATGTGCTTGCCATCATTTCGGCTGCTTCGGGGGGCATGAAAACCTTGAAAAGTGGAATTCTTCCACTCCGCTCGTTAGCTGGGGCCGTAAGTGATTTTTTCATGAGCAGACCCTTTGCAATTGGATGGACTGCTTCCGCAAGGGAAACACCATCCGCATGAATATGCAGTTTAGCCGGTTGTAATGACAATCGATGTTCATCATTGCTCACATAAGCGGTGCGGCCACATCACTCAATTGAGCAACGCGCCTAGCCGAGAGTTGAAAAAGGCTTTCATCGCCAGTCAGGCAAAGAAACTTTTTAGAGAATCCAGTGCGCGACAACAGCCACAAGCACGTGCTCGAGCCACCACAGAGAATGACTGGCTGAATGTTTATGCATGCTTACAAGCGCCAAAAGCGAAGTCTCTTTTCAGTTATGGATGTATTCGGGTAGACGGACTTGACATCTATGAATACCCCTGCGGGTTGGAGCTTGGACAGTAAATCTCCAAGGGGCATGTGCAGATATTGCCGATGCGACACGGCGGCAACAAGAGAATTGGCCTGCGGAAGTTCTTCCCATGTGGTGAGCGCAATACCGTACTCGTGCTGCACATCCGCCGGATCGGCGATAGGATCATGCACGAGGACTTCGCAGCCATAGTCCTGTAGTTCTAATACCAAGTCGACAACTTTGGAGTTGCGGATATCCGGGCAGTTTTCCTTGAAGGTGAGCCCAAGCACAATCACCTTTGCACCCTTGATATAGCTTCCGGCGTCGATCATCTGCTTCACGGTTTGCTGGGCGATGTAGGCTGCCATGCCGTCGTTGATGCGCCTGCCGGCAAGAATCACCTGCGGGTGGTAGCCAAGCATTCCTGCCTTGTGGGTGAGATAGTAGGGGTCGACGCCGATACAGTGTCCGCCGACCAAGCCGGGGCGGAAGGGCAGGAAATTCCATTTGGTGCCAGCCGCTTGCAAGACTTCGAGGGTGTCGATGCCGAGTTTGTCGAAGATGATCGCCAGTTCGTTCATTAAGGCGATGTTCAGGTCGCGCTGCGTGTTCTCGATGACCTTGGCGGCCTCGGCTACCTTGATGCTGCTGGCGCGATGCACGCCGGCAATGATAACTGAAGCATAGAGATCACCTACGGCTTTGAGGGTGGCTTCATCGTCGCCAGCGACGACCTTGACAATTTTGGTAATGGTGTGTTCCTTGTCGCCCGGGTTCACTCGCTCTGGGCTGTAGCCGACGTGGAAATCCTGTTTCCATTTGAGACCGGATTCCCGTTCGAGGATGGGGATGCATACCTCCTCGGTAGCGCCAGGATAGACTGTGGATTCGTAGATGACGGTGGCGCCGGCTTTCATGTGCCGGCCGACGGTAGTGCTGGCGCTGACCAGCGGGTTGAAATCTGGGATATGGGCTGCATCGACCGGTGTTGGCACGGCAACAATTAAAAAGTCCGCGCTGGCGAGACGGCTCGGGTCGATGGTAACTTCAAGTTGAGTGGCGGCCTGAAGATCTTCACCGCTCACTTCGCCAGTAGGGTCGCGATACTCACGGTAGGAGGCAATTTTGGCTTCGGATAGGTCAAAACCAATGGTCATGTATTGTTTACCGAACACGACCGCTAACGGCAGGCCGACGTAGCCGAGGCCGACGACAGCAATGATCTTTTCTTTTTGGGGGTGCATGCTCAAACCTTGAAGTAGTCCCGATACCACTCAACGAAGTTCGCCACGCCCTGCGCCACTAGCGTGGCCGGCTTGTAGTCAAACTGCTCAACTAAATCGACGACGTCTGCGTAGGTATCAGGTACATCGCCCGGCTGCAACGGTAGCATTTCCATCTCGGCATTCTTGCCCAGAACCTTCTCAATGGCGCCAATGTAGTCCATCAACTCAACTGGGTTGTTGTTCCCAATATTGTAGACGCGCCAGGGTGAGGCACTACTGCCCGGATCGGGCTGTTCGCCGCTCCAAGCTGGGTTCGGTGGTGCTGGCCTGCCGAGTACGCGGATGACGCCTTCGACGATGTCGTCAATGTAGGTGAAATCGCGCCGATGCTTGCCGTAGTTGAAGACCTGGATCGGTTCGCCTGCCAGGATAGCCTTGGTGAATTTGAAGAGGGCCATGTCCGGCCGCCCCCACGGGCCATAGACAGTGAAGAAGCGCAGGCCAGTGGTGGGCAGGTTGTAGAGATGGCTGTAGGTGTGGGCCATCAGTTCGTTGCTCTTCTTGCTGGCGGCATAGAGCGAGAGCGGGTGATCAACGTTGTGGTGCACCGAGAAGGGCATCGTCGTGTTAGCGCCATAGACGCTGGAGCTGCTGGCATAGACGAGGTGTTCCACGCCGTTGTGCCGGCAGCCTTCGAGGATGTGGGCGAAGCCGACGATGTTGCTGTCGATGTAGGCAAGCGGATTTTCGATGGAGTAGCGCACACCGGCCTGGGCGGCAAGGTTGACCACCCGCTGCGGTCGGTAGGTCCGGAAGGCATCTTCGATAGCCTTCCTGTCGGCCAGGTCGATGCGCAGGTGGGTGTAGTTCGGATGATTGACATGCCGGGCCAGACGTGCTTCTTTGATGGCCGGGTCGTAGTAGTCATTGTGATTGTCGATGCCGACGACGCTGTCGCCGCGTTCCAAGAGGCGCAACGTTAGGGTAGAGCCAATGAAACCGGCGGAACCTGTTACCAACACCTTCATGAATCGCTCCCGAAAAGATCGCGGGTGTATACCTTGTCCGCCACATCAGCAAGGGCGTCGGTCATGCGATTGGCTATGATGACCTCGGCTTCGCGCTTGAAGGCGACTAGGTCATTCACCACCCGGGAGTTGTAGAACTCCATCACCTTGAGCATCGGCTCATAAACGATGACCTCGATGCCCTTGGCCTTAATGCGCTTCATGATCCCCTGTATGGAGGAGGCGCGGTAGTTGTCCGAGCCGGCCTTCATTATCAAGCGGTAGACACCGACAACCTTGGGATTGCGGCAGATGATCTCGTCGGCGATGAAACCCTTGCGCGTGTTGTTGGCGTCGACGACAGCTTGTATGAGATTTTGCGGCACATCGCGGTAGTTGGCAAGAAGCTGTTTGGTGTCCTTGGGCAGGCAGTAGCCGCCGTAGCCGAAGCTGGGATTGTTGTAGTGGTTGCCGATGCGCGGATCGAGACAAACACCGTCAATAATCAGACGCGTGTCAAGGCCGTGAATGGTGGCATAGGTATCTAATTCGTTGAAGTAGGAGACGCGCATGGCCAGGTAGGTGTTGGCGAAGAGCTTGACGGCTTCGGCCTCGGTGCTGTCCATGAACAACACAGGGATGTCCTGCTTGATGGCACCCTTCTGCAACAGTCTGGCGAAGGTCTCAGCGCGCGCTGAGCACTCGCCGACGATGATGCGCGATGGGTACAAGTTATCGTGCAGCGCCTTGCCCTCACGCAGAAATTCAGGAGAGAAGATCAGATTATCAGTGCCAAGCGTCCGCCTGATCTTGGCGGTGTAACCCACTGGCGCGGTTGATTTAATGACCATCACAGCCTGTGGATTGATAGCCATGACATCGCGAATCACCGCTTCGATCGACTTCGTGCTGAAGTAGTTGGTTTCCGGGTCGTAGTCGGTCGGGGTGGCGATGATGACGTAGTCGGCGCCAACGTAAGCCTCCTGCTTGTCCTGCGTAGCGCGGAAGTTCAGGGGCCGGTGCTTCAGGAAGTCTTCGATCTCGGCGTCCTCGATCGGTGATTCCTTGCGGTTAAGCATTACCACTTTTTCAGGCACGATGTCGAGGAAGACCACTTCGTTGTGCTGCGCCAGCAGCACGCCGTTCGACAGGCCAACGTAACCGGTTCCGGCAATGGCGATTTTCACTGAGAGCCGCCCTTCACGGAACTCATCTCAGCCTTCAACGTCTCAATTTCGGCTTGAAGTGCTTCATACCCCGCCACTTTCCGTCTCAGAAAGTCCGCCGTCAGTCTCGACTTCTCCACCACTCCGGCGGGTGTGAGCAAATAGGCGTAGCGCTGTTTATTCTTGCTCTGACTGAAGTTGTGCATCTTGACCAAGCCTTTTTCCACCAGGGCCTGGAAACAGAAATTGATGCTACCCAGACTGATACCCAGGTCCCGAGCTAAGGCGCGCTGACTCACCGCTGGCGTTTGATATAAACGGCGCAAGACTTCGAACTGGATTTCTTCTTGTAAAGCAGCCAATTTCTGAAGTGAGGATACGAGGCTCAAGGTGATTTAGGCATGCTACCGCCATGCTGCTTCACGCGCAGCAAGCGCGGTTGGCGGGGTCTCTATAACAGGGAGTCTGTCGGAATAAAAAACTGAAGAGACTGCTGACCGTTCAACAGATGAACGTCATTGTGCCACATCGTCATGACCTTGAGAACGGTTTTTACCAAACAGGCAGTAACGAGGCAGGTTTGTCAGCTGGCCTTGCGCAAACCAGTCGGCGCGACGCGTATTGCCACCGGTTTACTCAGAATCTCAATCAGCACCATGACCCTGCACTCACCATCAGCCATTTGGTAGATGCCTTCGATGCCGGCGAACAGCCCTTCGGTCAGGCGCACTCGTTCACCCGGATTGAACAGTCGATCCGGCTCTGTCTGAACCGACGCTTCCTGCACCCGTAACAGTTCGATCAGTCCACCTTCAACCTTAGCGGGTTCTACGCCAAAGCTGACAAGTCGGCTGACGCCTTTAGTCGAACGGATCGGCGCCCAGCTTTTGGCCGAAATTCCCTGGCCCAACCGGATGAAAAGGTAACGCGGAAACAGCGGCTCATCAGAAACTGTCAGCAAACCCTGACGAAGCTTTTCTGAAGGAAGGGTCGGGAGATAGCACTGATATCCCTG
>CANJPX010000092.1 GCA_947476185.1 Bacteroidota bacterium
ATGTAACTCCTAATGGAGTTACTATCGTAGGTAAATTAAATCAACTACCTTCTCAAGCTTCTCAATTATATGGTAATAACTTATGTCATTTATTAGATGATATGGGTAAGGCAGAAAAATGGAAAATTGATATGGAAGATGCTGTTGTTTCAAGAGCAATGGTAACTTATAATGGTAAAATCAATTGGCCTCCTGCACCACTTCCTGTTAGTCCGGCAAAACCAAAAGCTGCTGAAGTGGTAGTGGAAGATCCAAAAGTTGTTTCAGCTAGAAAAAATAAAAAAGAAGCGACATCAATGATCATCAAATTGAGCGTTATTGGTTTGTTTTTATTAATGTTAGGACAATTTGCACCAAGTGCTTTTATGCAACATTTTACGGTGTTTGTATTAGCGGTGTTTATTGGTTGGCAAGTTATCTGGAACGTATCGCATTCCCTGCATACTCCGTTAATGGCTGTTACCAATGCCATTAGTGGTATTATTATCGTTGGTGGTTTATTGCAAACAACAGATGATATGACAAGTCCAATGACCATCATCGCTTTTGTAGCTATTTTAGTTGCCAGTATTAATATTGTCGGTGGATTTGTAGTAACTCACCGTATGTTGAAAATGTTTAAAAAATAAGAAATTTATGACTATAGGAATTCAAACAGCAGCATATGTTTTTGCAAGTATACTGTTTATTTTAAGTTTGGGAGGTTTATCCTCACAAGAATCAGCAAAGCGCGGTGTATTTTATGGAATTATAGGGATGGCCATCGCTATACTGGCAACTGTGCTTGGAGACAAAGTGCATGGTCAAGTTTATATTATTGCAGCTATTGCAATTGCATCCTTCATCGGTATATTATTAGCTCGTAAAGTGGAAATGACATCAATGCCGCAATTAGTCGCTATCCTACATAGTTTTGTTGGATTGGCTGCTGTGCTAGTTGGTTATGGTTCGTATATAGCACCGCCAGAAGTCGCTAATGGTATGACTGAAGCTGAAATTCATTCAGCGCATATGATCCATTTAGTAGAAGTATTTATTGGTGTGTTCATTGGAGCAATTACATTTACAGGTTCTATTATTGCTTGGGGTAAATTAGAAGGCAAAATCATGAGCAAACCTTTGTTGTATCCGGGAAGACATTTAGTTAATACCATACTAGTGCTTGCATCTATTGTATTGGGGGTGCTTTTTGCAGGAGTTCAAGGTACTGATGGAATGCTGTATTTATACATCATGACTGCTTTTGCCGGTTTTATTGGTGTTATGCTGGTAATGGCAATTGGTGGTGCTGATATGCCGGTTGTAGTTTCTATGTTAAACTCTTATTCCGGTTGGGCTGCATCAGCTGCAGGTTTTATGTTAGGTAACGATTTACTTATTGTAACAGGTGCATTAGTTGGTAGCTCAGGCGCGATTCTTTCTATCATCATGTGTGAAGCAATGAACAGATCATTCTTCTCTGTTATTCTTGGAGGATTTGGTGCAGTTGCATCATCAGGTGCAGCTACTGCAATGGAAGGAGAAGTAACTGCATTAAACCATGAAGAAGTTGCTGATTTATTAAAAGAAGCGAAGTCGGTGGTTATTGTTCCGGGCTATGGAATGGCTGTTGCAAAAGCACAATATCCAATTTATGATATGGTTCAAACATTACAAAAAGCAGGTAAAAAAGTTAGATTCGCAATTCACCCTGTTGCTGGGCGTTTACCAGGACACATGAATGTGTTATTAGCAGAAGCAAATGTTCCTTACGATATTGTATTTGAAATGGACGAGATAAACGAGGATCTTCCTGAAACTGATGTGGTAATGGTAATTGGAGCGAACGATGTTGTTAACCCTGGTGCACAAGATGATCCATCAAGTCCGATTTATGGGATGCCGGTAATTGAAGCGTGGAAAGCAGAAAAAGTTATTATAATGAAACGTTCTATGTCAGTTGGATATGCAGGTGTTGAAAATCCTTTGTTCTACAAACCAAATGCAGAAATGCTTTATGGCGATGCGAAAGATAGTGTTGAAAAAATATTAGGATTTTTAAAAGTATAATTAATTCCCCCTTTGAAAAGGGGGCTAGGGGGATTTACTCCGAGATCATATCAAACAAAAACGCTCCGTAAATTACGGAGCGTTTTTGTTTGAAAATGTTTCGTTCAACTCGTCATTGCAAAACTTATTCATTCGAACCAATCTCAAATAAAGACTACCTTCATTCTTCGCAATGACGCCCCAAATTAGCTTTCTATTGTTTTAATAGTTAAATTCACTAAGTATATTTAGTTTCAAGAAAAATAATTATGAAAAAAATATTCGTTAAAGATCTAATCGGAAATTCAACTTTCGATTTCGGATCTGTCTCCGTAACCGAAAAAGATATTATTGACTTTGCAGAATTTTTCGACCCTCTCGATTTTCACACAAACAAAGACGTTGCAGAAAAAAGTATTTTCAAAGGTCTTATTACCAGCGGACCCCACATATTCAACATTTTTTATAAAACAAAATGGATCCCATTATTTGGAGATTCTGTTTTAGCCGGACTGGAAATAAATAGTTGGAAATTTTTAAAACCCACCTATGCAAATATGAAGGTATTCTGCAAAGTGTGTATTACCGGTATTAAAAATGTTAAAGAAAATAATAATGTTGCTATTAAATGGCATTTTGATTTTACAAATAAAAACGGAGAATCATTGCAAATGCTAGATATGCTGATATTACACGATGCAAAAAAATAAATAATTTTTATTCACGATTATAAACAATGTTTCTTGTTTTTTATTTTCAAGGTAACGAAGTATAGCGGAGAACTCTAATTCAATTTTGGATTTCTATTCATACAAGATGAGGTTATTTTGAGTCTGTCGAAATATACGTGATGGCTTCCCATACTCTTCGACTAGCTCAGAGTGACACTCACACTATTAACAATAGATGGTTTCTCATTTCGTCTACAGAACAGAACTTACTATGAAAGAAAAAAAGTAATCTACGCAACTACTTCTTCTTTGCTGAAATCATAATTACTGTAATCTGTGATCACATTATAAAGGGTATCGCGCTCAATCGGTGTTCTGCCTGCCTGTTTGATCAATTCAACCAATTCTTGTGTTGTTAATGCCGGAGATTGTTCTTCCGAACCTGCCATTGTATATATTTTTGTAGAATCGTCAATTGTACCATCAATATCATCGACACCAAAAGCAAGTGATAGTTGTGCAGTTGACCTTCCTATCATTGGCCAATATGCTTTTATATGTCCGAAGTTATCCATATAGATTCTCGAGATCGCATAATTACGCAAATCTTCAACTACTGAAATTTCAGGGATATGACTCATCTGATTTCCCTTATTACGGAACTTCAAAGGAATAAAGGTATTGAAGCCTTTTGTCTTATCCTGCAATTCGCGCAACCGGTTCATATGATCCACACGGTGTTCAAACTTTTCTATATTTCCATATAACATGGTAGCATTGGAAGGCATTCCTAATTTATGCGCTGTCTCGTGAATTTCAAGCCATTCTGCTGATGTACATTTATCTTCACAAATTTCTTTACGGATTGTTTCATCAAAAATTTCTGCACCACCACCCGGCAACGAATTTTGTCCGTGCTCTTTTAAGATCCGCAATCCTTCTTCGTAACTCACATTTGCTTTTCTGCACATGTATTCTAACTCCACAGCAGTAAACGCCTTCACATGAAGATCAGGACGAATATCTTTTATTTTTTTTATGAGATTTGCAAAATACATCAACCCCATTTTAGGATGAACTCCTCCAACAATATGCACTTCAGTTACAGGTTTTCCATCATACTTGCGCACCATTTTAATAATATCTTCTTCGGATAATTCCCATCCGTCTTCTTTATTTTTTAATAACCGGGAATACGAACAGAACTTACAGTCGAATACACAAATATTAGTTGGCTCTATATGGAAATTCCGATTGAAATATACATTGTTTCCATTCTTATTTTCACGAACATAATTTGCTAATATCCCTAAAAATCCGAGTTCTCCCTTTTCATACAACAGAACACCATCCTCAATTGAGATACGTTCATTTGAAATTACTTTTTCTGAAATTTTTTTTAAGTCCTTTGAAAGATTTGAATCCAATAAAAGAGAAGAAATATCCTGAGTTTTCATAAGCGCTGTTTTATTGTGCAAATTTAAGGTTTGTCGACTTTAATAACAAGCGATAAAGCCTTTTGTTTTGCAATAAATAACGCAAAAACATGGCCTATTTCACAGCCTCATAAATAACCTCTTGGATCTTTGTACGAATACCTGACTTTGCCAATTTATTTTCATCAGCATCGGGATAAACCCTGTTAGATAGAAAAATATACACCAATTGATTCTCTGGATCAGCCCATACCAATGTACCTGTAAATCCGGTATGACCGAAACTTAAATAAGAGACACAACTGCAAACCGGACTATCTTTATCAGGATTCATCTCCGGTTTATCAAAACCGATCGCTCTACGGTTATCCTTGCAATATTGGCATTTCGTAAATTCCGCAACGGTTGACGAATCGATATATCTTTTACCGCCGTATATTCCATTGTTCAAAAACAATTGCATCATCACCGCAAGATCATTGGCATCAGAAAATATTCCTGCATGCCCTCCCACTCCACCTAACATTGCTGCGCCTTGATCGTGAACATCGCCATGAACTAATTGTTTCCTGAATTTAGCATCAAATTCTGTCGGCACAATCCTGTCCATATCAAACCTCGCCATCGGCTTATATCCCATTGTGGATAATCCCAACGGAGAATAAAATGTATTTTGTACATATACATTCAATGCTGATTGTGTCTCTTTTTCAATAATCTTTTTCAGGAAATAATATCCTAGATCACTGTAAACAAATTTACCTGCATCTTTAACAGGTGATGCTATGATCTGCTTATAGATTGTATCCTCATAATATTTATTTATGTAAAGATCATTTGCAACCCGTTTGGTATAAAAATCGTTCGGTGTTTTATTATAAATACCTGTCTTATAACTTCCATCCTTATTTACTGTTTTTGTCCAGAAAGGGATCCAATCCTTTAATCCCGCCTGGTGTCTCATCATCTCTCTGATCACAATATTTTGTTTATTGCTTCCCTCCAATTGAGGCAAATAATAACAGAGATGTTCATCCAAATTTACTTCCATATCATCAACCAGTTTCATCAAGGAAACAGTGGACGCCATAATTTTTGTTACCGAAGCGATATCATAAAGATCATCGTTCTTCACTTTTATCTTCGTTTCATAGGTATGATATCCAAATGATTTCTGATAAAATACTTTTCCGTTTTTGGCAACTAGGATCTCGCATCCGGGATAGATCTTATCTTTAATTCCCTTTAATGCGATGCTGTCGATTTTATTTAAAAGTTTGGCATTCGCACCAAGCTCTTCCGGTATTGTATATTTTAAACGTACAGCCTTTGTTTGAATACCCATTCCTATTTTATAACAGGCACTTGCCGTTATGGGCAACTTTCCTGTAGCGGGTATACCTCCGAAAATTAATTGTGCTGCATAACTTTCACTGTAATCACTATTTTCATAACTCATAATAACAGCATCTGCAAATTGCAAGCTATCCATTTTTGCAAGAATATAGGGGTTTGCAGCTACATTTACGATCACTTTATGCTCTTTGATAAGTGCCTTTAATAGTGTAACAACCGGAGACGATAATCCAAAATCTTTATCCGGTTTATTGTTGGTGTTGTTGATCTGAACAATAATCGGATCGAATCCTTTTAACTGAGTTATTAAACTATCAAACGAATTTTGTTTTGCATCTTTATCAATTCCAAAATGTTTTATCGGTGCATAATTGGAAAGCGTTTGCTGAAAAATTGTCGGGTCTTTATATCCTAATGATAAGGATGCAATATTCGCTGAATCCAAATGCTGTAGCGGAAGAATGTTGTTCTTATTTTGTAATAAAGTGAGTGACGCTTCTGTAAGTTTTCTGTTTATCAATTCTGCTGTAGGCGTATTGAGATCTTCAACTAAATTTTTTATTTTTATTTTGGAATAATGATTTAATCCTGTCCATTGTTTCACCAATAATATTTTCATGCATCGCTTATCAATCTCCTCCTGAGAAATTTCACCTCTTTCAATTGCTGCCTTTATTTCTTTTATTCCAGTAGGCACGTCTTCTGGAAAAAGTAAAACATCATTTCCAGCCATCAAAGCTTTCACTTCTACTTCACCGGGTTTATAAAATTTACTAACCCCTTTCATGTTCAATGCATCTGTAAAGATCAAGCCCTTGAATCCTAATGTGTCTTGCAGCAATCCGGTAACAATACTTTTTGTGAGTGTAGATGCCTGATTCGGAGTTGTATCCAAAGCAGGTATACTTAGGTGAGCAACCATCATGCTTCCCAATCCTTGTGTTATCAATTCTTTGAAAGGATATAATTCCAGTGTATCCAATCTGGCTCGCGACGATTTTATTGTTGGTAATGTTTTATGTGAATCGCTATCTGTATCACCATGTCCGGGAAAATGTTTTCCGCAGGCCAGCACATGATTATCCTGCATCCCCTTCATGTAAAGCAATGCTTTTCGCGTTACATTCATTTTATTTTCTCCGAATGAGCGATTCCCGATCACAGGATTCAGCGGATTATTATTGATATCGATATCCGGAGCGAAATTCACTTGCATCCCCAAACGCTTTGTCTGGCGTGCGATCTCCACTCCCATTTCATATATCAACGAATCATTTTGAATTGCACCCAAGGTCATTTGACGGGGAAATTTTGTGGTACTGTCCAATCGCATCGCCAATCCCCATTCAGCATCCATCGCAATCAACAAAGGGACTTTGGAACATGACTGATAACAATTTGAAAGAACAGCTTGCCGAACTGGTCCTCCTTGAAAAAAGATCAATCCTCCGATCTTATATTTATCTACTAACTCTTTAATTTCTTTGACATGTGCTTTATCTTTATTGGAATATGCTGCAACCATGAAGAGTTGAGCAATCCTTTCATCCGGACTGAGTGATTTAAAAACAGAATCGGCCCAATGCGTATCACCAACATAAAATGGTGGATCTTGTTTTGTCGGCTTAGGAATGAAACTAAGGGAGATTAGAATAAAAACAGAGCATATAAGAAAGGGGATTTTTTTCATCAACAATAATAAATTATAAAACTAACCGTATGACAACCAAACAATTTTCAGGCTAAGTTACCATGTTAAAAGGCGTCATCTTTTGCTACTGCTTATACTTTTCAACGAAATGATGTTGATGAAGGATTAGCTATTTCTCAAAAAGAAACTAATCACCTTAGGCTCCTTTAAAAATGGGGTATTTACATTGCAATTGAATAACTAGAAACTCACATTTCAAGCTTAAAAAACATTCATCCTTTTTTACCATAAAAATCATAATGATATGCGTTCCTATAAGTCACAGATTCGTAGATTTGCAAAAATAATTATCGCCGGCATGTATAAAAAACTCTTTAATCTAATGGTATTAATGATAAGTGTATTAACGCTTAATCTCATGACTGGCTTTATTACAAGCTATATCATCCATTATGACAGCGGCATAAATCCTTATAAATATACGGGTATCGCCATGTTAACCTTGGTATTCATCCTTGTTCCTGCCTTTAGTTACATGAAACCGAAAGTTGAAATTCTGGTAGCACGCGTATTGGTATCAGGAAGTAATTCTTTTGGAAAAATAATCGGATTACTTTTATCATTTGCGATTATTTTCGGTATTCTTTTCGTGATCTATTTACACCTATGGTTTGACATCAATTTATGGGAGATGTTGAAAACTAAAATCTAAGCACCTATCACTACAAACACCTACCAATAAAGCACTTACAACAGGAGTTATCCTAACCGGACTTCATTCCTGTTTTCGGCTGCTTTTATTCGGTTAATTAGTATTATTTTTGTGTGAATTAGACCCATTATGCCAGATATTATTCATCTTTTACCCGATTCGGTTGCCAATCAAATAGCCGCAGGAGAAGTGGTTCAACGACCTGCTTCTGCTGTTAAGGAATTGATGGAAAACGCATTGGATTCTGGTGGCACAAAAATCAAATTGATCGTTAAAGATTCTGGAAAAACACTGATTCAGGTAATTGATAACGGCTGCGGCATGAGTGAAACAGATGCACGCATGAGTTTCGAACGACATGCGACCTCTAAGATCAAAAAAGCAGATGATCTCTTTGCAATACGGACAATGGGCTTCAGAGGAGAAGCCTTGGCTTCAATTGCTGCCATTGCTCAGGTGGAATTAAGAACAAAACGCATTGGCGATGAAATAGGTGTAAAAATTGATATCGAAGGCAGTGAAATAAAACTTCAGGAAGCGGTTAGTTGCCCTGAAGGAACTGCTATTTCCGTGAAAAATTTATTTTATAATGTTCCCGCACGAAGAAATTTCTTAAAAACCGATTCGGTAGAATTAAGACATATCATTGATGAATTTCACCGCGTTTGCATTCCAAATCCAAATGTTGCTTTTAGTTTACATCATAACAATACCGAAATATTTCATTTGGAACCGGGTTCCCTTAAGCAACGGCTGATGGGTGTTTTTGGTAATTCATATAACAGTAGATTGGTACCTGTAGAAGAAAACACTGGCATCGTAAAGATCAAAGGATTTGTGATAAAGCCCGATTTTGCGAAAAAAACCCGAGGTGAACAATTTTTCTTTTTAAATAAACGGTTCATTAAAAATGGCTATTTGCACCATGCTGTGCAATCTGCTTTTGAGCAATTGCTCCCAAGTGATAGCTTCGCTTCCTACTTTTTAATGCTCGATGTTGATCCCAGATCTATTGATATCAATATCCATCCAACAAAAACAGAAGTTAAATTTGAAGATGAAAAAGCCATCTACGCTTTTTTGCGTTCAGCAGTAAAAAAATCACTCGGACAATTTAACATTTCTCCAAGTTTGGATTTTGATCAGGAGGCACATATGTATAATATGCCACTTAAACCGGTGGATGGAATTTACAAACAGCCAACGATCAAGGTGGATGAAAATTTCAATCCGTTTAAAACAGAAAAAGGGCAAACGACAGAACGCGAGCTTTCAAATAAAAATAATTGGGACCAATTATATAGCCGGCATACCGATAATCAATTAGCTTTCGAAATAAAGAAGGAAGAGGATAGTCAGCAAACTATCAATACCGACTGGGATAATGAATTACATGAAAGCAATAAAAAATCGACCTACCAACTTCATAATAAATACATTTTAACGCATATCAAAACAGGATTTATGATCATCGACCAACAAGGTGCGCATGAACGTATTTTATACGAACGAATTTCCGATGGATTTGAAAAACATAAATCGGCAACACAGCAAGAACTTTTCCCAAAAACGATTGAATTAAACAGCTCCGATTTTGAATTGGTGAAAGAACTATACTCCGAGATCCAGGCAATGGGATTCGATATAAGCGAATTTGGCAAAAACACCTATGTTATTCATGGCGTTCCTGCCGATACGGCAGATTTTGATTCGGTTACATTATTGGAAGGATTATTGGAGAACTACAAACAAAATTTGCAAGAATTTAAGTCGGATAAGAGAGAGAATTTGGCACGTTCATTGGCAAGAAACACTGCTATAAAATCAGGAAAAGCATTAACCCAAGAGGAAATGCATACCATCATTGATGAATTATTTGCCTGCAAAATGCCTTACAGCACACCGAATGGCAAACCAACGATCACCACATTTTCAAGTGATGATCTGGATAAAAGGTTTAAGAAATGAGAAAACAATTTATAGAAGCAGGTGATTGCAAATTTAAAATGTAGAAAACATAACATTAAACTAATTTCATTAGTGGTAAAAATATTAAGTTTATAATTCACAGAATAGCATGTCATACCAACAAAACCGTCAAAACATTTTCAGCAGTCTGCCTTTGGTTGTAAAAAATTTATTGATCATCAATGGATTATTTTTTCTGGCAACACTTGCATTTTCAAATCAAGGAATAGATCTAGCAGAAAAACTGGGTTTACATTATCCATTATCTAAAAATTTCCAGCCATATCAACTTGTTACGTACATGTTCATGCATGGAAGTTTCATGCATATATTCTTTAATATGTTCGCCTTATGGATGTTTGGAAATACATTAGAAAACTTATGGGGCAGCAAACGTTTTCTTATTTATTATATGATCACAGGAATTGGAGCAGGACTTATTCAAATTGCTGTTACCTATTTCAGATTAATGCCATTATATTCACAGGTGTCTCCCGACATCTTAAATATGGTAATGAATGAAGGATCGGATGCGCTTCAAAACGGAAAAAATTTTATTGATCCTTATGCTGCAGATATTAATGTCCTGATAAATACTGCAACGATTGGTGCTTCAGGAGCCGTTTTTGGGATCCTTTTAGCCTTCGGAATGCTTTTTCCAAATACGATGCTCTATGTATATTTTGCTATCCCGATAAAAGCAAAGTGGTTTGTGATGATCTACGGAGCGATGGAATTATTTTCCGGTATCGCAAATAACCCGCAAGATAATGTGGCACATTTTGCGCATCTCGGAGGCATGCTTTTTGGATTCATATTAATTAAATATTGGCAAAAGAAAAGCAATACTTTTTATTAAATATGGCAAATCCAATCATAGAAGATTTTAAGTTAAAAATACGCAACGGCAATCCGATCGCTCGTCTGATCATTATCAACGTTGTACTATTTTTTATTATTAGCCTTTTCCGCATCATTACATTTTTGAGTGGTGAATCCGGTATTTTTATCATCATTGAAGAATTTATTAAAGACAATTTATCACTTTCATTAAGTTTAGGAGGCTTGTTATTAAAGCCATGGACCATCATTACTTATATGTTCACCCATTTCGCATTGATGCATATTTTCTGGAATATGATCACACTTTATTGGTTCGGACAGCTTTTCATCAGTTACACCAATTCAAAAAAACTGATCCCACTTTATTTGCTGGGAGGTATTACCGGAGCGTTATTGACAATATTATTATTTACGATAGTTCCTCCTTTTCAAGTATTTCTGGGTGCTCCTATCATTGGTGCCTCAGCGGGAGTTACAGCAATAATAATTGCAACAGCTACGCTCATCCCAAATGTGAATATGAATCTGATGTTTATTGGTCCGGTGAAATTGATTTATGTTGCCTTGTTTGTTGTTTTTATTGATGTATTAAATGTTGCCTCTTACGATAACATTGGTGGAAACATTTCTCATCTCGGAGGTGCATTAATGGGATATTTATACACTATGCAATACAAAAAAGGCATTGACTTGTCAAAATGGATCAATCAATTTTTTGATTGGACAGCCGGACTCTTTAATTCAAATAAAAAAAGCAAAATGAAAGTTGCTTATAAACGAAAATTCACTGATGAGGAATACAACTATAACAAAAAATTAGAACAGGAGAATATTGATAAGATCTTAGATAAAATCTCAAAATCAGGATACGAAAGCTTATCGAAAAATGAGAAAGAGAAGCTATTCAAAGCAAGTGAAAAAAAATAGTATCAAGAATCAAGTATCAGGACAAAATGTGTATCTTTTATTAAATAATGAATTATAAAATAGCAACATACTTAATATTCATTGCAAAATTAAACAAAAGTCGAAAGGCGTAATCCATAATAATTGGAGGAACAAAAGATAATACAAGCAGAAACAAAGAAACGAAAAGGCAAACGCCATTTCTTTAACCGTATTGCTATGTTCAGCAACCATATTGCTGTTATAGCACTTCTTATTTCGTATTTAGCTCCGAATGTCAGCCCCGATAAATTCTGGTTCATTGCATTTTTTGGTTTAGCATATCCACTTTTGGTAATAATAAATTTACTTTTTATAATTTATTGGGCACTCCAAATAAAAAAACGCGCATTCTATTCTTCCATAGTAATCATTGCCGGCTTTGCTTGTCTTCACAACTATGTCCAATTTACCTTCAACAACACTCCGGATACTTCTAAAAAATTAATTACAATAATGTCGTACAATGTAAAAGTATTTGACCTTTACAACTGGAGTAATAATATTGAAACGCGCAAAAAAATGTTCGAGCTGATCAACTCACAATCCCCTGAAATAGCCTGTTTTCAAGAATACTATCAGCGTGACAGCAGTATTTATTCAAATACGGATTCATTGATAAAACAAAACAATTTTAAATATTACCACATTGAATACACTGCTAATGCAAAAAACAAACAACATTTTGGCATCGCAACATTTTGTAACTATCCAATCATTAATAAAGGAAGAGTGGATTTCGGTTATAAAAGCAATAATGTTTGTATTTATACGGACATAATATGTGCAAAAGATACTTTCAGAATTTACAACATGCATTTGCAGTCAATAGCCTTTTCAAAAGATGATTATAAATACATTGCTGACCTCCAGAATGATGTTGAGTCAGAAGATATGGCACGTTCAAAAAACATTTTAAAACGGTTGAAGCGTGCTTTTATCAAACGAGCCAAACAGGCTGATATTATTGAGGAAAGTATTGCTTCATCACCATATCCTGTAATTGTGTGTGGTGATTTTAATGACACACCGGCATCGTATACACGAAATACAATTGGAAAAAATCTATCGGATGCCTTTGTGGAAAGTGGAAATGGTTTTGGAAAAAGTTATACCGGCAAATTCCCATCCTTTAGGATCGATTATATACTACACAGCAATAGTTTCAAAGCCTATAATTTCCGGACTATAAAAGAAGATCTATCAGATCATTATCCGGTAATTTGCTATTTGCAAAAACAATAAAGAAGTTGAAGGTTGAAAGTCCAATAAAAAAACACCAGTTGATTAGAGCTTTCAACTCTTAAC
This sequence comes from Bacteroidota bacterium, assembly GCA_947476185.1. Taxonomy (GTDB): domain Bacteria; phylum Bacteroidota; class Bacteroidia; order 2-12-FULL-35-15; family 2-12-FULL-35-15; genus 2-12-FULL-35-15. Next base: position 12,919 of record CANJPX010000092.1, read on the forward strand.
CAATACTGTTTTCTTTACCTTCTTCAGATTAAGTAAATTCATGGCATTGGTAGTAAGACCACGGATGTTATTACTTACCAAACGCACCACCTGATCATAGTATAAAGGAACTACAGGGGCATTATCAATTAACAACTGATCCATCTGCTGATAGTAATCGTAACGTATAGAATCATTTAATTCTGATTGCGATCTTTCATATAAATAATCAAATTGTGGATTCGAATAATGGGTATAGTTCGATCCTTTCGGACTCCACTCGGAGGGAAGAAACTGAAAGTTCAGTTTTCTTCCCTCCTTTTTTTTGCCCCAATCCCTTGTCAGTCTTGCAAAGTATCTCGACCGCTTCGTTCAATTTTGTGGTTCGATACTGATTATCTTTAAAATTCAGCTTTTCGGG
>CANJPX010000093.1 GCA_947476185.1 Bacteroidota bacterium
GCTTCTTTCATTTCCTCCGACCAATAGATATCATCGAAAATAAAAACACTTGTTTCTACAGCCTTTTCAAGACATTGTTGGAAATAATTCAATGTCGGGACTTTACGATGGTTGCCATCAAAAAAAACAAGATCCAATTGTTCAATTTTCTTTAATGCATCAGGTAACACCTCATCGAAATTTCCAATAGACTGTCTGATATTTTCTAGTTTCAATTTTTTAAAATTTTGTTTAGCTATAGCCGCAATTTCATTACATCCTTCAATTGTGATAAGCTTTGACCCGGAGTTTGCTGATGCCATATATGCGGAGCTGATTCCTAAGGAGGTTCCTAATTCGAGGATAGTTTTTGGTTGAAAACGATTGACCAACCGGAACAGTAATTGTGCATATTTCGAAGGCTTCGCAGAGATAGTTGCTATTTCTGAAATGGATCTGGAAGCCTTGTTTTGGATATGTGAACCTGCTCCCAAATCAACACAATTAACAGTTTGCTTCGACAACAACAGCTCCTTTCTAATATTTTCGATGCTTTTATAAGAATAATATGCTTTGCGATTATAAATGGTTCCAAGCAATAAGTCGAAAACAAAAGGAGAGTGAACACCATGCTCATTCACAGACTTTGTCCTGTAAATCAGATAATTACAAATAAATTGTATTCTTTTCACGGAACAAATTTACGCTAAAAAAATTAACATAAAATATTACTAAATGGTGCAACCTTATTTGCTCATTTTTCATCTCGAGATATAGAAGGATATCTGTAAATTGCTCTTTCAAAAGCTAAATAATTAATATCTTTGCATATCCTCTCCAATATTAAATTCTTAATTTAGAATGAATTAAGATAAACATTAAGCTTACAATCAATAAAAACATGATCAAAAAAGCAATCGTATTAATAGTAGTCACAGCACTTTTGAGTTTCGCTCCAAATTCTGCTCGTGCTTCACACATTGCTGGCGGGGAAATTACCTACACTTGTTTGGGGGGAAATCAATACCAGATAAACTTAAATTTATTTGTTGACTGCCTAGGGTTTAATCCGGGTGCTTCACAAACAATAAACTTCACAAGCACGTGTGGAGGAACAGCCTCGCTTACTGTAAACGTTTCTCCTACGACAATTAACGGGTTAGAGATCTCACAATTATGCCCTTCCTCATTACCACTAAGTACGTGTAGCGGTGGAACATTACCGGGAATGTGGTTATTCAGTTATGATGGCATTGTAACATTAGCGCCTCCTTGCGACACATGGACCATGAGTTGGTCAACATGCTGCAGAAACAGCGCCATTACCAACGTTACGAGTTTCAATTATTACATTGAAGCAACATTAAATAGCGCAACAGCACCTTGCAACAGTTCACCACAATTTACGGCACAACCAATCCCTTATGTATGTTTGGGACAAGTAGTAAATTACAGCTATGGAGTAATTGAAACAGATGGTGACTCACTTTATTATTCGTTAATTCCTGCATTAGATGCAGCAGGTCTTCCTGTTACATACGCAGCAGGATATTCAGGAACGTCACCGATTCCGGGAATGACTATTGATCCTGTTACAGGTTTAGTAACTTTCACTCCCGGATTATTAGGAAATTTTGTGGTTGCTATCCTCGTTCAAGAATACGATGCAGCCGGAAACCTTGTTGGCAGTGTAATGCGTGACATTCAGTTTGTTGTTCAAAACTGCACAAATGTTGTCCCATCCTCTACAAGTGGTGCTATTAGCAGTTTTGGTGGAAGTGCAATTCAAACCGGCCCTTACAGTATTGAAATGTGTGCCGGTAATTGTTTCAACTTTACCGCACTATATGATGATACTAACCCGACAGATATCTTAACCTATATCTCTAATATCGCAGCTGCATTGCCAGGGGCAACCATTACTTCAGCTGGCACCAATCCATTGATATTAAATGTGAATTGGTGTTCGCCTGCCGGAACGATGGGACAAAACCTTACGTTCACAATTACAGTGCAGGATGGAGCATGTCCAATACAAGGACAACAAACATTTGTATATAACGTAAATATTTTAGATGCAACAACTGCCAGTCCGGATATTACTATTTGCGGAACACAAACTGCGGCATTAAATGCTTATGGGGGCAGTATTTTCAATTGGACTGTAGTAGCAGGTCCACCAATGACACCTGCAAATTTCTCTTGCACTTCCTGTGCTAATCCTGTGGCATCACCGACAGCAACAACTACTTATCAGGTGGTAAGTAACTTAAGTGGTACATGTGATAATATTGATTCTGTGACCGTTTTTGTTGTTCCAAGTTTCACTTATAACGTTACTCAAAGTTCTACAAGTTCTTGTTTACAAGACCCTGTGCAACTGGATGTAAATAGTTTTGTACCTGCGGGAGCATATACGTTCTTATGGACACCTGCTGCCAACTTAAGCAGTGCAACAATCTCAAATCCTATTGCAACATTTATTGCTCCCGGAACATATACCTACACGGTTACCGTGACCAGTCCGTTTGGTTGTGTGCAACAAACAACAGTTTCTATTTTTGCCGCACCGGCATTCGCACCACAAATTACTGCACATAACGATACTACTTTTTGTGGCGGTGGCACAGCTAATTTAAGTGTGACCTTTGATGGAGGATCTGCTCCGCCAACTTGTGGATTAAGTGCTACAGGCGGCTGTTCTGGAGCTGCTTTTGCAGGAACGGTAGGAACAGGAACAACTGCGAATACATCAACAACATGGCCGGCTATTTTTGGAAATTGGTATACATCAGAAAAACATCAAATGCTGTTTACTGCTGCCGAATTAAACGCTGCAGGAATAACCGGAGGAAAGATCGACCAATTGGATTTCAATGTAACAATGATAAATGGTATCACAGCTTATCATCAATTTACGATAAAAATGGGGTGTACAAGTTTATCTGCATTAGGTACTACTTGGGAATCGGGCTTGGTACAAGTATTTAATCCGACTACTGTGAACGTAGTTCTTGGATGGAATGCGATCGTTCTGAATAATGCTTTTGAATGGGATGGATTATCAAATATTATTGTTGAGGTTTGTAGCACGGAAGGGCCTCCTTATCCTAACTATACACAAAGTTGTGTTTCGCCGTATACGACAACTTCATTTGTTTCTTGTTTGTACAGCTATACTGATTCATTTGATATGTGTCCGGATCTTACTAATTGGATCACACCAATAAATGATCGCCCGAACATACAATTTCACTTTTGCTCCATTGTACCTAATCCTGCTAACTTCAGCTATTTATGGACACCTGCCAGTGGTGTAATTGCAAATTCAACTTCTCAGGTTACCACCGGAACACCTCCGAATACCATGGATTATATTGTTACGGTAACGGATATAGCAGGTGGCTGTAGCGATATAGACACTGTTCATGTAACTGTAATCAACATCAATACATTGACCGTTTCACCTGCAGGACCATATTGTGTGAATGGGAACACCGATACATTGCAAGTTTCAGTGCCAACAGGAACAGGACTTTGGTCAGGAACAGGAATTACAAATACAACCCTAGGAATCTTTGATCCTGCGGTTGCAGGAGTTGGAACGCATCAGATCATCTATGCTGTAAGTGGCGCCTGTGGTACAGGAGCAGATACAATAAATATAGTTGTCATACCACAACCCGATGCTACTATCACAGCTGTTGGAAGTCAGTGTGCTTCCGGTGCCCCAATAACATTAACAGCTGCAACAGCAGGTGGAACATGGACCGGAACAGGAATTACAAGTGGAACCTTAGGAACCTTTAATCCGGCAACGGCAGGTGTAGGCAACCATTTGATCACTTATAATATCACAACACCATGTACAGCGGTTGATACCATGTATATTAATGTTACTTCACAGTTGAATGCAACAATAACAAGTATGGTAGGTCCTTTCTGTACAACAGCAGCTGCAGTGACATTAGCAGCAACAGATCCTGGAGGAGTATGGACCGGTATTGGAATAACAAATGGAGCATCAGGAGTGTTTGATCCTGCAATAGCAGGTGCCGGAGCGCATATTATCACATATACAATAGCCGGAATGTGTGGCGCAATGGATACAACATCAATCATTGTTGTTGCCTCTCCTATCATTTCATTTATTGTAGATACCACAGAAGGTTGTGAACCTACAACAATTCACTTTACAAGTACTGTGAATCAGCCCGGAGGAACATATTCATGGACATTTGGTGAAGGTGGAACTTCAGCTGCAGCGAATCCTAGTTATACTTATTTGACAGATGGCGGACCATATAATGTGTCTTTAACCTATAACAATACAACAGGTTGTAGCGCAACATCCACACAACTGGCTTTGATCACAATTCATTCTCAGCCAATTGCGATCTATACGGCAGGACCACAACCAACAACCATTACTAATCCGCTGATAAATTTCACAGATAATTCTTTAGGGATAATAAATACATGGGAATGGACCTTTGGTACTATTGGAACATCGTCCAACCAAAACACCTATTTCGTTTTCCCTGATACCGGTTATTACCCGATACAATTGGTGGTTACAAATAATTTCGGCTGTACCGATACTGCAAATAGTGCTATTTTCATTGATCAGATCGTGGTGTTCTATGCACCGAATGCATTTACACCGAATGGTAATGGCACAAACGATGAGTTTATGGTAAAAGGTGATGGTATCGATCTATCTCATTTTGAGATGTCGATCTATGATCGTTGGGGTGAGCGTATCTTCAAATCGAATGATATCAATAAGGGCTGGAATGGAAGGAAGAACAATTCGGGGGAACTGGTTCAGCAAGATGTTTATGTATGGAAAGTAAACTTCAATGATTTCAAAGGCAAGGAACGTCAATACATCGGTCATGTGACGATTGTCAAATAATCAATGAAACAACAATATATGAATGCCCTCTGAACAAGAGGGCATTTTTTTTGAATAATTTAATTTTCAAAAAAAGGGAGAAAACCTTTTGTCCTTTCTAAAAAGTATTTATATTTGCAGCCCGTTTAGAAATAAACAGGTTTTAGGGAGCTTAGCTCAGCTGGTTCAGAGCATCTGCCTTACAAGCAGAGGGTCACTGGTTCGAACCCAGTAGTTCCCACCAATAAAATCAAGGGTTACAGACTTTTAAAGTTTGTAACCCTTTTTGATTTGCACAATATTTGCACAATTATAGCCCTCTAAACAGTTAATTTACTTCGCCTTAACTAAGCAATTAAAAAGGATAGTTGTTTCCTTTGCCGAATTTGTGAACCCTTCAGTAATATAAATTTTAAACTTTGCAATGCCGCTTTCTTTTAGCAAAGCAATATCATTAGTATTTAGTTTCATAAATATTTTTGTGTAAAAATCGCCACTTGAATAGGTGTAGTCAACTGTTTCGTTTGGTTTTTCTATCTTTTTGCCATTTTCCAAAATCAATATAACACCCTTACCAGTATAGATACCGCTTTCTTTTTTCCAAATACTTAAATAATATCTAGGTACACCTTTCTCAATAACTTTTACATAACTAATGTCACCTCCAGCGTCTGCAATATTGTAGGTTACTTTTTCAGTAAATTGGTCAACCTCTCTATTTAGGTCACACGCTTCAACAATAGAATCTTTAGTTTGTCCAATAGATATGCTTTTTAAACAAATAGATAATAGAGCAATTAAATATATTTTTTTCATGACTTTAGTTTTTTTTCAAATGTAGTCTATTCGAATTAAATACAAAATAATTCTTGCTATCTATTTCTTGTTTGGCGCAATTACCCTAATAATATTATTATTGTCTTTGTAGGTTAATATATCTTTAATCTTTGCCTTTTGCTTTGCATTAAGTTGCTGGATTTGTTCCTGACTAATTGTAAGCCCGTTAATCTGAATAAAATTATTTTGGTTGTTTATAGTAGTGCTATTATTCAACCCGTTCATATTTCCGGCAATTTCTAAATATAATTTACAAGCCCGTATATCCCCGTTAATAGCAAAAGTAAAAACCTTTGATAAAACTTTTGCAGTCATAAATCTGAATTGCTCAATTTCTTGAATGTATAATGGGTTACTTGCATATTCTTTTAAATGCTTATCTATAGTAGGTCTGCTTAATCCCGTTTTATTTGCAATTTCCACTTTAGATGGCATTCGCCCACACTCTTGCAATAAGGTAGAAATAGCAGAGGTTATTTGTGAATGGTTGTATTCCCACAATTGATTTTTAGTTTCATCGCAAAATATTAATTCAAATTGCTTTAGAAAAGTATCCCGTTCATTCCCCTTTACAATAGCAAGTTTTGCATTTACCTCTTTTAAAAACTCATTCCTTTCATCATTTGTTAGTATATCTAAAGCTTCATGAGTAATCTGCTTTAATTCCCAAAGGCTTTTTTTCTTAATCTCAAATTTTGTAAACTTTTGTAAACCCGTTTTCTTTTTCATTTTATTGCTTTTTACTGTTATTATCAATTAAATTAATATTTGTTTATTGCGTAGAGCAACAATTTCTTTAAGCGCCGAATCAGATAGTTTAGTATAATCAATTTCGTAATGAATTTCAGAAAAAAGAGGTTGTTCAGCTTGTTGGGCTTGTACTTCAATTTGTTGTTTTGGGCGACCATACCGATATTCTAAAAACAATTTGATATAAGGGAATTCCCCAGCGATTACCCCTTTTTTTATTGCTTTAAATGCAATTTCATCTAAGGGGCTTAATAGTTCAATCAATTCTAATTCTGTGGCTTTAGGTTTTCGACCTTGCCCCCGATCTTCGCCAACTTTAGCACCGTTGTTTTTTCTGTTATCCATGATTAATAAAGATTAATTATTTAATGTTTGTTTTAGTTCTTGTAGCCTATTCAAAAAGGGTAAGAATGTTAATTTTCCGTTATTCTGTTTAATGGTAGATAAATGATTTTTAATAAAGGTTGAAACATTGCTTATAATAGCGCATTGGTTGAGTTTTATTGGGTGGGTTGGTAGTATAGTGCTATTAAAGAAAGTTTCAAGTTCTAATACTTCATTGTCCCAATTTTCATTTGTCGCTGGTAGTGGTTCTGTGCTATCAATATAATCACTTTCTTTTTTCACCTCAACAATAGGACTTATGTAATGGGTTTGAATAACATAGTCGGCAATATCCAGCCCTTTCAGTTTTTCGGTATCATTAGCAATGTTTTCTAAATAATCGGAAACGCTTATACTTGCTATCTCTGAAAATTCCTTTGCTTTTTTAGTCCACAAATCAAAGCAGTTTTCCTTTGCATTGTCTTTTGAAAGGTCAGGAAATAGTATAACTTTTCGCCCCCTTAAGACTTTAAACTTTTCAATATTTAATCCATGCTTACCCCCAGCCCCTAACCAAATAAAGTTCGGGAAATACACACTGCAAATAATAGCTGTTTTTTCGCTTTCTACAATTGCAACGGGCTTGTTGTTTCCAATTAGTAAGTGTTCACCAAAAAAGCATTGTAATAGCTTAAAATCGGGGTTATTAATGAGTTTATGTACCCAATTGAATTTGTATTTGTCACGCTTACCCGTAGAGGTGTCATAAAGCATTATTCTACCAGTTCGAATTTTCCTATTAATATCAATTTGCCAAAAGATATTTGCCCCTTTCCATTGCTTTGATGTACCTAAATAATATTTTTCAATAAGATTTTTAGTTTCTAATTCGCCAAACAATGTATTTAGATATGAAACAAAATTATTTTCAGAGTAATTGCATAAGCTTAATTTAAAAGCATCAAAAGGAATGAATGTAGGTTTTGTCGGTTCGGGCAAAACAAACGCTTTAGGCTTTGTATTTTGTGGCACAAAGAAAGTCCCCAGCAATTGTTTATTATCAATAAAATACTGTTTTGGTGTATAATGGTAGCCACAATTACTATCTCTATTACATTTTCCAACTGTGTTATGTAAGTATTCATTTGTTTCAGTATCAATATATCGAGCAAATGTTTTCCCCGTATCATTACATTGAGGGCAACGGAAACGGGTTTTCATTCCGTTATATTTCTCTAATATGTATTTGTAATTATTATTCATTATCAGTTAGCTTTAATCGTAACAAGTGTAACATTGTAACAAAGTGTTACAAGTGTTACAAATGTTACAGTTCATCGAGTATTCTGCTTACTTTCATCGGGTATGTACCTAATTCACTTGCAATATCCCTTAAGCTTCGCCCTTGCTTATGTAGAGCAAAGATTTTCTGCTTAATGTTTTCCTTATCATTTTCAGTTAATTGCTTTAGGTGTTCGAATTCATTCCCGAACCCGATAAACTCAAATTGTAAAAAGCTATTGGGTTTATTAATCTCACAAAGAATAATATTTTCAGCATCGTAGAGGTGTTCGGTATTTCTCTGTTTAATCTGCTTTAAGTACCTTAAACTTTTATCATTAAAGCTTTCACCAATAGCAAACGAACTATCACAAAAATTAATTAGCATCTTACTGCCTTGTAAATCATTTTTTGTTAATGGCTTTGCCGAATCTCTTTTGGGTGTGTGTGCTAATGCTAATATTGAAAGGTTATACTTACTTTTTAATGCTTTCAACTGTTTCATTAATGGCAAGGCATCTTTTGCTTTTTCTGTTTCAGTCTTTAGATAAGTTAAATTATCAATGATTAGAATTTTAGAACCCGTTTTAATAATTGATTTTTCAATTGACTGAATTAAGTAGTCTTCAAAGCTTTGATTTTCCGGAATATTCGCATCGGGATTAATATCTACCCTTATAAAATTGTCATTCCACTTATAGTGGTTCTTGTATTCAGTAGAGTATCTATTTTCAAATTGCTTATCTGAAAGTTCGAAATCAAAGTATAAAATTGTTTGTTTTAATGCCTCAAGCTTAAAGCCCCTAATAGCATTACCCTTACTTATACTGTCACCGATTTGAACTGCTAATATAGACTTGCCTAAATTAGTATCTGCAAATAGAATACATAGTTCGTTTTCAAACCATAATTCACTAAATAACATTTTTGGTATTTCTCTATTCATTGCGTTTTCAATTGTTTTGTTAGCAGTCCGTAGAGTAAAAAGCCCTACATTTTCATTGTCTTCATTACTTTGCTTTAATAGTGTTTCATTACTCTTATCAAAGCCTTTTAAGTCAAATTGTGTTTCCATATTTAAAATAAATTAAGTTGGTTCGTTACTGGTTGAATAAACAGATCGGGATTAGTAGTAAGATACCAGGCTTTAAAGCCCGTTACCTTACAAGTCTTTTTCTCTAATTCCATTATTAGCCCCCGTTTTTCAAGGTCTTTTTTGTACCTACAAATGTTTTTTTGCGGGACTTTGGTAGCCTTGCTTACCATTGTAGCAGTAGCGATTTTCTTACTTAAATATTCAAATATGGTTTGTAACTGTGTTAATTTGAATTTATCTTTGCTTTGCTTTTTAAGTTTGGGGGTGGGCTTGTTAATCATGTTTGCCCCCTTTCATTTTTACATAAGTACTGGCTTCATTGCTTATTTCAGCAATAGTTTTTTTTCGCCCCTCTTTAATCCAGTCTATTAAATCTACTTTAGAGAAATACAAACGCTTACCTTTTTTCGAAAAAGGAATTTCGTTTTTACTCACTAAACCATAAATGGTGGGTGGGGTTAATTTGATTAATTCACCAGCTTGTTGAATACTTAAAAGCTGGTCTGTTTCGGGTTGGTTTTTTTGGCTACCTAATAGCCTTTCGATATTATCCAACTTAGTGAATAATTCTTTTACCGCTTCGGGTAAATTGTTGTGTGTGAACTCTGTCATTACGTTTTTTTTAATTGATTATAACGTAATGATACGGGGCTTTTCAGAGGTGGTTCAAAGAAAGTACTGTGAGTATATTTAAAGTACTATGGGTATCTTTTGAGTATGTTTTATTTATTAAAATCCTTTAATCTTTTCCAATATTTCGTAGTCGATTTTGTGAAATTATCAAAGACCGTTTCGTATTTCCAATTCGTAAAATTATCTGTAATTAATCGTACATATTTTTCTTTTGTGCCTTGTTTTGCAATCTGGTATATTGAATCAGTTGTGCAATCATTATAGAAATTAGCAAATAGTTTCCATATTTTTTGTTGTTCGCCTCTTTTCAATTGTAGGGTGAATTTCTTTTTTATTTTACCATTACAAAATGCTTTATCAATAAACTTGTTCACCTCATCTTTTGTAAGGTATTCATTAGGCTTTTCAGCTAATTGCATAAAATATTTTGTAGCTAAATTTATAGGGACATTATTAAAATGATTTTCTTTATTATCAAAAGTTTTATCAATTTCATCTTGTTGAGGTGTACTGGTAGTTTCAATTAATGGCTTTAATTCTTTAATAGTATCATTTATGTTAGTCAGGCTGTTAAACAACAAATACCCTATTTGATTAGAGATATTTAAAATAAAAATTCTATAATCTAAATCAATTAATATTCTGTCATTCTGCACTGCTTTAATTAAGCCTAAATACTCTTTATGAATATCTATTTCAATATTACTTTTGTTTTGCTTTATTTGAGAAAGCACGGTAATTATTTCCTTTTGAATTCGGTTTAGTTCAGTATTTGTTTGGATTTTAATGCTATTTAAAAAACCATTAACAATGGTGTTAATATCCCTATTAAAAATATCAATTAATACAAAGTGTATAATATAAAGGTTATTTAAAATAGCATCTTTGTTTTCTCTTTCTATTATATCATTAAACTCAATTTTATTAATAAGGTATTCAATATAATATTTATTGTCAATAGCTGGATTAATTGGCTTTACCCAATTGCAAATTACTTCAATAGAGTTGTATAATTCTATAAAAACTGTATTATATTTCTGTCTTGTATAATAGTATATTAATTTCTCAAGTTCATGCTTTGAGGGCTTTGCAATTGCTTTAAACTCATTTTCAAGAAATTTAATGTACCCATTTAAAGAATCAGTATATTCAATGTCTTTGTTGAATTTTAAAATAAACCAGCCTAAATAGTTGTTAGCAGTCGCAATTTCCTTTTGAATAAATTCATCAATAACATTAGATTTTTTACCTTTCGAATAATTAGAATATCTTTTTTCGCCTAATTCTTGTATTTCAATTCTACTTAAAGAATATTCATGTGTAAAGGGTTTGTCAGTATCATTTAGCAATGAAAGCCCTAAGAATGAACGAATACTATTATAAGCCCCTATTGTGTCGGTGGGTTGGGCTACCTTTCTTTTATTATTCATTTGCTTTTTAAGTTTTGTAACAACTGTAACAAGTGTAACACTTTACTATTTGTTACAATGTTACAGAGATACATTTAAAAATCCATTAGCTTTTGCATAAATTCTTTTTTATCATTTTCCTCAAATCCAGCGAAATAACCTTGAGTAGTTTTTAAATTATTGTGGCTCAAAGCTTCCATGACAAATTCCATACTTGCCCCACTTCTTATGGCATTAGTAGCAAATGAATGCCTTGCCCAATAAGTACTTATATCGCTTGTTATACCATTAATAGTGGCTAATTTCTTTAGGTTTTGATTAATGAACTTAGTAAAGTTTTTAATTTTATTATGCTTTATTTCGCCCTTATCAGTAATTGAAATAATCGGAAACAAATATTCTTTAGTTTCTGTTTTTGCAATGCTATACTTATTTATTATTCCTTTACTGTATTCATTAAGGTAAACAGTAACGGGGCGCAAATCAGTTTTGGCAGTGTGTATGGTTTTTGCTCTATAAAATACAATAGTGTCCCCTTTCAGATCGCTATGTTTAAGCAGTGCAATATCTTTTATATTCATTCCATTACAAGCATAACTAAAAAACCAAAAATCTTTTGCCTTTTCTTGTTCGGGGGTAAGTGGTTTTGCATCAAATAGCTTTTTTAAATCTGCTTTTGATAATGCTTTCTTTACACTTTTTACAGTAGGGGGTTGGTATTTATCTTTGCCAAACGGGTAATAGTCAGCATCAATGTCTTTTAGTTTTATGGCATTGTTAAATACAGTTCTTAGGGTTCTAACATACATTGAAACAGTAGTTCTACTAAGGTCTAAATCATTAATCATGTAGTTTTCATAATCCTGCAACCAGTCTTTAGTAATATCAAAGAAATTAATTTTAGTCGGCTCTATACCTTTATTGTGTTTAATGAAATCTTTAAATGATTTTAAACTTAAATGGTAGTTACTTGCAGTGCTATGGCTATTATTTGCTTTTAGCTTACTTATCAATTCAGTATAATGATATACTATATTAGTATTGTCCCCAGCTTTCTGCAGAAACCTTTTTTCAAATTCATCAAAAGAAAATGGTTGTAATTTCTTACAAACTTCATTTGCTCTTAATTCAATAGCCCTTAATTCATTCCTTGTTTCTTTGTGTTCGTTTCGGGGCTTAACTGTTAGCCAAATGCTTTCAAAGTCATTTTCGCTTAAGTCATATTTAGTAGCATACATTTTTTTTACTTGTAATTGAGTAGAGTAAACCCTCAATTTTACGGGATATAACCCGTTCCCTTTAGGTCTACGGGTGTCTAATACTATTGATGTTAAATATTTCATTGTTTATAATGTTTGTGCAAATATACAGATTTGCACAATATTTGCACTAATTTGCACAAAATAAACAAATAACAAACAAATAATAAGAATATAGTAATATCAGTAAAATATGTATATTTGCAAAGGATTGAGGGGTAAAAAGTGGAATAAACAAATAGTGTATATTATGCCTTACAAGCAGAGGGTCACTGGTTCGAACCCAGTAGTTCCCACACTAATAAAGAAAGGCCTTTCAAGAGATTGAGAGGCTTTTTTGTTTTAGCTGGTTTAAACATGGTTTGAAAATTCCGGAACGAGAGACCCTACTTGACCGAAAAAAAATAAACCCCTGCAAATATATCCTAAAACTATTGATTTCAAAGTGCTTTTACCTATTTAACGGAGGGGTCAAAAAGTGGCGGTCAAGTGGGGTCTCTCGTTGCGAAAACTACAGTGCAGGTTAAGATTTAATTTGAATCAAAATCTATAAACTCAATTAAGATTTCTTGCCAATCACTTTTTGTATTCTATTTTTAGAATCAGTGCTTACTTTGCATTGTTTAGCATAATCTTTCCAATTATACATTACCGCTTGAACCTGATCAATAATAGCACTTGCATTTTTTATTTTGAAATAATTGGCTAATTCCATTAAGTGTTGTTTGGTAGGA
>CANJPX010000094.1 GCA_947476185.1 Bacteroidota bacterium
GGATTCTTTTTCCTGAATATTAATGGTATTCATTACCCAACGATTAGCCAACGGATCTTGATCTCTTCTCCATCGTCCTAAATGGTGTGAACAAGCAATTACCCCCGGACGAATAGATTCCGTAACCCAAACCTTGTCAACAAAATAGCCGATTTCAGTATTTATTTTTACCAAATCATTTGTTTGTATTCCCAAACGATCTGCATCAATTGTGTTTATCCAAATTGGATTTCGATTGGAAATTTCTACAAGCCATTTTGCATTTCCCGAACGGGAATGGATCATGGTTGGTAAACGGAAAGTAGGCACTAAAGGAAATTCACCTTTTGTATTATCCAACCCTTTCCAATACACATGGGATTTAATATATCCCGGAATAGTGTGTTCATTCCATTTCCAATCCAGCATCGTTTTGGAAAAAAATTCCTGTTTGCGTGATGGTGTTGGAAACCCCTGCCGATATTTTCCTTGAACCTCTATTCCTTTATCAGCAGGAACTTCTGTCATGTGTTGATTAATAACCGTTTGCTTCACTTCAAATGCGCCATACTTTTTCATAAAGTCCAGTGCAGATAAATTTTCCTGTTTAGCTTTTTCACGTAAGCCCGGTACATTATTAAAAATATGCGCGTAATATTCATCCACTGTTAATTTTTCTCCAGGTTTGTGAGGTGATTCAAAATGTTTGCGAATTCCCAAAGATCCATCAGGATCAATTCTCCAGGAGAGTTCAATAAAAAATTCATCTTCTTCCCACACTTCTCCTATGTTTGCTTCATAGGTTAATTTAACTTCCTTTCCCTCACGTCTTAGATACTCACGCATTATTGGCTGACGAAAAGCTATCCACATTGCCTGATGTGTTTCATAACTATTTAAGTCATGCCTTTCACTTGCATGTCCCATTGGAAGAACATAATCGGCAAAAAATGCGGTCTCGCTCCAAGTTGGTGTTAGTGCAATGTGTAATCCGACTTTATTTGTATCCTGCAACATTTCCATCCATGAAAATCCATCAGGATATGTCCAGACAGGATTAAAAACACGAGTAAAATACACATCTAATTTTCCACGGCCTTCTTTCAGCATATAGGGCAATATGTTACTCATTTCATAATGCGCCAATGGGTATTCGTCCGGATAATGCAACTCATTCCAATGTTTATGAGCAGGTGGTGTATCGTGAAAAGTTGGTTTAAATTTATTCCAATCATTTGGTAATGTTCCGCCTTCTGTTCCAACTGCTCCTACCAATACACTTAAGAAGTGTAAAGAACGGGTTGTTTGCCAACCACCTAAATTTCCTGATGCCGCACTTCGCCAGCTATGACAAGCGAATTGAGTTCCTGCCTTTCCTATTTCTCTTGCAATTTCAGGAATGATAGCAGCATCAATTCCACATTCAGCAGCAGCGAATTCAGGTGTATATGACTTGTATTCTTCTTTTATTGCAGCAATAAAATCAATGAATAATGGAACTACATTGGGGTTTTTATTTTTTAGATAATCCTGCCAATTCACCCAATTTTCAAGAAATTCACGGTTATATAAATTTTCATCAAGAATAATTTTCGCCAAAGCAAGAAACAAAGCGGCTTCTGTCCCGGGGAAAGTTGGAAGCCAATAATCTGCACGTGCTGCGGTATTACTTAATCTTGGGTCAATCACGCACAATTTTGCACCTTTTAGCTTTGCTTCAATGATTCGTTGTGAATGCGGATTAAAATAATGCCCTGCTTCCAGATGTGCACTCATTAATAAAATAAATTTTGCATTGGCATAATCAGGCGAAGGGCGATCAGAGCCATGCCATATGCTATATCCAAAGCGAGCTCCTGCTGAGCAAATATTGGTATGACTGTTATGGCCATCCACACCCCAAGCATTTAGTACTCTGTTCATATACCCTTCATTGCCCGGACGACCAACATGGTAAGCAATTTCATTATTTCTTTTTTCTCTTATTGCTTTTCCAATCCGAGAACCAATATCTTCTAATGCTTCATCCCAACTTACTCGTTCCCATTTTCCTTCTCCACGCTTACCAACTTGTTTCATTGGATAAAGGATTCTGTCACTATCATTTATTTGGTTGATGGTTGCCGGGCCTTTTGCACATGTTTTCCCTCTGCTTGCAGGATGATAAGGATTTCCTTCGAATTTACGAATGCTTTGTTTTTCCTTGTCAACATATGCCAATAAGCCACAAGCTGCCTCACAATTAAAACAAGTAGTAGGTATAATTGAATATGTTTTTTTTATTTTATTAGGTAATTCAGTCGCATCGTATTCGATCCAATTATTCCATTGTTCCGGTGGAGGAAAATTTGCAAGATCACCCGGTTCGGTTAATTTTGGTATCCCATCAGTAAATTCTGCTAATGACTCTCCTTTAAAACGATCAAGTTTTTTTATAAAACCAAGCGACTCTGCGGCTTTTTCGATGAATGATCTTTTGTCTTCCATTAGCTTAAAGGGATTAATTGTGGTACTTTAATAAAAAGATAATTAGATATACAGATACCTGTTAATATAAAAATCGAAGCGAAATTAGTTATTGAATTGGCTCGACAAAAATGAAGCAACAAAACAGGTAGAATGTTTCCCACAAGAATTACCAAGCCCCAGAAATGAAATTTATATTTCCCTTTTAATATCATATCTGAAACTATTTTTGATTCTAATACTTTGCTTCCTTTAAATAACCAGAGCGTTACAATTAAATTAAGTCCATGCATCCATTCAAGGATATTATATTCCTGTTTCAAATTAAAAGAAATAATAAAAGCAATTACGATACTTCCCAAAATGACAGCGTGTAGCAACATGAAGAAAATCGACATTTTATTATTCCAGAAAGCTCTCCCTTTAGCTTGTGCAAAAAGAAATGCAGTATAAATAGCGGTGATAATGGCAATGGGTGATGTGAGTATCACAATGTTTTTTGCAGTAGATTCATTGCCGAATAAACAAACAAAAATTAAAATCAAAAGCGCTATGCTGAAACCAATAATAATATAAGTTCCCCTTGCTAACCATGATTTAAATTGTGGGCGAAAAATGATGTATAAGAATCGCTTTGGCTGGGTGAGGTCTTTAACTAACAACCCGCCGGTTAAAGCAATAAAAACAAGAGAAATGATACTGCAATAAAGTATTTCTTGTATTTTAATTGCAGCTCCTGATAAAACTAATCCGGTCATAATTAATACCAATCCTGCTGCAATTGCTTTTGTTAATAGATAACCAACTACTTCATTGCCCCACATAATTCCTTTATCGGGAACATCATAGGTGCGTTTTGCTTTTCCTAAATTATTTTCAAATGGTTCAATTTTTTTATTCTTATTCAGACCTACCCCTGAATCTTGCGAACTCCAAACATAATTCTGCTTATTAGTTAAAGTTGGCTCTAAAGACTCGGCCTTTGCATCAATGTAAAATAAGTTTGGAGCGGTACCTTTTTCAGGTTTTCGAACTCTTACTTTTTGTGAAGAAAGTAATTGAGCGATCTTTGAATTTTTATTTAGTACATCTCCTGCAATAATAGCTTGCTCCGGACAAGCAACAACACATGAAGGTAGAAGCCCATTATCAATGCGATGAGAACAGTAATTACATTTTGCGGCAGTATTTGAAACTGGATCAATATACAATGCATCATACGGACAAGCCTGTGTGCATGATTTGCAACCTATACAACGGTCATTGTCAAAATCAACAATTCCATCTTCTCTTTTGTACAAAGCTGTTACGGGACACATGGTAACACATGGCGCATTACTGCAATGATTACATCGCATCACAGAAAAGGAGCGTGTTGAGTTCGGAAATATACCGTCTTCAATATATTTTACCCAAGTCCTATTTACACCAACAGGAACATTGTGCTCGCTTTTGCATGCGATCGTACATGCATGACAACCAATGCATGACCTGTTATCTATTATAAAACCAAACTTGCTGATGATATTGATATTATTAGTTTAATAAATATGTCTTAATTGCCTTAAGTGCAGGGAAGATTACCATCAAAAGCCCGATAAACATTCCTATTCCTGAAATTGTAAAGACAGTCAAATAAGGAGAAATATTTTGCATTATTTCCTGAAAACTTAACTTGTCCTCAACTATCAGCTTCCCCTTTTCTGCACCGGCAAATAAGAGTGATAGCCAAAATATCATTAAGAAAATATTTGTAATCCAAAAACCACTTTTAATAATTTTTCTATGTTGTAATTGAAATTGATGCTTAGTAATATCGCCAATTAAGAAAAAACAGGAGGCAAGTAATATCATAGTATTAATCCCAATGGTGCTACCCATTGCATGGGCAACTGTAATATGTGTGCCGTGGGTGAAAATATTTATTGCAGGCACAGAAATTACGAGCGCCAAGGCAAGGTTTAGCATAACCCATATATCTGAGGCAACAATAAATCTGTAGGAGATAATGTGAAAATCTTTTTTTGCCTCTGAAAGGCTGTTTTTCCAATTCCAAATGATCTTTCCGAGAATTAATAACTCCGTCATACTAATGAAATATGCGAAATATCTTATCCAAGGAGCACTTGGAACTATATAAATATGATGTGCCCAACCAAATAATAGATTTGTAAAACCTAAAAAATACATTAGATAAGACAACTTTGATTTAGCGACACTTTCATCTCCTTTTACTCGTTCCATCACAAAAATTGCCGTGCCGTACACCAGCATATTCCATGAGCCTACTAAGGCACCGTATGCTTTCCATTGAACAGTAATGTCTCGAACTATGTTGTCTCTGAAATAAGGGAAAAGCCATAAGTAGGATTCGGAGAAAGTAAAGAGAAAAAAGAAAATTCCTGTTCCCCACATCCATAAATAAACAGGCCATTGCCCAACTTTTTTAAATACAGTTTTGAAATAATTGAATCCAAACAAAATCCAAGAAATAAAAATTGGAATAGCTAATATTGGTGGGAATTCCCAGTATTCACGTCCGCCAAATTTTCCAATAATGTAACATGTCAAAATGATTACTCCAGTGAAAAGAAATATCCAAAAATGTATCCTTGGTAATTTATTGGAAAACAGTGGAAGATTACAATAACGAGGCAAATAATAATATATGCCACCAATAGAGCTTAAAAATATCCATGCCACCACAAGCGATACATGCAAAGGGCGACTCTTAACGAAAGGGATACTATTCAGAAAATCGGGGATGATAAATTGTAATGCACTTATACTTCCAAAAAACACACCTCCAATAAGGCTAATTAAGGCAAGTAAAATAAATACAATCCCTATCTCCTTTTTTTTTTTTTCATTTTTGACCAACTGTTCCATCATAATTAATTTTAAAATCTATTATTGGTGAAATCCCTGTTTTATCAATATAAGTGAGGTAAGCAATGAGTTCATCAATTTCCTTTTCATTCAAATGGAAGTTTGGCATTCTTGGAGTTCCACCCTGAAGAAATGCTTTTGCATATACAGGCCCTTTATTCTTTGCAGAAATCACATTGGTTATGTCTGGCCCCATATAACCACCTAAACCATAAATCTGATGACAGGCGGTACAATTGTAATTTTGAAAAAGCAGTTTGCCTCTTTTTGATTGTTCATTTATCAGATGAACTCCTTTATCGTTATCCGTTCCCGAGGTATATACGAAATATGAATAAACGAAAAAGGAAAGTATTAATCCTCCAAATATTAGTCGCTTCGAATTAGAATTCATGTTATATTTAAAAAATATTTTTCAAATATACTAATTCTATCGTTTTGGTAGCATTGAGATATAAAAAATATTATTTTTTCTTTTTCGGTGGGTTTAAAAAGGATTGTATAGTTGTTTTTTTCATCACCTGACGGGTTTGCTCCTTAATTTTCATAAATTCTCTGCGAATAACGCATTGCACTTCATTCTTGCAATCGTCACATTTTTCATAATATTTTACAGCAGCACAGGGAACCAATGCAATTGCGCCATCAAATAAACGGTATATATCAGCGACATTAATTTGTTTAGGTGGTTTTGCTAAATAATAACCACCTTTATTTCCTTGATGGCTCCCCACATATCCTGCACGTTTTAATGTCAACAATATTTGCTCTAGGAATTTTTTGGGAATAGTTTCATCTTCAGCAATATCCTTGATCAGCAAATAACCTTGATCATAACTCTGACCAAGCCTAACAAGTGCTTTTATAGCATATTTACATTTCATTGACATCATGATAGGTAAAATTACTGTTTTTTCAGATATTATACTGCAATCATTATTTAATATTTGATGTCAGATTAATATCACCTCAATTTTTCATATGCTCCCACTTTAATGCCAGTATTACATAAATTAAAGCATGGTAATTCATGAAGACTTTTTTAGGACTATTAATTATTTTTAAAAAGCGAATTCATAAAATTATGCCTGCTTTTTAGTAACGATCGTTTCTTCTATTCATAAAGAAATCAATTAGAAGAATAATTCGCCAATTTTCAATACTATACTAATTCGATAGGACATATAGTTATAATAAGTATATTTGCCACGGATTAAAAAATAATGCAAGTGAAAGTATTAGTCCTGATGATTTTTAAATGCATAATTAATAGCTGTTTTAGACCTTTTTACTTGTGCAATAAATATGTAAAAGCAACGAATATAAACGAGTTTAAAAATATTTTTCGTTTTTAGAAATAATAAATAAAGGAACAAATGAATAATTTAGTAATCGAAATATTTGAAAAAAGCAGACATAAACATTCTGTTTTTCCTGATAAATTTTTAGCAGATGATTTTATCGATCTTCTATACAACCTACTGTTTGTTTCCGGAGCAGTTAAAGATAAATCGGTAGAAGAACTCACCATTGAGTTTCAGGAACTCAAAGCCCTTTTTTTTGATTTACTATTGACAGGAGAAAGCAGTGAGGATGATGCAATTAAAATAAGTTCAGAGTTATTTGTGAAATTACCTTCTATCTATTCGAACGCTATTCTTGATGCGAACGCTATCCTGGAGTTTGACCCCGCAGCTCATTCCCTGGATGAAGTACTTCATGTTTATCCCGGTTTTTACGCAATTGTTGTTCACCGTGTCTCACATTTATTATGGCAAAATAATTTAACATTTCTTTCAAGATTATTTTCTGAAAGAGCTCATAGTAAAACAGGTATTGATATACATCCCGGAGCTCAAATTGGCAATCATTTCGCAATTGATCATGGAACGGGAATCGTTATTGGTGAAACGGCTGTGATAGGTAATCGCGTAAAGATATATCAGGGAGTTACACTTGGTGCATTAAATGTCGCAAAGGAGAACGCAGCCTTAAAGCGTCATCCCACTATTGAAGATGATGTAATTATATATGGTAATGCAACTATACTTGGAGGGGGCACAACAATCGGTTCCGCAAGTATTATTGGAGGTAACGTTTGGCTAACTAGTAGTGTACCTCCAAATTCAGTTGTGTTTCATAAGAGCGAAATAAAAATTAAGAGTAATATTCCTTTTGACGAACCAATCAATTTTATTATTTAACAATTCTAACAATTAAAGAAATGAAATACCAAAACATTTTAGCAACCATAGGTAATACACCTCATGTTCGAATTAACAAACTATTTGGTAACAGCCATGAAGTTTGGATCAAACTTGAAAGAAATAATCCCGGTAATAGCATTAAAGATCGAATTGCATTAGCGATGATTGAAGATGCTGAAAAGCAAGGTATCCTAAATAAAAATAGTGTAATAATCGAACCAACATCTGGCAATACAGGTATTGGGCTGGCTCTGGTAGCGGCAGTTAAGGGATATAAACTAACTTTGGTAATGCCGGAATCAATGAGTATTGAACGCAGGAAGCTAATGGAAGTTTATGGCGCTTCTTTTGTTTTAACACCACGTGAAAAAGGAATGAAAGGAGCAATAGAAAAAGCAAATGAATTAGCACAATCCACTCCCAATTCATGGGTTCCTCAGCAATTTGATAATAAGGCGAATGCAGAAATTCATCGAAAAACAACCGCATTGGAAATAATAAAAAGTTTCCCTGAAGGACTCGATTACTTAATCACTGGTGTAGGGACGGGAGGTCACATTACAGGTGTTTCTGAAGTATTGAAAGAGCAGTTTCCAAAGATTAAAATTTTTGCAGTAGAGCCTGTTTTATCGCCTGTGCTAAGTGGTGGCGCACCCGGGCCTCATCCATTGCAGGGGATCGGAGCAGGTTTTATACCTACCATTTTAAATAAGAATATCTTGAATGGAATAATCCAAGTAGAAAGAGAAGAAGCATTTGATTATGCCAGACGAATTGCAAAAGAAGAGGGGATATTTGTTGGAATTTCAACAGGGGCTTCATTAGCTGCGGTAGCAAAAAAAATAATTGATATTCCAAAAGGTTCTAGAGTACTAACTTTCAATTATGATACTGGCGAGAGATATTTATCTGTGGATGGATTGTATTAAGGTATTGTTATATAAGTAGGTGTAGGCGTTTTTATGTTCGTTAGCAAAATACATCAAAATGTATCTTTTTTATCCACTCTAAATTTAACATGATTAAAGTCATTTTTTGCACTACAATGATTTTACTACTTTGCGCCATGTTATTATAAACATACTGATGGCAAAAAACGAAAACCACAATATTAAATTACGGATCTGGTTTTATTCAGGTGAAAATAAAGTATTAGGTAAAGGTCGCATTGAATTACTCGAAAGAATAAAGGATACTGGCTCCATCTCAGGTGCTGCCAAACAGATGAAAATGTCGTATCGTCAGGCTTGGCAAATGGTAGAAGAAATGAATGAATTTTCTAAATTACCATTGGTGGAAAAACAGTTAGGTGGAAAAAGTGGAGGAGGAACAATTGTAACAGAAGCAGGAGAAAGGGCTATTAAAGCATTTCATACTTTAGAAAATAAAGTAAATGCCTTTGCTATTAAAGAGGCAGAGAAATTAAAATTCTGATTTTTTTTATAAGTCGCTATACATTACAAAGCATAGCGATTGAGTTTTATCAAACAATTTGTAATGAGTACATCCAACTAATGATAATTAATTTTTGATTTTTTTTAACATACGATATTCATAATAAAACATATCGTTATAATTAAACAACTATGAAAATAACAACATTACTATCGTTCGCCTTAGCACCCTTGCTTAGTTTTTCGCAGCAACATGATTCCATTCCCAAAACAAATTCCGATTCTACAAAGGCATCTAAAATTTTCAAGTTAGGTGAAGTTGAAATAACATCCGATAAGAATAAGGATGCCTTTAATAGAGTGACCACTGCCACAATGGAATCACAGAATAAAATGGAAGTTTCCAAAGCTTTAAATATGATTTCAGGAATAACTCTAACAGAAATGGGAGCAAGAAATGAATCCATGATTACTGTTAGAGGATTTGATTTACGACAGGTTCCAGTTTATATGGACGGAATACCTGTTTACGTTCCGTATGACGGGTATGTGGATTTAGCACGGTTTACAACCTTCGATCTTTCAGCAATTGATGTATCAAAAGGATTCTCCTCTATTATTTATGGAGCAAATTCACTTGGGGGCGCAATCAACTTAATTTCAAGAAAGCCAATTAAAAAGTTAGAATACGATGGAGCGTTTGGGATAATTAATACTAACGGCTATAAAGGAAACATAAATATCGGCTCTAATCTTGGTAAATTTTATCTGCAAGGTGGTTATTCATATTTACATCGTGATTCCTATACGATGTCGGCAAAATATGATTCAACTAAAAATGAAAACGGAAAAGAAAGAGATAACTCCTACCGCACCGATCAAAAAATAAGTTTCAAGTTAGGTTGGACACCAAACGAAAAACACGAGTATGTTGTTGGCTACATCAATCAGCAAGGACAAAAAGGAACTCCTGTTTATTGTGGAACGGATATAAAAAATTCTTTGCTTACTAAACCTCGCTTTTGGCAATGGCCTTATTGGAATAAGGAAAGCTATTACTTTCTGTCAAACACAAATCTGAATAGCAAAAATTATATCAAAACAAGATTCTATTACGATATTTTTAAAAACTCATTATACAGTTTTGATGATAATACTTATACAAAGCAAACTAAACCTTTTGCTTTTCAAAGTTGGTATAACGACTATACTTATGGTGGCAGCATCGAATACGGGACTACCATAATTCCTAAAAACAATTTAAAATTAGCAGTTCATTACAAGGAAGATATTCATAGAGAAAACAACTTAAATGAACCTGTTCGACATTTTGAGGACAATACTGTTTCCATTGGTCTGGAAGATATTTACAGACTAACAAGTAAACTATTAATTATTCCAGGAGTTAGTTATGATGCAAGAACAAACATAAAAGCCGAAGATTATACAAGTTCTACAAAAACTGTTTTTGATTTTGCAAAAGCAGGAACAAGCGGGGCTTATAATGGTCAGTTAGGATTATTCTATTACGTGAAAGACAATCATAAAATTGGCGCAACCGCTTCACATAAAACAAGATTTGCTACTATTAAAGACCGTTATTCCTATAAAATGGGAACTGCAATCCCAAACCCTGACTTAAAACCTGAAACTGTTGATAATTACGAAATAAACTACAATGGTACTTTCTTAAAAAAAGTAACACTTCAAACGGCTTTGTTTTATAGTCATTTGACTGATGCGATACTTAACGTAAGCAATGTTCAACCGGGTAAATCGCAAATGCAGAATTTTGGCAAGGCAGAGTATGAAGGTGCAGAAGCACAAGTAAATTATGATGTATTCAAAAGTTTACTTGTCGGAGCTAATTACACGCATATTGAACGACATAATTTAACCGACAACACAATTCGTTTCACGGATGTTCCTGAAAATAAAATTTTTGGATTTGCACAATATAGTCCAATTAAAATTTTAAAACTGATTGTAAGTACGGAATATAATTCATCTCGATACAGCACAAGTTACGGCACAACAACAGGCAAATTCACTTTAGTAAATGGATCAATATCATGTAAAATATGGAAATACTTTAGCCTTGATGCTGGCGTGAATAATATTTTTGATATCAATTACAGCCTTAGTGAAGGTTATCCTGAAGAAGGCAGAAACTTTTTTGTAACACTTAGATTCTTTAATCATTAATTATGAAATCAAAAATATATTTATCACTGCTTAGTTTCTCTTTATTTTTTTCTTGTGGAGAAAGCAAAAAGCAAGATGTAATTGAAAAGAAACAAGAGAGTTCCGCAGCAATGTGTTCTAAAGATGGTGAACTAACTAAAGAAATCACCTTAACTGGTGAAGTAAAACATCCATTAACCATTACTGTTGATTCATTAAAAAAAATGAATGTGTTTGAAGGTGGTGAACTTCAATTGGTTTGTCAAAGCGGTGAAAACAAGAAGAAAATAAACAATTTCAAAGGTGTATTGCTGAAAGACATTCTTCAAAAGGCTGTTGTAAATATTGAGAATCACAAAGAGAATGGAAGATATGTGGTGCTTATTACTTCAACAAATAATTATGCTGTCAGTTATGTGGAAATTTCAGCCAAACAGCCCCCTCAAGATCGCTTGAAACAGCCCCCACTTGACCGGAGCAAAGAGCCCCCTCAAGATCGGACGAAAGAGCCCCCACCATTTTTAGTTTAATCATACTGTTTTAGTACAATGATTTTTAGTTTTTGA
>CANJPX010000095.1 GCA_947476185.1 Bacteroidota bacterium
AAAAGAGTTTTTTTGAATTTATAAAAGTAAAAGTAGCTTTTTATATGGGAAGAATAAAATAAAGTTTTCAGGTATAATCTCAGGTATTTTTGTTTATTTTTGGGCTTCAATAGCCTTTTTTTATGAGCAGTATAGTAATTCATGATCACACATTTAAAACGAAGATAAGTTCTGCTGAAATTCAAAAAGCAGTTGCTGATGTTGCAAAACAGATTAATAAAGATCTCAAAGGGAAAAAGCCTTTGTTTCTGGCTGTGCTTAACGGTTCATTTATGTTTGCTG
Source organism: Bacteroidota bacterium (assembly GCA_947476185.1). Lineage (GTDB taxonomy): Bacteria > Bacteroidota > Bacteroidia > 2-12-FULL-35-15 > 2-12-FULL-35-15 > 2-12-FULL-35-15. Next base: position 283 of record CANJPX010000095.1, read on the forward strand.
CCGACTTGATGAAGAAAATAAACATCGAATGTGAGATTTCTTTTGTAAAAGTAGCTTCATATGAAGGCACTCAATCAACAGGCAGTATGAAGCAGTTGATAGGAATAAATGAGGATATTAAGGGAAGAACGGTTGTAATTGTTGAAGATATAGTTGATACGGGAAATACGATAGAGAATATATGGAATGAATTAAATACCATGGGTGTAGCTGAATTAAAAGTCGCAACATTGTTGTTTAAACCGGAAGCATACACGAAAACTGTTCCACTTGACTATGTTGCAATAGTGATACCGAATGATTTTATTGTTGGGTATGGTTTAGATTATAAAGGATTAGGACGTAATTTGGAGGATATATATGTGTTGGATTATGAAAACGATAAAAAATAATTTTCACTCGCAATTCTAAAACAAGTTTCACAAAAACCCTTAAAACCCTCAAACCATGTTAAATATTGTACTTTTCGGACCTCCAGGTGCAGGTAAAGGAACTCAATCGGAAAAATTAATTGCTAAATATCAATTGATCCACCTTTCTACAGGTGATATCTTGAGAAGCGAAATTGCTGCAGGAACGCAGTTGGGCTTGGAAGCTCAAATGTTGATGAATGCAGGTGTTTTAGTTCCTGATGAGGTGGTAATTGGAATGATAAGTTCCAAATTAGATAAAAATCCGGCTGCAAAAGGATTTATTTTTGATGGTTTTCCACGTACAGAAGCGCAAGCAGAAGCCTTGGACAGGTTGTTGGCTGAAAAACATACTTCCATAACAATGATGTTGGCTTTAGAAGTAAGTGATGCAGAATTGACAAAACGATTATTATTAAGAGGCATGGAAAGCGGTCGCCCGGATGATCAGAATGAAGGTGTTATCCGTAACCGTATTCAAGAGTATAACAATAAAACAGCTCCTCTGAAAAGTTATTATACTGCACAAGGGAAATTCAGATCAGTAAATGGAATAGGAACAATTGACCAGATTTTTACCGCATTGTGCAATGTGATCGATCCTCGTTCAGCAAAATCAGTGATTGATTTTCAACCATCGGTAGAAAAGATATTTGTTTCAAAAAGCGAGGATAAACCTGCTTCGAAACCTGCTCGACCTGTTGTGGCAAAAGTTGCTCCTGCAAAAAAAGTGGTCGCAAAGACAGAAGTGAAGCCTGCTGCTAAAGCTCCTGTGAAAGTAGTTGCAAAGAAAGTTGAAAAGAAAAAAGCAGTAAAAAAAGTTGCTCCTAAAAAGGCAGCTAAAAAGGTGATTAAGAAAGTTGCAAAAAAAGCAGCTCCTAAAAAGGTTGTTAAAAAAGTACTGAAAAATGTACTGAAAAAAGTAGTTGCTAAAAAGGTGGTTAAGAAAGTTGCAAAAAAAGCAGCTCCGAAAAAAGTGACTAAGAAAATTGTAAAAAAGAGTGTTAAAAAAGCTGCTCCGAAAAAAGTCGTTAAAAAGGTAATTAAGAAAGTAGTGAAAAAAAATGCTCCTAAGAAAGTTGTAAAAAAGGCAGCAAAAAAATCGGCTCCGAAAAAGAAAGTTGTTAAAAAAGTAGTAAAGAAAAAAAGATAAGTTTTTGTGAATAGGTGATAGAAGGGCAATAAAAGAATGGATTCGAATTTTGTTGATTATGTGAAAATATGTTGCCGCTCCGGTAAAGGTGGTGCAGGGTCGGTGCATTTACATCGTAGTAAACTAACTGCAAAAGGTGGACCCGATGGTGGCGATGGCGGAAGAGGCGGACATATAATTGTAAAAGGGAACAAGCAATTTTGGACGCTTATTCACTTGAAATATCGTAAACACATTATTGCTGATCCCGGTGGAAGTGGCGGTAGTGCTCGAATGACAGGTGCGGAAGGCAAAGATGAAATATTAGATGTTCCTTTGGGGACAATTATCCGTGATGCCGAAACAGGCGAAGTGGAAGGGGAGATCACTGAAGAAGGGCAGGAAATAATTGTTGTCCCAGGTGGCCGCGGTGGTTTAGGCAATGACCATTTCAAATCTTCAACGAATCAAACTCCCCGTTATGCCCAACCTGGCGGTGATGGAAGGGATGAATGGAAAATATTAGAATTAAAAGTATTGGCCGATGTTGGTTTGGTTGGTTTTCCCAATGCCGGCAAATCTACTTTGTTATCAGTTGTTTCAGCTGCAAAACCCGAAATTGCGAATTATCCTTTTACCACCCTTGTTCCTAATTTAGGGATCATCGAGTACCGTGATTATAAATCATTTGTAATGGCAGATATTCCCGGAATCATTGAAGGTGCAAGTGAAGGAAAAGGTATCGGATTACGTTTTTTACGTCATATTGAAAGAAACTCTACACTTTTATTTTTAGTGCCGGCTGATTCTGATGACATCATCAAAGAATATAAGATCTTACTGAATGAGCTGGATAAGTTCAATCCTGAGTTACTTCATAAAAAAAGAATTTTAGCGATCTCAAAATGCGATATGCTGGATGAAGAGTTGTTGGATGAAATGAAGAAGGATATGAATAAACGATTCAAAGAAAAGAAAACGGTGCCTGTGCTTTATTTTTCGTCACAATCCGGACAAGGTCTTATTCAATTGAAAGATGAATTGTGGAAACAATTGAATGCTAAAGATAATGTGTTTGATTATTAATTAGCGTTCATAATTTTTTCATTCCTTATTCAAACTGACAATGCTCGGATAGAATGAAGCCTGCTTAATTTAAAACGAATACTTCAAATTCCCGAATGGAAATTGTCAACTCCATAAAAGAGATCGATACTCAGTTGTTCCTGTTCCTTAACAGTAAACACAATGCCTTTTTTGATGTGGTAATGTTTTGGGCAAGCCATAGATATTTTTGGATACCACTTTATATCTTCTTCTTTTATTTAGTCTTCAGATATTTCGGAAAAAAAGTTGTTTTAGTAGCTTTAGCTGCTATTCTTTTGATTGTTCTATCTGATCAAATCTCTGTTCATGCATTCAAAAATGTATTTTTAAGATACCGTCCTTGTCATAATTTATTATTGCAGGCTCAAGTTCATTTGAATGACGGTTGTGGAGGAACATATGGGTTTATTTCTTCTCATGCAGCAAATACTTTTGCTCTCGCCATGTTTTTAACCTTGCTATTTAAGAACAAGATAACATACTTCGGGTTGCTCCTGTTTATTTGGGCTGCATTCGTTTCTTATAGTAGAATATATAATGGTGTTCATTATCCTGCCGATGTTGCTGTAGGTTCGATCTTGGGAATGGGAATAGGCATAGTTGTTTTTAAAATCTATCAGTTAGCTGATTATCAGTTAGGGAATAAAATAAAATGAAAATAAAATTTTCACTCCTATTCTTATTAATTTTTCCTACCATACTATTTGCGCAAAATGCAGACATTGACCTATTGCGGAAAATTAATTTAGGGCGAAATAAAAATCTCGATAATACATTTATAAATATCAGCAATTCCGCAACCCCAATTTCTATTCTAGTTCCGGTTACCGTTTTCTGTCGCGGATTAGATGAAGGAGATAGTTTGACGAAAAATAAAGGATTGTTTATTGGTGCTACTTTGTTAGTTTCCTCTGCGGTTACTTTTGGTCTGAAATATTCTTTGAATCGTCCCCGTCCATTTACTTCCTACTCTTTCATTAATAAGGTGGGTAGTGGTGGCAGTCCGTCCTTTCCTTCCGGACATACTTCTGCAGCTTTCAGTACAGCAACTTCTTTGAGTTTAGCTTTTCCAAAATGGTATATAATCGCACCATCCTATTTATGGGCTTGTGCCGTAGGATATTCAAGGATGGATCTTGGAGTGCATTATCCAAGTGATGTATTGGCAGGAGCGATAGTTGGGGTCGGCTCAGCATTTATTTGTGCGAAGGCGAACCTTTGGCTCTATAAGCGAATGGGTAAGAAATAAATCATAAATTTGTGTATTAATTTTTTAAGATGAATACTGTTTTTTTAGTCTTTTTGGGTGGTGGATTAGGCAGCCTTGCGCGATTTGGTGTTGCTGAAATTGTTAGATTTAATTTCAAGTCTTCTTTCCCGATCGCAACTTTGTGTTCAAATATTTTGAGCTGCATTATTTTAGCATTGATGGTTGGCGTTTTTTCTGAAAAAGTGGAGGTAAATCCTGCTATCCGCACATTGATCATTGTTGGTTTCTGCGGAGGATTCAGCACCTTTTCTACATTCAGTTATGAAACAGTTGAGCTGATGCGCTCCGGGAATTTTATTTATGCCCTTGCAAATATTTTGATAAGTGTTACAGTTTGTGTTGCCCTTATTTATTTTTTATCCAAGCAAAGTGCTTGATCATTTATTATTTAAATTTATACTATTCCAAAATGAGAAAATTTGTTTTAATTTTTAGTGTTGTTACTTTTTCTGTTTTTTTAATTTCATGGGGAGCATTCGGACATGAGCATATTAACCGGGCTGCGGTATTTGCCTTGCCAGTTCCTATGCAGTCTTTTTTTTATAACCACATCGATTTTGTTACGCAAGAAGCTTCTGTTCCAGATCTGAGAAAATATACCTTAAATGATAAGGCCGAAAATCCACGCCATTTTATTGATCTCGAAAATTATGGCTCTTTGGATAGTATCCCTAAAACAATGGAAGAAGCTAAAAAGAAATATGATGATAAGTTTTTGAGTCAAAACGGAATTTTGTATTGGTATGTACAGGACCTAATGGAAAAGCTTACTAAATCTTTCAAAGAAAAAAAGAAAACAGAAATTTTATTCCTTGCTGCAGATCTTGGACATTACATAGGAGATGCGCACATGCCATTGCATACCTCTGCAAATTATGATGGGCAGCAAACCAATCAAAAAGGAATACATTCCTTATGGGAATCACGTTTGCCAGAGATGTTCGGAGCTGCATACAATTACAATACAATGGAAGCGAAATACATTGAAAATGTTCAGGCTGAATTTTGGAAAATAATTTTGAATTCAAATAAATTGAAAGACACGCTTTTGAGCATTGATAGAGATCTCAAAAAGAAATTTACAGAAGACAAAATATATAAAACAGATGCCGCTGGTAAAGTGATAAAAAACAAATTCGGACAATCTGTTTTTTCTGATGATTATGCAACAGCTTTCCATACAGCGTTAAACGGAATGGTCGAAAAGCAGATGCACGCTTCCGTTCAGGCAACAGCGAATTTTTGGTATACAGCATGGGTAAATGCAGGTAAGCCCGATTTGACTAATTTAGATCCCTCTGAGCTTACAAAACGCAATAGTAAATCACTCAAGCAGGATCTTAAACTTTGGAAAAAAGGAAAATTGTTTGGTGTTGAAAGTGAAAAAGAATTTTAATCGTTTATCATTTTGATCCTGGCGGAGAAATCTGATAAATTAATAATCGTAAAATATTTCTAAATGAAAAAAATACTTTTCTATCTTATAATAAATTGTTTTGCAGTTGCATTATTTGCACAAACACCGAAAACTGTTACGAAGGCTTTTGGTAAACCTAAGTTAGTGGTAGGTATTGTCATTGACCAAATGCGTTACGATTATATTTATCGTTTTTGGGATAAATATGGAGATGATGGATTTAAAAAATTGGTGAACGAAGGTTTCTTTTGTAAAAATACCAATTACAATTATGTTCCGACCTATACCGGTCCAGGACATGCTGCTATTTACACAGGAACTACACCTGCTGTTCACGGCATTATTGCAAATGATTGGTTTGATAAATCAACATTGAAAAGTGTTTATTGTGTGGATGATAATTCCGTAACAAGTGTTGGAACAGTTGAAAAGGAAGGGAAGCGTTCTCCTGTAAATCTGCTTACAACAACAATTACTGATGAATTGAGGATCTCATCAAATATGAAATCAAAGGTGATTGGTATAGCCTTAAAAGACAGAAGTGCCATTCTTCCTGCCGGACATACCGCTAATGCTGCTTATTGGTTTGACGGAAGTAATGGATGTTTTATTTCAAGTTCTTATTATATGACTGCATTGCCACAATGGGTGCAGGATTTTAATAAGAAAGAATTAGCGAAATTGTATTTGAGTAAGCCATGGAATACGCTTTTGCCAATTGAGCAATATACTGAAAGCTTATCTGATGATAATAAATATGAGACAATCGCAAAAGGAGAAACAAAACCGATTTTTCCTCACGATTTGCCCAAATTAGCTCGAGAAAATGGTGGTTTTGGAATGATCCGTAATACACCTTTTGGAAATACCTTGACAAAAGATTTCGCAATTGAAACATTGAAACAAGAAAATTTAGGTAAATCAACAGCCACCGATTTTTTAGCAGTTTCTTTTTCTTCTCCCGATTATATTGGTCATTCCTATGGTCCGAATTCTGTTGAGCAAGAAGATGACTATATTCGTTTGGATAAAGAACTTGCTGAATTATTGAAAGCGATTGAATTGCAAGTGGGAAAAGGAAATGCCCTGGTCTTCTTAACTGCTGATCACGCAGCATCTGAAGTGCCTTCTTATTTGACCGACTTAAAAATTCCGGCAGGATATGTTCACGAGAAAAAAATGGTTGACTCATTAAAAATGTATCTGACAAAAACGTATGGTGATTCATTAGTGCTTTCGTATTCGAATCAGCAAGTGTTTTTAAATCATTCTGTAATTGATGCAAAAAAATTATACTTACCGCAAGTGCAAGAGGATGTTGCAGCATTTATCCAAAAATTCCCTCAGGTCTCAGAAGTTATTACTGCTACAACGATGAATAATTCTCAGTTTACCGAAGGTGTCCGGTCTTGTATCCAAAAGGGTTATAATGCGAAGCGTTCAGGTGATGTTCTTGTAAATTATTTGCCTTCATACATACCTTATATGCCCACAGGAACTACCCACGGCTCTCCATATAGTTATGATACACATGTTCCGTTATTATTTTACGGATGGAATATTAAACAAGGAAGTTCTACGGAGCAGGTTTATATTACGGATCTTGCAGCCACTTTAGCCATGATGCTTAATATCCAGTTTCCAAGTGGTTGCACTGGAAAGCCGATCTCCTTTTTGGTAAAATAAATGCAGGTAGAAGAATATTTTAGAGATAATTATTCCATCAGTACAGATAGATCCAGACTGGATATTTCTGTGATACATAATTTTTTAAGCACTTCTTATTGGTCGGAAGGTATTCCGCTTGCCATTGTCACAAAAGCAATAGAAAACTCATTATGCTTTGGTCTTTATAATGGAAATAAACAAATTGGTTTTGCGCGTGTAATTACAGATCTCACCACCTTTGGATATTTGGCTGATGTATTTATCATTGAAGAGGAACGTGGATATGGTTTGTCAAAATGGCTGATGGAATGCATCTTAAAACATCAGCAATTACAGGGCTTACGTAATATATGCCTAATGACAAGAGATGCTCATTCTCTTTATGAGCGATTTGGTTTTAAAAATATTCCTAATCCTGAAAATTTTATGGCTATTAAGAAAGATGATTTTTATAAAAAAAAATCAAACGAATAGAACCTTAATCGGTGCGTCATTGCCTGATACGAAGCGGTTTATTTCTATTTTTAATTGTTATCAATACGAGTACGATTAATATAAATAAGCACAGATCCGTTTATTATAACTATCTTTGTACTCTATTACATGAATTAAACTACTCATTGTTATTATATTCTTCCATAAGGATATATTTCTTCTCTCAATGCTTTCGGAATATCAAACCCCAAAAAATTAGAAGTTTAACCAGTAAAAAAAGAAATGCTTTTCATCAGACCGGTGATTTGTAATGTCTATAATTTTATCCGGTCTATAAACTAATAACAATTTATAATGTCATTTGAAAATTTAAATTTAATTGAGCCGATCCTTAAGGCTTTAAAAACAGAAGGATACACAATACCAACACCAATTCAAAAACAAGCAATCCCCTTGGTCTTAAATAGAAAAGACCTTCTTGGATGTGCACAAACAGGTACTGGAAAAACAGCTGCTTTTGCTATTCCTATAATTCAGTTGCTTTGTGAAGATAAAAATCTCGCACAAGGAAAACGGGTAATCAGAAGTTTGATTCTAACTCCAACAAGAGAATTAGCAATTCAGATCGGAGAGAGCTTTGCAAATTATGGCAGAAATACAAATTTACGTTACAAAGTGATATTTGGAGGAGTAAGTCAGCATTCGCAAGTAGAATCATTACGTGCGGGAATAGATGTGCTTATTGCAACCCCCGGCCGATTACTCGATCTCATGAATCAACGTCATGTTGACATTTCAAAAATTCAGTTCTTTGTTCTTGACGAAGCGGATAGGATGTTAGACATGGGATTTGTACACGATGTAAAAAAGGTAATTGCGAAATTACCTGCAAAACGTCAATCTTTATTTTTCTCTGCTACCATGCCACCTGTAATCGTTAAATTGGCGGATACAATTTTGGTAAATCCTTCTAAAGTAGAAGTAACTCCTGTTTCTTCAACTGCGAATACGATCAATCAGGTGGTCTATTTTGTTGATAAGGAAAATAAAAAAAATCTATTGATCGATCTTTTGAAAGATAAAAAGATCGAGAGGGTATTGGTTTTTACAAGAACAAAGCATGGTGCCGATAAAGTAGCAAAGGACCTCACAAAAAATGGGATCAATGCGCAAGCTATTCATGGTAATAAATCACAGAATGCCCGTCAGAATGCATTGAATAATTTCAAATCAAAATTAACCAGAGTATTGGTTGCAACTGATATTGCTGCTCGCGGAATTGATATTGATGAATTAACACATGTCATCAATTACGAATTGCCAAATGTTCCTGAGTCCTATGTTCATCGTATTGGTCGAACAGGTAGAGCAGGAGCAAGTGGTATAGCGATTGCATTTTGTGATGCGGAAGAAAAAGAATATTTAAGAGATATTCAAAAGTTGATCGGGAAAACAATACCTGTGATTGATGATCATGCTTATGAATTAAAAAATCATACGGTTACAAAAGCTCCGCCTAAACCACAGCGAAATTCATCACCGAGACATTCTACTAATGGGAATTTACCGGGCAGAAACCATCCGAAAGGAAATGCACCTAGAAAAAATGATTCTAATCGCATTGAAAAAAAGACAGTTGATAGTCCAAAAACAGGTTCACCAAATAGTACTAAACCAAAAAAAAAGTGGTTTGGTGGTGAAAGAAGAGAAAGAAAAGGGTAATACTAAAAAGGAGAAACATACATGTTTCTCCTTTTTTTCTCTCAATAATGAGTAAACTAGTTTTTATTTAGGATTAGTTGGTATCAATCCAATTTTTTCGAGATCTTCCAAATACACACGTTTACCTTTATAAATAGCAGTTACGAAGGCATCTTTTTGTCCGGCTCCGACAACTTTATTCTTATGTTGGATCGCTTCGTTCAATGTATTAAATGATCCCCCAATTGTAAAACGAGTTATGCCATCATCCAATAATAGTTTTTCAACTTTACCTAATCCCTTCAAGTGGTTATACTTATAGTTTTTTGGAAGGTTATAGGCGGCAATTTGAACTTTAAATTCTAATCCTTCTTTTGAAAAATCTCCAACCTCAGGAATAATTACAGGTGTGTTTTTTGTGCTGTCAATTTTTGCAATAACTGCAATACTGTCCGTTTTAATAGTATCTCTTTTCGTGCTAAATTTAATATCAACGATTTTTTCTGAATATCCATTGATGACCATAGCATCAATATTTTTTATTTGATCAGGAAATCCCTTTAATTGGTAGGTGATTTTGTAATTGTGACCAGTCATTAAATTCACCAAGTAATTTCCTTGAACGGGATTAGAATTAAAAGTACGATATGACTTATTGTTATCAGTCATGTCTACCTGTACAATTGTTTCAACCGGTTTGTCATCCAATGTGGTGATCCCTTTTACCATTATTACATTTGGTTTAACAAAATTATCCGGCATATCAACAACATAGATGTCATGCAAACCATATCCACCGCTTTTTCCGGAAGCATAATAGCCTCTTTTTCCGTCATTAGATAAAATAAAATAACGGTCATCATCAGGAGTATTAATTGGGTATCCTAAATTTTTAGGGGTAGACCAAGTGGAATCTGCCTGATTAAATGTTGTAAGAAAAATATCATAACTTCCCATACTGTTCAATCCTTGAGAGCTATATATCAATGTATGTCCGTCAGGATGAATAAAAGGGGCATCATCATCAAGAGCCGTATTTACTGTGTTGCCGAGGTTTTGAATGTTTCCCCAGGCCCCGTCAGTCATTATACTGGCTTTATAAAGGTCTCTCCCCCCAAAGCCTCCGGGGCGTTCACTGGAAAAGTAAAGTGTCTTTTCATCAGCAGTTAAAGAAGCACTTCCTTCCCAGGCTGCAGTATTTACTTCACCTCTTAATTTTTCTGGAGCCGACCAGTTGGCACTATCCAATTTACTCATATAAATATCTCCACCATCATAACTATCATCTTTGAAAATAAATAATTTTTGACCGTCGTTCGAAATTGCGATTGCCGCATCGTGTGCATTCGTATTTATATTCGCGCCAATACTTGAAGGAGTTACCCAATTGTCACTTTCTTTATGAGTGATAAATACATCTTCATAATAAATCCCGAAACTATCCGGTTGATTGTATCCGTTTTGAATTCCACCTGTGCTTTGATCTCCTGTGTATGTCAATATCATTACACTTTCATCAGAAGAAACTACAGGAACATATTCTGAACCAACAGTGTTCACGATATCACCGATGTTTTCAATTTTGGCGTCTACTGGTGCAGCAACTAAAATCTTAGCGTTATTACAATATTCAATAAGTTGTTGGGCTTCCTTTCTTTCTTTTTCTGTGTTTTTTTTATCTTTTAAAAAATCATCTAGCATTGCAAGTGCTTCATCAAATCTATTGTTGTAGTGATAGGCACGTGCAAGGTCATATTTTATACCGGCAGCATTTTTATTTTTTGAATAAACAATAGACAGATATTCCAATGCTTTTTCATGCATATCACTGCGGTACAATCCACAAATTCCTGTGACATATTTTAAATATAATTCATTCGGATGATTTTGTTGTAATTTGTCAAAAATAGGAAGCGCCAATAAATAATTTTCCTCCTCAAACATCATTTGACCTCTTTCAAGAGAATCTTTTTCAGTAAAGCGCCATTTTCTGACTTTCATTGTTCCTTGAGAAAAACCTTCAAACAGGATAAAAAAAGAAAAAATTAAAAAAAATATTTTTTTCATAAGGATAGAATTGTGTTCTGTATTCAAATATAATTAATTTTGTTTAAATCTCAAT
>CANJPX010000096.1 GCA_947476185.1 Bacteroidota bacterium
GCAGTACTTCCCAAAAAATCGGGACTTCACAACGATTACGCAACAGGAAATCAATATGGCGATGGAGAGATTGAACAATCGACCTAGAAAGAGACTTGGATACCAGACAGCTAGTCAGGTATTCTTCAAGTCAGGCGTTGCGCTTCATATTTGAACCCGCGTGAGGCAATTAGTGCAAAAAAGTGAAAATATACTCATTGGGCAAAGAAATTTTACGCTAGCAGATCAACTGGATTTTGCAAAATTTTCAGGTGACGCCAATCCAATACATATTGATACTAAGTATGCAAGGAAAACTATAGCAGGCCAATGCATAGTTCATGGTATCAATGGACTTATGTGGGCCATGGATTCCTTTATTGCGGAAACAGGCTTAGTGCCATCTAGTATAAAAGTAAAATTTATAAAGCCAATATACCTTAATGAAAATATAACTTGTTATTGGAATAGCGATAACAAACAGCTAACTATCTTATCCGGTGACATATCCCTAACAATGATGACGCTGGCGTTCGGGGAAATGCCGGCAGTAGTAGAGGGCCGTATCATTGCTCGTCACCCACTTGCAGCCCCAAGATTCATCAATAAAAAGAGTTGGTTGAAATTTGGCAAGGAAGCATTACATTTTCGTGGGGATAAGGAATTAGCAAGGGCAACCTACCCGAAGTTATCAGTAGTATACGGTGTAGAGGTGGCTGCTGAAATAGCTATGATTTCAGAGGTTGTGGGAATGCATATGCCAGGATTGAATTCTCTCATTTTATCGGCCAATATAAATCTTGATATGCGATCTATAGAATCTGTTTTTACGATAAAAAAAGTTGATGATAGGTTTGATTTGATCACCCTACAAATTCATTCCCCAAATATTGCTAGTGAGGTAAAATGCTTTTTAACGCCTGAAGCGACTATAACGCCATCATTTGAGAAATTAAATGAGTCAATTGACCCAAAAGAGTTCGATAGTATACGGGCATTAATTATTGGTGGGTCGAGAGGGCTGGGGGAAGCTACTGCCAGATCAATAGCTGCTGGGGGTGGGAAGGTAAGCCTGACGTATTCAAATGGCTATAGTGAGGCTAAAATAATCCAAAATGATTGTCTCAGAGGCGGAAGGACTTGTAGCGTATTTAAGGTTACTGTGCCACAGGATATAGATACACTAAAAAATCTAGATAAATTTAATCAAATTTATTATTTTCCAACGCCTAAAATTTTTGGAAAGCGTTCAAATAATTTTCAGAATGAAAAGTATGGTGAATTCTATAAAATATATGTCAATGGGTTTTCTGATTTGATAAGACAGTTGAATACTTATAAATTTAAAGGTCCCGTTTACTACCCTTCAACTATTGCAATAGAAAATCCAACGCCTGATTTAGCAGAATATATTGAGGCGAAGAAAGAAGGTGAATTCTTATGTAAAGAATTAAATGGTATTAACGGCATCAATATTATTGTCACAAGATTACCTAGATCTGATACAGATCAAACAAAATCACTCATAAAAGTGAGTGCCAAAGATCCAAATAGTATTATGGTCGATATCATCAGGAAAATGATCTCGTATAATTGAAAAAATTAGTGTAACTTTTAAAAGGGAAGAACCTCTTGATGATACAGGCTCCATTTAGTGATCTCGCTATTTATATTGAATCAAAAAAATACATTGGTACGACTGTAGACTTCAATGCGCTAAAGAAATTGGGATGTTTCGTTCTTAAAAATGCCATTCCCGAAAACGTTATTGGTGAATATTATGCCAATTATAAAAAATTGTTATCGTCAGGATTGATCAAGAAGGATGATTACCACCTAACATTGGTTGAATTGGGCGCTGCTGACGAATTGCAAAAAATTGTATTTAATAAGGATTTTTTTGAGGTTGCATCGAAATTTTTTGAAGGAAGAGTGGGATCTGATTTTGTAAGAATTGTTAAAAAGGACTCCACAAATTTCTCAAAAGTTTTTCTTCATCAAGATACTGGTTATCAAATTGGTGGTTTTGAAAAATACTCACTATTTATCGCACTCACTGAATGTAACGAGGATAATGGAGGGCTAACTCTACTGCCAGGAACTCATCACTTTGGATATCTTGGAGATGCAGGCGAAATAAATGAAAAAATATTGCCAAAAAATTATCCTAGGATTACGCCGAATGCTGAACCGGGGGATATATTGATCATGCATTCGTCAACCTGGCATGAGTCGCCACAAAGTAAAAATTTAAAAGATCGCGTGTATCTTGAGGTGCATATTCAACCCCTAGACGAACCAACAACTCGCTGGGAAATTTGTGGCAAGCGAACATCAAACTGGGTTTTACATGCCAATGAAGATCAAATTTTTAAGGACTCACGAACTCAGCGAATTCGTAGGATGGCCGCCGAATTAAAAAAAACTAATTTGCAGTAACATTATGCGGCGGACATCTAGGATGAATTACCATTTTGAATAACGTAAGTCGGGTAGGTGAGATGAGGTAACATCGGTGCCCTTTGACTGGCAAATCGAAATTACACAAATGAGCTACACACACGTCACCCGAGAAGAACGATACCAGATTTACGCCCTTAAGAAGGCAGGACACAAATAATACCAGATAGCTGAAGGGTTGGAGCGATTCGAGTCAACCATCAGTAGAGAGTTGTCACGAAACTGTGGGCGGCACGAATGCCGGCCGAAGCAGGCACATAGCAAGTCTCTGGAACGTTATTCTATCAACGCTCGGGCGATAGACGATGCGACATGGCAATTTGTACAAGACAGTCTGCTAGGGAGCAGTGGAGCCCTCAGCAGGCTGCCGCCATCAGTCTAGAGACGGGTGTAAGCGGGTCTAGGCAAACAAGCGAGCTGGCGGATTGCTGTGGAAGAATCTGCGCAGCTAGAAGTTAAGAAAGAATCGTTACGGCAAGGTGGAGCGGCGTGTAACGATAATCAAAAGGGTCTCCATTGATGATCGGGCTGCTTAAACCACACCGAACGAAGGTGCACACGATCACTTCGGACAACAGCAAGGAATTCTCCGGGCACGAGGAGATCGCCAGCAAGTTGAAGGCTAATTTCTACTTTGATCACCCCTATTCGTCATGGAAGCGCGGCACGGACGAGAATACGAATAGATTCATACGGTAGTACTTCCAAAAAAAATGGAACTACACAACGATAGCGCAAAAGGAGATCGATAAGGCGATGGAGAGATTGAATAATCGACCTAGAAAGAGGCTTGGATACCCGACACCTAATCAGGTATTCTTCAAGTCAATCGTTGCGCCTCATATTTGAATCCGCGTGCCAATCAACGGTCAAATTATTGAAGTTAAATTTACATCCGATATTTGTTTCGAGCCGATTGCTCGAGAAATTACAAAATATTCCAATTCAAAATATACTTTTGTTGCTGGTGATATGAATCAACACTTTCAGATTTTGGATGAAATAAATCAATCTCAAGTGCTAATTCTTAATTTTTCTTCAGAATTCTTCTTCAAAGAAAAAAAAATAGAAGATGTGATTTTATTGGCAGAAAGTATCATTATTGCAATTAAGGCGACCCTAGAGAAGTCTTCATTATGGATAATTATTAATACAGTTGAATTTCACCATTATGATTTAATTGGAATCAGTTATTTTTCCTGGCTCAAAGCCATCAATCATATCAATTCAATGCTCATTGAGCTCTGTCAAAGCCATCAGCAGGTAAGATTGGTTGATATCGCTTGGGCTATAAAAAATTGTGGATATAAACATTCTATAAGCTTTAAAAATGATTTTGTATTCAAGTCCCCCTATAAAAAAGATCTAATTGTAGAAGTTGCTAGACAATATTTTGATGTATTGGAACAAATTTATTCGCCCCGAAAAAAAGTCATTATTGTTGACGCGGATAATACTCTTTGGGGAGGCATCATTGGGGAGGATGGGATTTCAGGTATTGATGTTAGCGCTAACTATCCCGGTATAGTGCACAGAAAATTTCAGGAACAATTACTGGCAGCTAAAGAGAGCGGATTGTTACTTGTGTTAGTGAGCAAGAATAATAAAGCTGACGTTTTGGAAGCATTTGAAAAAATTAGTATGCCACTTAAGCTGACTGACTTCGTCACTATGAGGATAAATTGGAGCCCGAAGAGTTTAAACATATATGAAATTGCAGGTGAGCTAAATTTGGGTGTTGATTCAATGATTTTCATTGATGACAATGAATTTGAACTTGAAGAGGTCAGGTATAACTTAGAAGGTGTTAATTGCTATAAATTTGAATCAAGCAATCCCGATGCTGCATTAAAAATTCTCTCAAATGCACAATCTCTTAAAGCTTGGAGATTGACCAAAGAGGATCAAGCTAAATCTAAACAGTATGAAGGTGAGGTTAAAAGAAAAAGTTCTCAATCTCAATCAACTAGTTTGGAGCACTACTTAAAAACACTAGAAATTAAACTAGAATATGGTATTAATAGAAGATCCGAAATTTCAAGAATATCTCAGTTAACTAATAAAACTAATCAATTCAATCTAACAACTAAACGCTATAGCGAAATTGAAATTACAAAATTAATGGAAATTTCTAAAGTTTATGATTTTAGGGTCATTGATAAATATGGTGATATGGGAATAATTGGCGTAAGTATTGTTATAGAGAATAAGATCGATACTTTTTTAATGAGCTGTCGTGCTTTAGGGCGAGAAATTGAGGCAACTATGTTAAATATTTTAATTATAGAAAATAAAAACATTATATTGGAGGGTCAATATACTAGAACCAAAAAAAACAAATTGGTTGAAAACTTCTATGAATCCAACGGATTTTCAATTAAGTCAGAAGAAGGTGGAGAAATAAAATACCGCTTAGCCAACGGCCCGTCCCTCAAAAATGTAATTCCTATTACAAAGATTAGTTATGTCTGAAATCGAACAATATCTAAAAGAAGCATTTTTAGCCGCCACTAGTGATCAATACCCTGATCTGCATATGAAAATGGATATGCATCCAATAATTAATTTATTTGATTTATTGGATTCATTAAGTATTGTAGCCGTTCTGATTGAGACTGAAAATTTACTACAAATAAAATTGGGTGGCCATATATCGCTAGCCGACGAAACAATTTTTGATGCAAGTAAATCGCCATTTCTGACGTGGTCCGCATGGGTTTCATATGTAAATGAAAAATATGACCATCACTAGTAAACCCCTGGTAGAAAGGAATATGTGCGGTGCAAATTTTAAGTTTTCCAAACCTGAAATTAAGGCCATAGTAACAACTGTCGGCAGAAGGGCCATTTCATTTATGGAATCTGCAGAATCAATGGGCCTTTCTGAAAAAGAGGCACTTCGCTTAGCTAAAACTTTAAGTTTGAATACGCGACATGTTGTATCTGGCAATCAAACTACAACAGATTTATGTTTTGAGTCTGCAATGAATATCCTGGCGACGCTAAATTTGGATGCTAAATCTGTTGATGCTTTAATTATGGTTACCCAATCGCCTGATTATGCCTCGCCATCCTCTGCAAATAACTTGCAGCATAGATTAGGGTTATCAGAAAGATGCATGGCTTTTGATATGCGTCTAGGTTGCAGTGGGTTCGTGTATGGCTTGAGTGTCGCCTATAGTTTGGTTGAGTCAGGTCTTGAACGGGTTCTTTTATGTGTAGGTGATGTTGCAAGTAGATTAGTTAAGGCAGATGACCATTCGATTGCTCCAATTATGGGTGATGCAGGATCGGCAATATTAATAGACTCTGGAAAGAAAGATAGTTTTTTTCAGCTATATTCTGATGGATCTGGCGAGCGAGCGCTTTATATCCCCAATAGCGGTGTAAGATACAATGAGTTCGATAAAGACTTGCCTTGCTATATTAAGATGGATGGGGCCCAAGTTTTTAATTTTACCCTTCAACGTGTCCCGAGTATGCTAAGTGAAGTATTAACTTTTTCTAATTTTACTAAAGACGATATCGACTACTTCATCTTACATCAACCAAATAAGTATATATTAAATAGCATTCAGAAAATCTGTGAAATACCCGATATTAAATTTCCAAAAGATACGCAGTCAATATATGGAAATCAGAATTCCGCCTCTATACCGGGAACAATTTCGGGATTTTTGTCTCATGTTTTCGAACGGCGTCAGATCAGAAGTATTTTTGCTGGTTTTGGTATTGGGCTGAGTTGGGGTGCTTGCATGATTCAAACCGATAAAATTTATTGTCCCCCTACCGTCCTGCAGAAAGAATAATATGAAACGTGAAATTTTTCTAGAGAAAATAGCAGAAGTTTTGGATCACGACGGAACTCTCTTATTTAGCCAAGATCTTGACACTATTAAAGAGTGGGATTCCTTAGGCATCCTGTCGGTTATGGGATTTTTACATGAACTTAAACTACCAATTGATACAGACAAGATGCTGAAATTGAAAAAAATTTCTGAATTGGTATCCCTTGCATCGAAAATACTTGATGAGTGAGCAGATCCTAAAACCTCATGCAATCATAATTGGAGCGTCAGGGGCTCTTGGCCTCTCATGCGCAAAAAAACTATCTCGGAACTATAACGTTTCATGCTTATCTAGAAGAAGTATTAATTTTGATGCGGAAGGATTTGAGGGGACTCACATTTTCTGTGATGTCATTAAATCTGAAACTCTAAGATCAGCTTTTAAGGAGGCTACTGGAAGGTTTGGGAAAATATCTACGGTGGTGTTCTGTGCAGGGGTACAGCTAATTAAGCCGGTTCGTCTCATGAAAGAGAGTGAGATCCATAATGTGATTGAAACAAATTTCACTTCCCTAGTTAATGTATCAGGCCTGTTTGCTTCTCAGAATTTTAGCTTAACAAATGCAGTTATGTGTGTTGTTACATCTATTTCTGCTAAAAGACCAGATTCTGGTATCGTGCTTTATGCTGCCACTAAAGCAGCCGGGGAGGCACTGGTGGCTGGGCTAGCCAAAGAGCTAGCTCCAAAAAGGGTGGTTGGCGTAGCCCCAGGCTGGATGGATACCGATATGACTAGGGCTCATTCATATATCTATAATGAAAAATATGTTGCGTGCCTGAAAAAAAAATCTCCCACCGGTCTTGTGAATGTGGATGATGTTGCCAATACGATCGTTTATTTAGTCTCTTCACAAGCAACAAAAATAACAGGTCAAACAATTACAGTTGATGGCGGCTCTTCGTTGTAGAGACTTCTAACCGCTAATCTTAGCTGCCAGATTGAAAGTATAAATTTGTGAAAAAAATATTATTAATTGGCGGGGGTGGATTCGCGCGTGAAGTAGCGGAGATAGCAAACCTTAATGGGTTCTCTGTCTGTGGTTATATCGATATAAAAGATTGTAAAGCACCGTGGCCATATTGGGGCAATTTTGAAGTCATTGCAAAAAGAAGGAATGATTTCGATATTGTCGCAATGGGCATTAGTGCGGTTAATAGAGTAAGCTTAATGAGGCGTATGAGAATAATCGAAGAGATTCGATTGCTAGAGATCCCAATACAAACCTTATTTTCACCGCATGCTATTATTTCGGCTGGAGTAGAGGTCGGCGAAGGCTCGGTAATATGTCATTCAGCAGTGCTATCGATTAATTGTAAAGTCGGAGCGTTTTCAATTCTGAATATTGGCGCTATTCTAGGACACGATGCAATAATAGCCACTAACGTAATAATGAGCCCGAAGAGCATGGTTGCCGGATCAAGTTGGGTTAGTGATAATTGTTTTCTTGGCTCAGGAGTAATCATACTAGAAAATATAACCGTGGGATCTGGTGTGATCATTGGTTCTGGGTCTGTTGTACATCGTGATATCAAAGAGAATTCAATAGTAATGCCGAAGGTCAATAAGGTATTTCCTGCGTAAATGATTTTAGTTATGGCATCACTGATTCAGTAGCCGCATGCAGCAATAGAACGAGGCGATCAAGTTGAGTCTGTGAATCAAATGGAAATTTCATCACTATGAAGTCTACTTTGAAGGTAAAAGTAAGGGATATCCATATAATCTGCTCAAGCTGGACATACCGGTCCCATGAGGGGTATTCCACATTTAATCAGATTGATCACAGCAAGTATCGCGAAGACTCTATTGGCGTTCTCAGCCGGATCGACCTTGGATCGCACACTCGATTTTTTACGATTTCACTCTTTGTCTACATTGGTCAATGGTCGATTCATGTACGAACGCTTATTGATAAAATCCCTCGCGTTGGGTGCGATGGTTTTGAGAATCATCCGATGATTCTAGCCCGGGTAGGCGCTATCGCCGTAGACTCGAGTCTCACCACCGTGCAAGAGGTCTGGCAACTCCTGGCTGTCATGCACATTGCCAGGAGTAACACTGGCGCTGTGTATCAGCCCAGTCTGACTATCCAACCCAATAGAAGACATCATTCCAAAGTATCATTGATTACCTTTCTTGCTCTGGTACATCTCCGGATCATGCGCTTACTCTCGCATTTTGGTGGACGCAGGTGCAGCAATCAGCGCAGCGTCCTCAATAGGGCAGCAAGAGAGCTGCATTCCATTGGACTGAAGAAGCTCCCCGACCTTAGCAAGGAGCGATGCACCAATCTGGCGCCCATGCAACAAGTGGCGGAAATTGAGCAGGGTCGTCGCATCGGATACTCACTCACGCCCGAGGTCAATCCCGCAGAAGTCACGGAATGCCAGTATGTCATACAAAGCGTCTTCACAAGCGTCGTAAGCCAGGTTCAATCAATTGGCGATGGAGTACATTCGAAGTATCCGTTCCAAATCCACCAGCGGGCGTTCATTCCCCACCTTCGAGTAATGCGGTTCGATCAGCGCGCAGAACGCAGCCCACGGGAAAAACATTTCCATACGCGCCAGAAACGCCACCTAGCGCGTTGCTCTACTGTGAACTTCAAATCCTTTAATTATTGCCAGTGTCATTTGTTTCAACGCATTATTCCTTGTAATCAGAGTTACTTAAAAGACGATATGACAAAAAAACCATTCACTACTTATTCAGTGTTTCCTTAGGTGTCTGAATGTATACGACGATAATTGCTGAAATTGGAGTTAATCACAATAAAAATGTATCAATGGCGAAAGAATTGATAGATGTAGCTGTTGACTGTGGCGCCGATATAGTGAAATTCCAAACCGCCCTACCCGAAGAGGATCTTACCGCTTATGCAAATCTAGCTAATTATCAAAAAGCTGCAAACACTAATAATGAGACTCAGCTAGAAATGGCAAAAAAAATACATTTTGATTTTGAAGTATTTACAGAGTTGAAGGAATATTCTGAAAAAAAACACATTGAGTTTTTAACAACGTCGTTTGGATTTAAGGGCACAGACTTTATCTCAACATTAGGGTTAAAAAGATATAAAATTCCTTCTGGTGAGGCTACAAACTTGCCATATCTCAGAAAAATTGCTTCTTTTAAAAAACCAGTGCTCTTATCAACAGGGATGTGCACCCTTGGAGAAGTGGAGAATGCCCTTAATGTATTAATTGGCGGAGGGCTATTAATGGACGAAATAACTGTCTTGCATTGCAATACTGAGTATCCAACTCCAATGAAGGACGCAAATTTGAGAGCAATTGTCACCATTAGAAATGCATTTAATATTAAGGTTGGTTACTCTGATCACACGGTGGGTATTGAGGCTGCAATTGCTGCAGTTTCTCTTGGGGCACACGTGATTGAAAAACACATTACTCTTGATAAAATGCTACCTGGGCCAGATCATATAGCAAGCTCCGAACCTGAAGAATTTGAAGCAATGGTCGCATCCATAAGACGCATTGAAGTTGCATTAGGGGATGGAATTAAAAAACCCTCTGCAAGCGAATTAAAAAATATTGACATTGTTCGAAAATCAATTGTTGCGACTAAACAAATAAATACAGGAGAACTCTTCGGGGAGCATAATTTGGGCATTAAGAGACCTGGAAATGGTTTAAGTCCAATTTTTTGGGATTTAATTATTAATAAAGAAGCTACTCGAAATTTTTTAGTAGACGAGCAGATTGTGTTGTAAATGAAAAAAAAAATTGTAGGCATAACGACCGCAAGATCGGAATTTGGAAGATTAAGAGGTTTTTATCAGGCGATATCGAATAATAAATCTTATGAATTTGCCCTTTTTGTTGGTTTTGGACATAGCGATGAACAATTCGGAGATAGTTACGCAGAAATATTGAAAACAAATATTCCAATTGGATGTCAAATGCCCTATGTAGAGGGCGGGGATGAAAAAAAAATATCTGAGTTAATAATCTATTTCTCTAATTATTTGGATGAAATCAAAGCTGATCTTGTCATAATTCCTGGGGATCGATATGAAATGCTTTCAGTTGCCCTAGTTTCCTCAATAAAACAAATTCCTATACTTCATATTGGGGGGGGGTATGTAACGCTAGGCGCAATTGACGAGCAAATAAGAAATGCCCTCACTAAATTAAGCGCAATTCATTTTGTTGCTTCGGTCGAATGTGGAGAGCGAGTTAAAAATCTTAATGAAGATTCTAGTAGAATTTATGTTACTGGTGCACCTGAGCTAGATGAGATTTTTTCATCTAAATCTATTTCTCGTGATGAATTCTTACTTAGATACTCCATAGCATCACCTTTTTTGCTAGCCACTTTTCACCCTGAAACCTCTATATCATTAGAGGAAAACGAAATAAACTCAGAGATTATTGAACAATTTCTTGATGTTCTCCATTACACGATTCTTATTACGGCCCCATGTCATGATCCTGGTTTTGAATTCTATTTAAATTTGTGTAAAAGGTTGCAAAATAAAAACCCTGATAAATATATTTTCGTACCGACTTTAGGTATGGATATGTATCTTGCAGCAATGCGTTACTGTGAATTTATGGTTGGAAATTCATCCTCTGGTATTATTGAATCCCCCACTATTGGAGTGCCAGTTGTAAATGTTGGTGATAGGCAGAAATTTAGAGAGCATGGAATGAACGTAATTCATTCAGACTTTAATTTAACTTCACTACTAAACGCTGTAGAAGCTATTAAATCTAACTTTCCATTGGGGCAGTCTAAGATTCCAGTTGAGAATCCCTATGGCGATGGTAGATTTTTGGATAAAGCTTGCAAAATCCTACTTGAATTACAGTTTCCAATTTCAAAAATCAATAAATATTAGGCTCTTTAATTAAGAATTCTTAGGGGAACTCTGCGGTAAGCCTTCCCCAATAAATAGTCTTCCAAGGGTGACGTACAATTAACGTTATTTTTTGGAGGAGGAGGATGCAAAAGATCCAGTAGCAGGGCCACTATAATAAGTCGCCAACACGGTTTCTGGATGGCTGGCTTATTACTCAACAGAAAGAGAAACTGGTAGCATGAACCCAACCTCTTGGAAGACGGAAAACCGGGGGAACCTCAGTCTCGAAGGCATCGGCTAATTGACCAATTAGCGCTGATCGAGGATAA
>CANJPX010000097.1 GCA_947476185.1 Bacteroidota bacterium
ATCAACTTTTACGACACTCAAACTTGGGTATCTAAAAATAAAACTCAAAGCCTATCCTATTTCGCTACAGACTAATCTGCTTATCAAAGAACAAGATGACTTATGAAAAATTTAGGCTAGGCCCTATAAAACTATAAGATAAAATCCGTCGCCGATAATGTACTAGGAATAACGCCTGTAAGCTCAATCTCATATTCCGCAGCGCTATCTGTATCGGTATTAATTGAAATAATACCTTTACTGTAACTAATTTGACCGGGAGCATTAAAAGCCGTGGTAATAAGAGCAAAAGCTTGATCTCCAGTGCGTTTTTCATCGGCGTCAAGGGCTGATAAGTCAATTTTATCTTGTCCAGAAACAAAGTCAGTAATGCTATCTCTAAGACTAGCAGTGCTAACAGGGGAGGAACCTTTATTAGTAATTTTGTCAAAGTCATTCAAATCAATAAAGGCGAAAATATCATTACCTGCACCTCCAGTTAGAATGTCCTGGCCGGCACCTCCTATTAATAGGTCATTACCCGCCCCACCATTTAGTGTATTATTCAGTTCATTGCCGATCAATGTATTCGCTAGCTCATTACCCGTGCCATTGATAGCGGTTCCCTTTAAGATCAAATTTTCTACATTAGCTCCCAAGGTATAGCTAATGGAACTATTAACGCTGTCAATTTCAGTCGTTAGCGCTGAGGTTTCAGTGACTACATCGCCTGTATTATCGACGGTGTAACTGTCATTACCTAAACCACCGATCAGCGTGTCCATACCGGTACCGCCATCTAAGCTATCATTGCCCGCGCCACCATTTAAGGTATTAGCTGCGCTGTTGCCGGTCAGGGTATTATTAAGCATATTACCCGTGCCATTAATAGCCTCGAGCCCCGTTAAGCTCAGATTTTCTACATAGTCTGACAAGGTGTAGCTCACTGAGCTATAAACGCTGTCAATCTCTTTGACTAGCGTTGAGGTCTCTGTGACCACATCGCCTGTATTATCGACGATGTAGCTATCATTACCTAAACCACCGATCAGGGTATCAGCGCCGACACCGCCATCTAAACTATTATCTGCAGCGTTGCCGGTCAAGCTGTTAGCTAGCGCATTACCCGTGCCATTAATAGCGGCGCTTCCTGTTAAGGTCATATTTTCTAGATAGTCAGACAAGGTGTAGGTCACTGAGCTGTTAACGCTGTCAATCTCAGTGGCTAGGCTTGAGGTTTCAGTGACGACATCGCGTTTGTTATCCACGGTGTAGCTATCATTGCCTAAGCCACCGATCAGCGTATCAGCACCGGCACCCCCGTCTAAGCTATTAGCTGCAGCGTTGCCGGTCAAGATGTTAGCTAGCTTATTACCCGTGCCATTGATAGCAGTGCTTCCGGTTAAGGTCAGATTTTCTATATTATCGTCCAAGCTAAAACTCACTGAGCTATTAACGCTGTCAATCTCAGTGGACAAGGTTGAGATTTCAGTAACGACATCGCCGCTGTTATCCACGGTATAGCTATCATTACCTAGACCACCGATCAGGGTATCAGCACCTTCACCACCATCTAAGCTATTAGCTGCATCGTTGCCGGTTAAGCTGTTCGCTAGGCTATTACCTGTACCATTAAGCGCGGCGCTTCCCGTTAAAATTAGCTTTTCTACATTGGCTGACAAAGTGTAAGTGATGGAACTATTAACGCTGTCAATCTCAGTCGACAAGGTTGAGGTTTCAGTAACGACATCGCCGATGTTATCCACTGTGTAGATATCCCTACCCAAGCCACCGATCAGGGTATCCGCACCGGCACCCCCGTTTAAACTATTAGCTTCAGCGTTGCCCGTTAAGCTGTTAGCTAGCGCATTACCCGTGCCATTTATAGCCTCGCTTCCTGTTAAGGTCAGATTTTCTATATTATCGCCCAAGGTGTAAGCGATCGAACTATTAACGCTGTCAATCTCAGTCGACAAGGTTGAGGTTTCAGTAACGACATCGCCGCTGTTATCCACGGTATAGCTATCATTACCCAAACCACCGATCAGGGTATCAGCGCCAGCCCCCCCGTCTAAACGATTAGCCCCAGCGTTGCCAGTCAAGATATTATCAAGCTCGTTACCAGTACCATTAAGCGCGGCGCTTCCCGTTAAGGTCAGATTTTCCACATTGGCTGACAAGGTGTAAGTGATGGAACTGTTAACGCTGTCAATTTCTTTAGCCCTGGCTGAGGTTTCAGTGACGACATCGCCGATGTCATCCACGGTGTAACTATCATTACCCAAACCACCGATCAGGGTATCAGCACCGGCACCTCCGTTTAAGCTATTAGCTGCAGCGTTGCCGGTCAAGATATTATTAAGTGCGTTACCTGTACCATTAAGCGCAATGTTATCCCACACCCACTTCTCATTCCTACCAGGATCTATATCTGTCAATGTTTGCGTTAAGTTCAAATTTTCTACATTGGCTGTTAAGGAGTAGCTGACTGAGCTATTAACGCTGTCAATCTCAGTCGACAAGCTTGAAGTTTCAGTAACGACATCGCCGATGTTATCCACCGTGTAGCTATCATTGCCTAAGCCACCGATCAGGGTATCAGCGCCGACACCGCCATCTAAACTATTAGCTGCAGCGTTGCCGGTCAAGCTGTTAGCTAGCGCATTACCCGTGCCATTAATAGCGGCGCTTCCTGTTAAGGTCATATTTTCTACATAGTCAGACAAGGTGTAGCTCACTGAACTGTTAACGCTGTCAATCTCAGTCGACAAGCTTGAGGTTTCAGTAACGACATCGCCTGTGTTATCGACGGTGTAGCTATCATTGCCTAAGCCACCGATCAGGGTATCAGCACCGGCACCGCCGTCTAAACTATTAGCCCCAGCGTTGCCGGTTAAGCTGTTAGCTAGGGCATTACCCGTGCCATTAATAGCGGCGCTTCCTGTTAAAGTCAGATTTTCTACATAGTCTGACAAGGTGTAGCTCACTGAGCTATTAACGCTGTCAATCTCAGTCGACAAGCTTGAGGTTTCAGTAACGACATCGCCGATGTTATCGACAATGTAGCTGTCACCACCTAAGCCACCGATCAGGGTATCAGCACCGGCCCCCCCGTCTAAGCTATTATCTGCAGCGTTGCCGGTCAAGATATTATTAAGTGCGTTACCTGTTCCATTAAGCGCGGCGGCTCCGATTAAGGTCAGATTTTCTACATAGTCTGACAAGGTGTAGCTCACTGAGCTGTTAACGCTGTCAATTCCACTGTCTGGGCTTGAGGTTTCAGTGATGACATCGCCGATGTTATCGACAAGGTAGCTGTCATTGCCCAAGCCACCAATTAGGGTATCAGCACCGGCTCCACCGTCTAATAGATCATCGCCCGCTGCACCATTTAGGGTATTAACTGCACTGTTGCCAAGCAAAATATTAGCAAGCTCATTACCCGTGCCATTTATAGCGGCGGCCCCCGTTAAGCTCAGCTTTTCTACATTAGCGGACAAAGTGTAATTGGCTGAGCTATAAACGTTGTCAATTTCAGTGAGTAGCGTTGAGGTCTCAGTGACTACATCGCCAGTGTTATCGACAGTGTAGCTATCATTGCCCAAACCACCGATCAGCGTATCCGCACCAGTCCCACCGTCTAATAGATCATCGCCCTCTGCACCATTCAGCGTATTAGCTGCGCTGTTGCCGGTCAATATATTATCAAGTGCATTACCCGTGCCATTGATAGCGGCGGCCCCCGTTAAGCTTAGATTTTCTACATAGTCAGACAAGGTGTAGCTGACTGAGCTGTTAACGCTGTCAATTTCAGTGGCTAGGCTTGAGGTTTCAGTGACTACATCACCTGTGTTATCGATTGTGTAGTCGTCATTACCCAAGCCACCGATCAGCGTATCCGCACCGGCACCACCATCTAAAGTATCATCGCCAAGCTCACCATTTAGCGTATTAGCTGCGCTGTTACCGGTCAAGGTATTAGCAAGCATATTACCTTTGCCATTAATAGCAGCGGCTCCTATTAAGATCAGATTTTCTACATTGGCAGACAAGGTATAGGTAACAGAGCTATTAACGCAGTCAATCTCAGTCGACAAGGTTGAGGTTTCAGTAACGACATCGCCGATGTTATCCACCGTGTAGATATCCCTACCCAAGCCACCGATCAGGGTATCCGCACCGGCACCCCCGTTTAAACTATTAGCTTCAGCGTTGCCTGTTAAGCTGTTAGCTAGCGCATTACCCGTGCCATTTATAGCATCGCTTCCGGTTAAGGTCAGATTTTCCACATTGGCTAACAAGGTGTAAGTGATGGAACTGTTAACGCTGTCAATCTCAGTCGACAAGCTTGAGGTTTCAGTGACCACATCGCCCGTATTATCAACAGAGTAACTGTCATTACCCAAACCACCGATCAGGGTATCCGCACCAGCACCGCCATCTAAGCTATCATCGCCTCCTGCACCATTCAGGGTATTAGCGGCGCTGTTGCCAAGCAAAGTATTAGCAAGTTCGCTACCCGTGCCATTTATAGCGGCGGACCCCGTTAAGCTCAGATTTTCTACATTAGCTGACAAGGTGTAGGTCACTGAGCTAGTAACGCTATCGATTTCAGTGACTAGTGTTGAGGTTTCAGTGACTACATCTAAGCTGTTATCCACAGCATAAGTGTCATTACCTAAACCACCGATCAAGGTATCCGCACCGGCACCACCATCTAAGCTATCATCGCCCGCTGCACCATTTAGGGTATTAGCTGCGCTATTGCCGGTCAAGATATTAGCAAGTTCATTACCCGTGCCATTGATAGCGGCGGCCCCCGTTAAGCTCAGCTTTTCTACATTGGCTGACAAGGTGTAGCTCACTGAGCTGTTAACGCTGTCAATTTCAGTCGCTAGTGTTGAGGCTTCAGTAATGACATCACCGGTGTTATCGACGATATAAATGTCATTACCTAAGCCACCAACTAGGGTATCAGCGCCAGCACCGCCATCTAAGCTATCATCGCCTGCTGCACCACTCAAGGTATTAGCTGCGCTGTTGCCAAGCAAAGTATTGTCAAGTGCATTACCCGTGCCATTGATAGTAGCTGCCCCCGTTAAGCTCAGCTTTTCTACATTGGCAGACAAGGTGTAGCTGACCGAGCTGTTAACAGTATCAATTTCAGTGTCTAGCATTGAGGTTTCAGTGATGACATCGCCGATGTTATCTACACTATAAGTGTCATTACCCCTGCCGCCGATCAGCGTATCTGCTCCAGCACCGCCATCTAAGTTATTAGCGGCAGCATTGCCGGTCAAGGTATTAGTCAGTGTGTTACCGATGCCGTTAATGGCGCCGAAACCCGTTAAGGTCAGATTTTCTAAATTAGCGCCCAAGGTGTAAGTGATGTTACTGTTAACGCTATCAATCTCAGTCGACAAGCTTGACGTTTCAGTGACCACATCGCCTATATTATCGACAGTGTAGCTGTCATTACCTAAGCCACCGATCAGCGTATCAGCACCAGTACCACCGTCTAAGCTATTAGCCCCAGCATTGCCGGTCAAGGTATTAGCAAGCGCGTTACCTAGGCCATTAATAGTCGCGCTTCCAGTCAAGGTCAGCTGTTCTACATTAGCTGACAAGGTATAGCTCACTGAGCTGTTAACGCGGTCAATTTCAGTCGACAAGGTTGAAGTTTCTATAACGACATCGCCTATATTATCAACCGTGTAGGTATCATTACCCAAGTCACCGATCAACGTATCAGCGCCAGTTCCGCCATCTAAGCTATTAGCTGCCGCATTGCCGCCCAAAGTATTAGCAAGTGCGTTACCGAGACCATTAATAGCGGCGCTTCCCATTAAGCTCAGGTTTTCTAGGTTAGCGCCTAAGGTATAGCTAAAGGAACTGTTAACTTGATCAATTTCAGTTACTAGCGTTGAGGTTTCAGTGACTACATCGCCGATGTTATCTACCGCGTAGACGTCATTTCCGGTGCCACCAATTAGATTATCAGCGCCAGCACCGCCATCTAAGGTATCGTTACCGGCTCCGCCAGTAAGGGTATTAACAGCGGCATTGCCTGTTAAGTAGTTATTAAGCTCGTTACCCGTGCCATTAAGCGCATTGTCCACCCACACCCACTTCTGACCCCAACCAGTACCTGTCAATGTTTGCGTTTGCGTTAAGTTCAAATTTTCTACATTAGCTGATAAGGTGTAGCTGACTTGGCTGTTAACAGTATCAATTTCAGTCACCGACGTTGACGCTTCAATCACTTTATCGCTGATATTATCTACAATGTAAAGGTCATTACCGAGACCGCCGGTGAGCTCATCGGCACCAATACCGCCATCTAAGGTGTCATTACCTGCATTGCCATATAGCTTGTTAGCCAAGGCATTGCCTGTCAAGTAATTATTAAGGGTGTTACCCTGACCAATCTCCCCAGCCTGCAACCATAGATACTCTACGTTAGTGCCTAAGATATAGTTAATAGCGCTGTAAACGTAATCAATTTCAGTTGCTAGCGTTGAGGCTTCAGACACTGCATCGTAGATGTCATTTACCACGTAGATGTCATTTCCTGCACCACCGATCATGAGGTCAGCACCAAGACCGCCATTTAAGAAGTCATTGCCGCCATCACCATAAATAGTGTCATTACCCCAGTCACCATAGAGTTCATCATTGCCCTCACCACCGTAAATGGTGTCATTATGCCCGGCGGCAACACCATCATCACCATAAATAGTATCATTACCTTGGCCACCATAAATTAGATCCAAGCCTTCTTGACCATAAAGAAGGTCATTGCCATCACCACCATTTATGACATCCTCATTACTACCACCAGTTAAGGTATCATTACCGGCACCGCCATCCATAACGTCATTACCTTGATGACCGCAGCTGCTATCATTACCTCCATTTCCAAAAAAAAGATCATTGCCGCCGTTGCCATTCCAAACATTATCATTAACATCGCCAATATAGGTTTGATTTGTTTCATGGCTTTTGCCAATAAGTGACGAAATTGCGCTGCCAACTTTCCCCAGGGCATCACCAACAAACCCAGTTACTTGATCTTTTACAAGGCTCACAGCACCCGAATGGAAAAGATCAGTAACGCCGCCAGCTATAGCACTGGCTAAATATTCAGGTACGGCACCTAAATCAGCAACGGCGTGATTATAGATATCTTCAGCAATATTGGCTGCTGAAAAACTATCCGCTTTAACCGTTAAATGAACATCACCTAAGCCACCTAAGCCGGCTTCTACGGTAACTTTAACATCACCATGATCGTAAATAGCTAAAACCGATGCCCTGACAGAACCTATATCCTTAATATGAAGATCTAAACTTCCTCTTATATTAACTACGCCGCCATCTGTGTAACTAAAAGATGCACTGGCTAGCGTAGTACCATTAATTTGTATGGTTCCTGTCCCTGCTAAGACATGTGTTGCATTATCCCAGACAAAAGCGTCACTGATATGTACAGCGCCTAAATCAAAAGCCGCATTAAAGTCCACATGATGGTTGCTGATGTTAAACGCAGTATTTGCAATAGTCTGACCAAATAAACTCATTTCAGCATTGCCGCTGGACGTGCCATTCACTAAATTTATGCCTAAGCTATTAATTTTGAGTGATATAACTCCCGGCACCAGTGCTAATGTTGCGTTGGTTATGCTGACCGCTGTTTCACTAAAGTCAAATTGAGCACTCGCTAAGGTGTAATCAAATAAAGCAATGCGAGCAGAACCCGATATTGAGTTGTTGGCGTTGTCGAAAGTGGGTTTTAAAGCGGAGCCAGGCTCTATGCCACTAAGGGTTAAAAAGCCATTGATGGCTAAATGATCAACGGAAATACTTCCAGAAACGGCATGGGTATTATAATTAATATCTAGCGCTACCGTTGCTGAGGCACCAAAAAGCATAAACGTGGCATCAAAATGGTTGCTACTCAGGTTAAAGCTTGTGTCCGTAAGTACTTTGTTAAACAGGGTAATACTTGTTTTGCCACTGGCGTCTAGACGGGCTAAATCTACGTCTAGGTAGTTAATATGGAAGGCTAAAGGACCTAGACCCAAAAGCGCATCCGTTATTGTTGCATGGGTTGGTGTAATTGAAAACTTGGCTTGGGCTAGGGTAAAGCCACAGACGGTAATTTTGCCATCACCATTAAAATATTGATCACTGCTAATGGCAGATATATGAAAGCTTGCCGTTAAATCCGAGTCTGGCTCGATCCCGCCGATCGATAAAATATTACTGAGTTGTAAGTTTTTAATCCTGAGGCTGCCTGACATATCGGTGAAATCAGGATTCACATAAAAAGCCAGTGTTCCGACCGCGCCAAAGATTTTAACTTGAGCATTTATGCCCATACCTTCACTAAGCTTAGTGTCGGCGATTGATGTTGCAAAAGGAACAAAGGATAGTAAAGGATCTAATACGCCATCGCCATTACTATCAAAGGACATAAAGGTTACGGGAGAAAATTTTAATAAATCGCCCATCGGACCCAAGAGCTTTAATGCCGCAGGGGTAAGCAACGCTGATTTCAAACTATCTATTAAAGTTGTGGCGCTTATTTCATTGTAGACGGTTAATTCAAAAGCGATATGATCAGGATCATTAATGTCAAAAGCACAGGCCATTCGGAAGTTATAGGTCATAAACTTTAAATCAGCTATAAAACCGACATGATCAAAACCAGTTCCGAGATAAGTTACGCCTACTTCTAAGGCGAGTTGCCTCATTTCGCCGCCTTTAAAGCCAAAAGGATCTTTCCAACTGGTCAAGTCTTTGGTGCTAATGTTGGTAAACATCGACATGGACTCAACTTCAAAAACAAGGCCACTGCTTGCAAATAATTCAGGCTCATTGCTTTGGGTAGGATCGTAGCCCTTGAAGGCAATTTGATAAGATTCTGTTGTTGTTAGCTCAAGATCAGGAGTGGTCGCTATTGATAAGGCTAATTGTTTGACCCTTATACTAAAGCCATCAACCCCTATTATTTTTGTATTTAAATCGATGATGCCTGTTAGTGACATCCCCTCTTCATTAACATTAATAAAAACACCCAGACTGTTAAGACCAATGTGTTTATGTATAAAGCTAAAAACGGGACTAGAACTTTTTGTTA
This sequence comes from Bacteroidota bacterium, assembly GCA_947476185.1. Classification (GTDB taxonomy): domain Bacteria; phylum Bacteroidota; class Bacteroidia; order 2-12-FULL-35-15; family 2-12-FULL-35-15; genus 2-12-FULL-35-15. The sequence goes on from CANJPX010000097.1 coordinate 9,122, forward strand.
GATCAATGGTGGCTATTAAATTAAGCCCCCTAGACGCGTCACCGCTTGTAACAGTAACATCATCAGTACTTAAAACAAATTCAAGGGCGCTTAATCCTAGGTTATTAAAGAGCGAAAATTGAATAATATCGCCTAAGCTAGGCACATTAGTCATTAAGTAATCCAGCGCTAGCAAGTAATCTTGCCCAAAGGCCATCTTATCAATAATGTCGTTATCGACAATGAATGTTAATGATTGTTGATTTGGCAATTTAAATGATAATCGAGTATCGGTATCCGATGTAACAACCGTTACACCCTGCACAACAAGGTCATTCGGTCCAAAAATCGCTTCAAAGGGCGCCTGCATTAAGGCTGACATACCTGGAAATAAATGGCGGCTTGAGATGGTAAAGGTATCGGTTAGCGAGTTGTAACTACCAAAAGCATTGAGCAAATCAGAGGTGCTCGGTAAGGTTTTTAAGACATTAGCGTAGCGTGTGGTATTACTGACATCTAGAACACTTTTCGACTCAATGACGCCGGTATTGGCCTCTAATAGCCAATCGCCACCTTGAGTAATCGCTCCCGTTAAATTATTCGATGCGGCAACCTCTGCCCCGGTTGCTTTTGCCAATGCAGCGATAAAAGCTTCACCAGCGACACCCTGTGCCACGTTACAGCCATATAATAAAATATCGCCCGTTTCTGACAAGGCATTGCCAATAACGGCCAGTTGATGGCTATATTGAGTTAAGTTGCTGCTCGTTAGTGTCTGTGAACCTAACAACAAACTGCCGACATCACCATGGGACAAAATTTGTATGCTTTGCAGCGGCACAAAGTCAGGAGCGCCAGCTTTGGCTGCCATGCTGGTTAAATAATCGCTGATTTGTGTTAAGCCATCAGAAAATGGATCAAGAATTAAGACCGCCGTATCGCTGCTAATATTACTGGCTAATCGCTGCCAGTCGTTGACTTTTTGATCAATAACGAGAAGGTTTACGATGGGATTATTGATTTGATTCATGATCGGCATCTCTATTAATTATTATTGTTGTTGTTAGAGAACTACGGTTCCAGCTCTCTTTAGATTTAAGCTGTACACCGTTAAAAGAGCATTTTCTATCTACGATGAAGGCACATATACAGGAACAATCGTTCCAAAAAATGAACTTAAATTAACAAGTTGATATTTTTATAAAAAGGTACATTAATAACGGTCGATTATTAAAAATCATTAGTGAAATTTCACTTTTTTATAAATTGCTATTATTTAAACCTTTTATGCAGAAAACTATATCGCTTTAACAAACGAATCTCATTGCAACTGATGATAAATCAGTGCTGACATTGCTTTTGAAGCTAAAACACAGGTAGGGATTAATCAGCTAAAATACTATGATTAATGGAGGATGATATGTCGAATTCTTAGTGGCATTACTCATATTGACTTTATATATACCAAATACTCTAAATACTGATAATAGCCAGCTAAGTGATGTTAGTTATGAGCTTGTAGTGAACTTTAATACCTTGAATATAGAGTAATAGCATGATAATTAGAGTTCGCTCATAAACAATAACTTATTGATAGTATTAATAATATAGTTAACAAATGTTATAATTAGTGCATAGAAAATGAGCTTCACCTCACAAAATCCGTGCACTTATGATACGAATACATAGCCAAACTCAGCTTACTTTAGAAGGATTTGAAACGCCTTTTGAACGAAGCATGAATAAAAACAATCGTTGGGTAAAACTGAGTGGCTGCATTCCTTGGGACGATCTCGCCAATGCGTATTATCAATACTTACCTTCAACTGCCACTGCTTTGGGAACTTAAATGCCAAGCAAGCCGTGCAAGCTTAGTAATATTAGAAGCCCGCACGGCTATCACCCACACCTAGCCAATTTTAATATCAACTTTTACGACACTCAAACTTGGGTATCTAAAAATAAAACTCAAAGCCTATCCTATTTCGCTACAGACTAATCTGCTTATCAAAGAACA
>CANJPX010000098.1 GCA_947476185.1 Bacteroidota bacterium
CACGCGATGGTGTCGCTCGACTACCACGTGCTCGTCGACCACCACGCGTACTCGGTGCCGCATCGCCACGTGCGCGATCGCGTCGAGGTGCGCGCGACCGCTACGACGGTCGAGGTGATCTTGCGTGGCACGCGCATCGCCTCGCACGTCCGCAGCCGGGAGAAGGGCGGGCACACGACCGACCTCGCGCACATGCCGGTGTCGCATCGCAAGCACCTCGCGTGGACGCCCGCGACGCTGATCACCTGGGCCGAGACGATCGGGCCCGAGACGCGGCAGATGGTCGAGGCGATCCTCGCCGATCGGCCGCATCCCGAGATGGGCTACCGGTCGTGTCTGGGGATCCGGCACCTCGCGAAGTCGTACGACGCGACGCGTGTCGAGGCCGCGTGCCGTCGCGCGTTCGCGGCCGGCGGTCGTTCGAGCCGCCACATCGAGACCATCCTGCGGGCAGGTCTCGATCGCCTCGTTCTTGCCGTTCCTGACGATGTCATCGAACCCGTCGCCGACCACGAGAACGTGCGCGGCGGCGCCTACTACCACTGATCAAGGAGACGACATGCTGAACGATCCGACGATCGAGAAGATGAAGGCGCTGAAGCTGACGACGATGATCGCCGCGTGGCAGGAGCAGCAGCGTGATCCGGAGATCGGGTCGCTGTCGTTCGACGAGCGACTCGGGCTGCTGATGGATGCGGAGACGCTGGCGCGCGAGAACACCCGCCTCGCACGACTGCTGACCGACGCGAAGCTGCGGTACGCGACCGCCTGCTTGGAGGACCTCGACTACGCAGCGCGACGCGAGCTTGACCGGTCGGTGATCCGCCAGCTGATGACGTGCCGATGGGTGCAGGAGCACCAGGCGATCGTGATCACGGGCGCGACGGGGACGGGCAAGAGCTACTTGGCGTGCGCCCTGGCGCAGCAGGCGTGCCGGAAGGGCCACCGCGCGCTCTACCGCCGCGCGTCGCGGCTGTACGAGGAGCTGACGCTGGCCCGCGCGGACGGCACGTGGCCGCGCCTGCTGGAGCGTCTGGCGAAGGTCGAGGTGCTGGTGCTCGACGACTGGGGGCTCGGTCCGCTGAACGCTGTTGCGCGCCACGATCTGCTGGAGGTGCTCGAGGATCGCACCGGCGTGCGGTCGACGGTGATCACAAGCCAGCTGCCGCCGTCGGCGTGGCACGACTACATCGGGGACGCGACGACGGCGGACGCCATCTGCGATCGCGTGCTGCACACGGCGCACCGGATCGCGCTGAAGGGTCCTTCGCGTCGGAAGCCGGAGCCGCCACGCGCCGACGAGGCGACGACCTGACCACGCCGCGGCCCGAAGTTGTCCCGGCACCCTTGTGCACTTCGGACCTCGCTTCGCTCGGTCCTTCGTGCCCTGCGGGTGCCGGGACAACTTCGACGAGCCCCTCCTTCTCTGCTACCGTTCCCCGCAACCCCAACCAAGAGGATCTTCGACCCCCAGTTCCCGCGATCACGATGGATTGGAATTCGCGATCACGATGGGCTGGACTGAGCGATCATGATGAGTGGACTGCGCAGCCGCCGCCGCCGCACACGATCTCCAAGGCGATCTGGGCAGCGGAGACCGCGTTGATCGCGACGCTCAACCTCTCCGAGGACAGGCAGATGTACGCCCTGATGGTCATCCAGAGCGTGGCCAGCCGAGTCGGGCTCGCCGTTCGCTTCCGGGAACTCGACTCCGACCGATGGCAGGTGGAGATCAGTCCCAGGAGGCGTTGACCGAGGTCACGGACTTCCGTGGGTTCAGCGTATCCACGCCGCACGACCACCCTACTTCCGCCGCGTGGGCAACCGCCTCCCTGATAGCTGCATCCAGCAGCCAGACGTCGTCGGTGAGCGTGCTCGGGACGTGCTCCCTGAGGTCGCGAAGGATGGCGTCGACCATCGTCCGCCGCCGTCGTTGCTCGGGGTTCGCGACAAGCTCGGCCGCGAGAGCCATCCGGGGGGCATCCCATTCGCGGGGCGTCGGGTCCACGACCAGTCGCGTCTCCAGTAGGGCGTCCAACGCGGCATCGAGCTGGCTGCGGATCCGGATCAAGTCGGCTTCGTCGAGGGCCATGGGAGCCTCCATCCCCGTGTACGCGGAAGCCGGGGACAGTTGGACGACTTCCCGCACGACGAGTCCACCTTCACCCTTCACGCCCGCACTCGGGTTCGGCCGAGCAACCCCTCCTCAGGAGGGGTTCGAGCCGCAGCGCAGGGTGATCACGTCGCGAGGTCTACGTCGATGACGTCGAGGACGTCGTTCTCCTCCGATCCGGAGAGCCGCCGCCTCTTCTCGACACGTTCCGCTGGCTGACACCACAGGCCCCCGATGCCCTTCGTGGACCACGTCCACGAGGAGAGCACCAACCCAGCCGACTGGCCGACCTTGATCTCCACGTCCCGAGCCACGCACCGCAACGTCTGGAAGAGGTACCGGCTGCCGTACTGGGCGTGCCCGACATCGAGGATGAGGACCGGCTTGTTCACGTCAGGCGGAGCCGCCTTCGAGCGGACCGGCTCCACGTGCTTCGGACCTAGCTTGACCTTCCCGATCGTCGACGAGATCGCGGTCATCACCGAGAACCGGCCGCCGTCGAGCCAGTGCACGTCCGTCGCGTCGAACTGCTCCACCACCACGCCGTGCCGCATCACCACGGCGAACTCGTGCGGGTCACCGCCTCCCGAGACGACCAACGGCACCTCGGGCACCGAGTAGGACGCGAGCGTGATGCCCCGTCGCCCGTGGATCATGGCACACGCGGGGAGCAAGACGACTTCGGCACCAGCTTCGTGCCCGCGTCGAATCAACTGGACTATGCGGTCCCGGTACGCCTTCGGGTCGGCATCAAACTGAGCCTGAACGAGTCGGCCGAACTCGCCCGCGTTCGCCTTGGCCCGGAAGTCGGTCATCGTGACGCCGAGGTTCAAGAACACCCGGGCCACGCGGACGGTCGTGGACTTGGTCGTGGGTTCGGCCACGGGCCGAGGCGGCGATGACGACCCGGTTGCACGGGCCTCACCCTTCGCGACGACGGTGAAGCCGTGCCCATGCAAGAAGGTGTTCGTTTCCTCGCCGCCTCCGAACGCTTCGAGGTCCGCAGCCCGACCGGTGACCGCCTCGATCGCCAGGGCGACGACGTACTTCGGTGGGTAGCTCCGACCGTCGTGAACGAGGTCGTAGCCCCGGCTCTCGCGGCCCCGGGGAACACCGTCTCGATCGATGTGACGGAGTGCGTCGAGGAGACGGTCACGGGTGACGGACTTCGGAATCATCGGCTCGCCTTGTTCGGAGGACGACCGCGACCTCGCGTCGGCTGGGCGTCGCCTGCCTCCGCCTTGATGCGGGCGAGGAGCACTTCGGCGGGTTCGTCGTTCGGGTCCTGGGGGACGAGTTCGCCTCGGAACGCCTTGGCGAGGATGGACTGGTCGAGAGAGTCGATCATCGAAGCTGCTGAGGCACGAGTTGCGCTCAGTCCGGACCATGCGGAAAACGTGTCTTCGAGGACAGCCACCACCTCTCGCTGTTCAGCAAGTGGAGCAAGCGGAACGAACATCGCCTGCACACGCGACTTGTTGAGGGCCGGCTGATTGTTGCCGGACCCCAACGACCGACTCCTCTCGTACTGGCTCTCCATGTATCGGTACAGGAACTCTGGACGCACTCCACTCCGGTCAACGCGGATCGCGGCGGAGTTCTGATTGTTGCAGGCGGCGATGTCGAGGATCGCAACCTGGCCACGGGTGCGACCTTCGCCGATCATGCCGATCAGGACGGTGCCCGGAGGGTGAACGCTGGTCGACGTGTGGCGCAACCCACGTTCGGTGATGCACTCCCGTGTCGCTTTGATCCGACAGAAGGCGACTTCACCACTCGAAACCCAGGGGACGGTCCCGCCCCAGAATGATGGCTCCTGCCGTGAAGGAGTCGCACCCACGAAAACCTCGAAGGCCTCGCCCAAGGTTGACCAACACCACCCCTCCGGCAACTCCGGCAACCCATCCGCATCCACCGGCTCCGGCTCGACGTACTTCTTCCTCGGGTTCGCCTCCTCCCACCGCTTCCGCCGCTCGGCCCGAATGCGATCGAGCAGCACGGACGCGGGCTCCACGTCCGGGTGGGCGGCCCGCCACTCGGCCGTGAGGTCGCCCCGGAAGGCGGAGGCGAGGACCGACTGCTTGAGCTTGTCGAGGAGGGCGGGCACCTCGCGGAGGGCTTCCCGGGCCTTGCGGCTGCGTGCCCGGAGGTCGTCGAGCTTGTCGACGATGCGGCGTTGCTCGGGGAGCGGCGGCAGATTCACCTCCCACTCCTGTATGGCTTCCCTTCCTAAGTGATGGATGCCGATGCCGCGTGACGCCTTCGCGAACCTACCGCTCCGTGCGTCGTGCACGAAGTGGTGATGGAGGTACGGAACAAGCGCAATGGGGGCCCGCACCCGGATGAGCGTGTTCTGGAAGCAGCATTCCGGAACTTCTCCGGTCCAGATGGCAGACTTCCCTACCTCAGCCGCACTGCCAGACGCCTCACCAAGCAAGATGTCGCCTTCACGTAGGCGAAAGATTTCGAACTCGCTGGGCGTGAAGTCCATCTCGTTCACATCATCGACCCTGAACCCGTCCCACGTGACGTTTGCTGCTCGCACGTACTTCCGCATGTTCGGACCAGAGTGCCGGTCGGGCGAGCGTTGCCGTCCCAGACGCACTTCAGCCACATCGCCCACCAATGCCGTGGCCCAGCCAAGCGGAAGTTCGTCGCTCACGCCGCACCTCCGGTGCCGCCCAAGGCGGCCTTGAGGGCAGCGATTTCCTCCATCGCCGTCGTAAGCCGTTCGAGGATCGTGTCTGCCAACTCGTCGGGCTCGGGCAAGTCCTCGACGCGGTCCGCGTTCTCGTCCCGCAACCAAGCCAGGTCTAGGTTGTCGCCACGTGCCTTGAGCTGCTCCCGCGTGAACCGCCGGAACCGCCCCTCCTCACCCTCGTCGATGCGTGGCGAGGTCCCCTTCGGGTCGGCCCCGTAGGCCGCGATGAAAGGCTCGAAGTGCGCGAGCGTCAGAGGCGTCCGCTTCCCGAACGACGGCATGTTCGCCCGCAGGTCATAGACCCACGTCGCCTTCGTGTTCCCCTTGTCCGTCGCCCCACGGGTGAAGAACAGCACGTTCGTCTTCACGCCCTGGGCGTAGAAGATGCCGGTAGGCAGACGGAGGATGGTGTGCAGGTCGCACTTCTCCATCAGGTCCCGTCGGATGTCGATGCCGGTGTTCTCCTCGAACAGCACGTTGTCCGGGAGCACTACGGCCGCCCGGCCGCCCGGCTTCAACGTCCGGTAGATGTGCTGGAGGAACGCGAGCTGCTTGTTGGACGTGATGTAGGTGAAGTCGTTCCGGCTCGGCGTGCCGCCGCCCTTCTTGGTGCCGAACGGCGGGTTGGTGAGCACCACGTCCGCCTTCGGGAGCCGCTCCCCGTCGGGCGAGAGCGTGTCGCCGAGCACGACGTCCGAGTCGATGTCGTGGAGCATCATGTTCATGAGAGCGAGGCGGTGAGCATCCTGCACCAGCTCGACACCCACGAAGGCCTTCGACCGCTGGAAGTTCGCCACCTGTTCTGGAAGATCAAAGAGGCCGTGGGTCTCGTCTTTGACGAAGCGATCGGCCGCGATGAGGAAGCCGCCGGTGCCAGACGCGGGGTCTTGCACAACCTCACCGGGCCTCGGCTTCGTGACCCGCACCATCGTCTCGATCAACGGACGCGGGGTGAAGTACTGCCCGGCACCGGACTTCTTCTCGGCGGCGTTCTTCTCCAGGAGGCCTTCGTAGAGATCGCCAAGCTGCTCACGTTCGATGGAGTACCAGTCGAGGTCGTCGATGCTCTTGACCAGCGTGCCGAGGTTCTTCGGCTGCTTGATCACCGTGTTGGCGTTCGCGAAGATCGCCTTCACGCGGCTCGACCCGTGCGAGCCAAGGTGGACGAGCAGAGCTCGGTAGAAGTTGAGCTGCTCGATGCCTTCGCGGCCGGAGATGTCCGCCCACCGGTAGCCCTCGGGGATCTGGCTCTCGGTGCCGGTCTCCGCCGTCATCTTGAGGAACAAGAGGTAGGTCAGCTCCGTGACGTACTGGTGGTACGTGACCCCGTCGTCGCGGAGGACGTTGCAGAGGTTCCAGAGCTTGGAGACGATGTCGTTGGTGTTCAATCCGAGTCCTCGAAATCGTTATCGATGTTGCCAGCACCGCTGTCGACGACCGGCAGGTCTTGTGCGCCGTGTTCGGCGAGCGCCTTCTCCAGATCGTTGATGCTCTTCCCTGCGGCGTTCTTCCAGGCAGTTCGCCCACCCCACACTCCACCGCACAGGACCGACGCGGCCGCAGACGGACTTTGGAACAGGACGTCCCCCTCAAACCGAACGCCCTTCGCGTCCAACTTGACGGTGTTGGCGGCGATCAAATCGTCCCGAAGGGCCCGCCACCCGGGCGACAGGGTCTCACGCACCTTCCCCGCCCCAACAGAGCCCGCGTAGACCATGAAGCCCTCGTCCGTCACCGCCCCCTTCGCGTCGACTCCACGCTTGGGCACCTTGAGGAACATGGGCGTGCCCGCCAGGGTGTCGGCGTCTGAGCCTGGCGGCTTTGGGTGAGACGCGTTGGGCAACGGCTGAAGAGTCAGGAATCCGAGTGAGCCGAGGAGTACGCGAAGCGGTTCAAGGAACTCCTCCATCGCGTCGCGATCCGAGCGGGGCATCGACGGCAGGCTCGGGGCATTTCCATTCTCAAGCTTACAGCGCCCGATGCCTCCCGCGATCTGGACCAACCGCGCTTCCAGGTACTTCACGTGGGACTTGGTCAGGTTCTCGTCCTTGCTCGTAAAGAACACGACCTGACCCCAGAACTCCTTGTTCGCGAGGTGGTTCTGGAGCCGTTGAAGCACGTTCTCCGCCTCACCGATGTACACCCTCGGTAGCGAACCGACGTCGTCGTCGCCGAACAGGAAGTAGACCCCCGGGCGCTGACTCTCCGCCCACTTCGAAAGTTCGCCAATGCGGGACCGAGGGCACACGATCGCCTGCCCAGTCCAGTTCACGAGTTCTGCGTGGCGAATGCCTGTGGGCGATGCGTCCGCCAGATAGATTCGGATCGTCTTGCCGTAGCTCATGCCGTCCTCTCCCATACTGCTTCATGAAGCTCACCGAGCACCTCGGCGAGTCTTCCGTCGAAGACCTTGTCCAGCCGCTTGTACCCGCCGTGAGACTTGAACGCCCCACCGTCGAGTGCCTCACGATCCACGACCTGCTCGACGCGAAGCTGTGCCCCGATCCGCTCCAACCACTCCCGCTGCGGGCGCGTCCACGTGCGTGAGCCGAGCACCTTCGCCAACGCCCGCTCGACCCGCTGTCCGTAGGGCACCAACGCATCCCCGAGAGCCTGCTGCCGGATGAATCCGATGATCGACGCCGCCACCTCGCGGTTCGTCTTCTTCGCCCACGCCGCCGACAACGCCTTCTCGCCGTACCCGGCGGCATCGAGGGCGAGCTTGAGATCGCGGAGCTGCTTGCGGGTCAGCTCGCGAGGACGGGTCATCACCACCGTGAGAGCCGGGAGGTCGTTGCCGTGGGCGTCGAGGAAGGCACGGAAGCCTTCGAGGTAGTCCTCGGGCGTCTGGCCCTCGAAGTCCTGCTCGATCTTGGCGTCACCATCCTCCTCCTCGGAGATGATGGCCCACCGGTCCTCAAAGACCTTCTCGTCGAGCCACGAGGCGAGTGCCGGGTGCTCCGCGAACCACGCCAGCGCCGCCTCGGGCGTGCCGTGCCGTAGGGTGTCCAACAGCTCGCGGACGGAGCCGCCCGACAAGTGCTCGAAGGCCTGCTGACGCTCTCCCTTCAGACGACCCTTCTTCCGCTGGAGCTTGGCCACGAGCTGGTCGAGCACCAGCTCACGGGCCTCGTCGTTCGGAGCGGTGGCCAACTCGGCGACGAGCTTCGCGAACGGGTGGCGAGGGTTCACCACCACGGGCTTCATGTCCGAGTAGTCCTGCAGGGCGGAGAACACCCCGACCGCATCGTAGATGCGGAACGCCTCCTTCCCGATCTCGGGGCACAACCTCGTGGCCCGGCCACGCATCTGGTCGAACAGGATGCGGGAGTTCACGCGGCGGACGAAGACGAGGTTCACGATCTTCGGCACGTCGATGCCGGTGGTGAGCAAGTCCACCGTGACGGCGATGTTCGGGCTGCGCTCGTTCCGGAACTCGCGGATCACACGGGACGGGCGATCGACGCTGCCCGTGATCTTGCGGACGAGGTCATCGGTGAACGTGTCCTCGTACTGCTCGCGGTAGGCCTGTCGGAGGAGGTCGACCACCATGTCGGCGTGGGCGTTGTCCACCGCGAAGATGAGCGTCTTGCCCGGCGAGAAAGGATCGATCTCCTCGACGAGCTTGGACACTACCGCCTTGTTGAACGCCTCGGTGATGACCTCCTTGTTGAAGGACTCGACCTCGAACTTCACCTCGTCCGGAAGGCGGAACAGCGTCGTGTCCCCGGTCCGCGTGTTGTACGCCGTGACCGGCACGTCCGACGCGAGCGTGATGCCCTCCCGCGAGAGCTTCGTGTCGATGAGGTACGGCGGCTCGTGGTCCACTAGGAACCCGTCCACCACCGCCTCGCGGTACGTGTAGACGTAGACGGGGTCTCCGAAAATCTCGACGGTGTGCAGCGCGGGCGTCGCGGTCAACGCGACCTTCACGGCGTCGAAATGGTCGAGCACACGACGGTACTTGCTGATGTAGTCGGCCTCGGATCGGAACCCGAGTTCGACCTCCGACATCTCGCGGTCGAGGTGGTAGCCGCGATGGCTCTCGTCGATCACGATGCAGTCATAGGCGTCGATGGGGAGCGAGTGGTCGCCTGCCTCCGATGCGACGAGCCGCCGGACCATGCCCTGCACGGTGGCGAAGTGGAGCTTGGTCTCCGCGTCGGGCTCCACGTCCCCGAGCTTCTTCACGTCGTAGATGTCCGCGAACGACTGGAAGTTCTCCAGCTTCGCGTCCTCGAACGCCTCCGCTGCCTGCTCACCGAGCGACGTTCGGTCCACGAGGAACAACACACGGCGGAACCGGCGGGTCTTGATGAGCCGGTACACGAGGCCGATGCACGTGCGGGTCTTGCCCGTGCCGGTGGCCATGGCCACCAGCATTTCGCGGTCACCGTCGGCGATGGCCTTCTCGACCGCCCGGATCGCCTTGACCTGGTACTCCCGGAGCCCCAGGTAGTCCGTGGGCTCGACGGCAAGAGCCTCTTGGGCCGCGTCCACGTCCGTTCTGAGGGCTTCCACGAGCCCGTCCGGGGTCTTCCACCCCACGAGGGGCAGGGCCGCGTTCTCGGCCCGCCGGAGGTCGCGGAACCACACGCCTGACTTGGTGCGGAGCTGCTGCAGGAATGGGCGGCCGTTCGTCGAGAAGATGAAAGGCACCTTGTCGTCGCCCCAAGGGCCGCCAGGGAGCACGGCATCCCCATCCAGCTTGACCCCACGGGAGTAGCGACGAGCTTGGTCAAGGGTGGAACTCACGTCCACAGACCGCTTCTTCGCCTCGACCAAGCCGATCAACGTGAAGCCGACGAACAACGCGTAGTCGGCCGGGCCCGAGGCCGTCGGCCACTCTGCGATGGCGAGGTTGCGACCCTTGATGGGTCGGGCACCCCTGGCGTACCGGAGCGCCTGCGAGTCGGCCTCCCAGCCGGCCTCTCGAAGCTGGGCGTCGATGAGGGTGCGGGTGGCAGCCTCGTCGAGGTCGACGGAGGCGGCGGCGGTCTGGGCGGCCTGCACCACGGCAGCGGCGACCGTGGGCTCGGCGGCGATGGCCGTGGCCTGCACGGAGGCGAGCTTCCGCTCGAACGCGGCCTGTTCGGAGGCGAGACGAGCGGAGGCCTCGTCGGCGAGGGCCATGGCGGCCTCGACGTCGGCGTAGGCCGCGACCGCCTTCGCCTCCGCTTGGGCCCGCAGGCGGGCTTGTTCGGCCGCCGTGGCGTGAACCTCACCCAGCCGCGTGACCTCGCTGCGAAGACGCTCAAGCTCTTCGTGGACACCGTCGTCCCCGGCCTTCGGGTCGGGGGGCGGGAGGAACGGACCAGGCTTGAAGGCGTTGTCGCCGAAGGAGCGGTGGAACCAGACGGCCAGCTCACGGGCCAGCCGGAGGAGCTTGAGGGCGTCACCATGCTTGAACGATCGTGCCGGTCGGTCCGGTGTGCCCGCGTGGACGGCCTCGTTGCCCGCTTCGCGGAGGGTGCGGAAGATGGTTCCGATCTGGCCGTCGATCACGCCGCGATCACGGAGTCGGCCGAGGAGGAGGCCAAGCTCCTCCCGCTCGATGACGTAGACGCCCGCGTAGGCGGCGGCGTGCTTGGCCAGGGCCTCGGCGAGGGTGCGGAGGTTCGAGACGCACAGGCGGGGGTGCTCGCGGAACACGCCTTCGGCCTCGGCGGCGTACTCGTCCAGGACGGCGTCGTGGGCGGCGAGGAAGGCGAAGTTGACGGAGCGGGCGGGGCTCATTGCAGTTCACGGCGCGCAGCCCACGAGGGCCGGACGCGGGCAATATCTGGAATTGGCTGCGAGATGGGAGGCAAGGAGGGCCTTCAGGGCGACGCACGGTCGATGCCGCACTGTCCGCCCCTAGTTGTCGCCGACCAAGACGACAAGCCCGCCAGTCCACGAGCCAACACTTGAGAGCACGTAGATCGCGATGCCCTCAGATAGTACACTCGTCGTCCGACTCCGCGTGGGCACGATCGTAGAGGTTCACGAGAGCCCCGCCTTAGAAGCGATCCACGCCTGAAGCATCGCGAACGCCATCGTCTGCAACGAGGCCAAACTCGACATACCGGACTGCTTGGCCAACGCCTGCACCCGGGGCCATACCTCTTCGTTGCGAAGTGCATCGATGAACTTGTGCCCGGCCGAGGTCATACGAAGGGGTACCGCACTCACCACGCAATCGCGATCGGAGGTGTACTCGATACCGTTGTCGCCACCGTCGGTGGCCACGATCAGGCCGTCATCGGTAAGGA
>CANJPX010000099.1 GCA_947476185.1 Bacteroidota bacterium
ATGAAATTAGTTTTTAACTAAATTTTCAAAAATAATGCGCCTTTTTTGTGTCAAAAAACTTGTCTATATTTATAGACTCTAAATTCATTACAACCATGAAGATCAAAAAAATTTTATTTGTATTATTTTGCTCATTGGCAATTCAAAATACAATATATTCCCAAAACGATAGCATCGTTAAAGCCAAAGTTTTAGATGATGGATCACAGGATGCTGAAAAATTTTATAATAGCGGGATCACCAATTTCGCCAATAAAAATTTTAGCGGAGCGATAAACGATTTCAATCAGGCAATTGCATTAAAACCGGATTTCGAAAGGGCCTATTACAACAGAGGTGCCACCAAGTTCGAAATGAAAGATTATAACGGAGCGATCACTGATTTTGATAAAGCGCTTACCATCAGCCAAACGGCCGATAGTTATTTTAGCAGAGCACAATCAAAATACGCCCTTGGAAATAAAGATGGCGCTATTACAGACTATTCAAAAACAGTTGAACTAAAAGCTGATTATGCACAAGCATACTATTATCGTGGTGGAATAAAATTTGAAAACTCTGAATACAAGGAAGCTATCGATGATTTCACAAAAGCTATCGCTATTAAACCTGATTATGCATACGCCTATAATGACAGAGGAAGCGCAAAAAGACAAATGGATGATATTAAAGGTGCAATTTCTGATTACAACAAAGCCTTGGTTGCAAATTCGGAAATGGCATTTACTTATAATAATCTGGCCAGCGCAAAACGCAAACAAGGTGATTTTAAAGGTGCTATCAGCGATTATACAGAAGCGATCAACCAGAAAAAAGATTATTATGTTGCCTACAACAATCGCGGTAGTGCGAAATTAGACAATGGTGATTACCAAGGAGCAATTGATGATTTTTCAAAAGCAATTCAATTAAAAGCGGATTATGCGTTCGCATTTAACAATCGTGCTGTAGCAAAATATAAGCTGAAAGATTACAAGGGGAGCATTGACGATTGCTCAAAAGCCATCCAATTAAATTCAACTTATGGTTATGCCTACCTCAACAGAGGAATTGCAAAAGAAATGTTACGTGATAATGCCGGAGCTTGTTCCGATTGGAAAAAGTCGGCAGACCTAGGTGTTGAGTCAGCAAAAAATTACACTGGCGACTGCAGATAATATAACTTGAAATTGGAAAATTAATAAAATTGAACCCTACAATTACAATGAAAAAACTAATCTATCTTCTCTCAATAATTCTTTCAAGTTCTGCATTGGCACAAAATGTCGAGTTTACAAAAGATAATTTCAAAGACAATAAAGATGGTTTGAAAGAAGCAAAAAACAACATTGAAAAAGGCGATGATCTTTTTGCTATGGCAACTGTTTTTTATAAACAGGCATTAGATCCTTACTATCTAGCTGCTAACAAATTCAATCCAAACAATGCTTTGTTAAATTATAAGATAGGAAAGTGTTATTTATATTCAAACTATAAATTAAAGTCGATACCATTTTTAGAAAAAGCTTTACAATTAAATCCTGCTGTTGACCCGCAAGTTCATTATTTATTGGGGAAAGCATATCACTTGGACATGCAATGGGATAAAGCAATAAAGGAATTCCAAACATTTCAACAAACATTAAAGGGCGATGAATTGGTTTTATTGATGGGCGATGTTAATGTTCACATCAGTCAATGCTTAACCGGAAAAGAATTGGTAAAAAACCCAATCCGTGTATTCCTTGATAATGTTGGACCAGAGATCAACTCTCAATATCCGGATTATGGTCCTGTTATTTCTGCCGATGAATCGGTAATGTTATTTACTTCAAGAAGACCGACATCAACAGGAGGCAAGATCGACCCGGAAATAAATGAGCCTTATGAAGATATTTATATTTCTACAAGAAAAGATGGCAAATGGGGAACAGCTGTAAATATGGGATCACCTATCAATACTGATAACCATGATGCGAATTCGGGTTTATCTGCTGATGGACAAAAATTCCTGATCTATATTGGAAATAATAATGGTGACCTTTATGAATCGGAATTAAAAGGTGATAAATGGAGTAAGCCGGACCATATGAATAAGAATATAAACACTTCTTACCACGAATCTTCCGCATGTTACACCCCTGATGGAAAATCTGTTTACTTTGTTTCTGACAAACCTGATGGAGGATTAGGCGACAGAGATATATATATTTCAACGAAGGATGAAAAAGGGAAGTGGGGAAAAGCAGTAAACCTTGGACCAACCATAAATACGCAATATGGTGAAGAAGGTGTTTTTATTCACCCTGATGGCAAAACACTTTATTTCAGTTCACAAGGTCATAAAAGTATGGGTGGTTATGATATTTTCAAATCTGTTTTTGATGACAAAACAAAAACCTGGAGCGAACCCGAAAATATTGGTTACCCCGTGAATACACCTGATGATGATGTTTTCTTTGTTACTTCGGCAAGTGGAAGACATGGTTACTATGCATCTTTTAATGCAAATGGATATGGTGAAAAAGATATTTATATGATTACCTTTCTTGGAATGGAAAAACCTATGGTTCAAAACAACGAGGATAATTTATTAGCGAGTCAGGCTGCACCGGTTAAAGAAACTGTTATTGCACCGGTATTGGCTATAAAAGAAGCTCAGCTTACAATCTTAAAAGGTGTTATTACAGATGAATTAACGAAGCAGCCATTGGAAGCAACGATTGAAATTGTCGACAACTTAAAAAATGA
Organism: Bacteroidota bacterium; assembly: GCA_947476185.1. GTDB lineage: Bacteria > Bacteroidota > Bacteroidia > 2-12-FULL-35-15 > 2-12-FULL-35-15 > 2-12-FULL-35-15. The sequence continues at coordinate 2,731 of CANJPX010000099.1, forward strand.
GGTAATCGCCAGCTTCACTTCTAACAGTGCAACAGGGAAATATTTGGTATCCTTACCTGCCGGTAGAAATTATGGTATCGCTGTAAAAAAAGATAATTACCTATTCCATTCCGAAAACTTTGACATTCCAAATACTGCAGCTTATCAGGAAGTTGTAAAAGATGTTGCTTTGAAAAACATCACGGTTGGAAGCAAGATCATTTTGAAAAATATTTTCTTTGATTTCGATAAAGCAACCTTGCGTCCTGAATCCACAAATGAATTGGAACGGTTAACGAATTTATTAAAAGTAGATGCTCCTACTTTAAAAATTGAAATATCAGGTCACACGGATTCTAAAGGAGCTGACGACTACAATAAAAAACTATCAAACAGTCGTGCAAAAGCTGTTGTTGATTATCTGATCTCCAAAGGGATTTCTGCTGACCGTTTAACATCAGTAGGATTTGGTGAAGAACAGCCTATTGCAACAAATGATACTGACGAAGGTCGTCAATTGAACAGAAGAACAGAGTTTAAGATCTTAAGTAAATAACCCTAATATATCCTTTAACAGTCTTCGACTCCGCTCAGACTGACCTCTAAAGGGGTCACTGGCGGAGTCGAAATGTGTTAATGAAAACTCAAACAAATGCTACGCACATTAATTACAACTGCAGATGGTTCTCATTCATTGTATGTGGAAGACTTGGATGAGCACTACCATTCTATCCATGGAGCTATTCAAGAATCCAAACATGTTTTTATTGATACAGGATTAAAACACATGGCATCAAAAGGAATTCAAGAAATTAATATTTTAGAAATAGGATTTGGAACAGGATTAAACACCCTACTCACATTATTAGAAACAGAAAAATTAAATGTAAAAATAAATTACACCTCACTTGAGGCCTATCCATTGGGTGCAGAAATCACAAGTCAGTTAAATTATGCGAAATTAATAACAGCCACTAACAGGGAGATCCAGCCCTTCGACTCCGCTCAGGGTGACAACAGTATATTAATAAACACATACAACTACATACATACATGCGATTGGGAGAAAGAAATTGAGTTTTCGAAACATTTCATGTTACATAAAATAAAAAACACATTGCAAGATATTCAATTTAAAAACTCATTTGATCTGATCTATTTTGATGCGTTTGGTCCCCGTGTGCAACCTGAAATGTGGACAGAAGAAATGTTCAGCAAAATTTTTGAGGCAACAAAACCAAATGGATGTTTAGTGACCTACTGCGCCAAAGGTGAAGTAAAAAGAACTTTAAAAAAAGTTGGTTATATTGTTGAAACACTTCCCGGACCTCCAAGAAAGAGAGAAATGGTAAGAGGAACAAAAAATTAATGTTACATTGGCATCATGCAGATAAATAAATTTAACGTTCGTGTTTATGGGATCTTAATAAATGATTTAGGAAAAGTTCTTGTTTCAGATGAATTAATTAAAGGTAATAAAATAACAAAATTCCCGGGAGGTGGATTAGAATTTGGAGAAGGAACGATCGAATGTGTAAAACGGGAATTTATTGAAGAAACAAATAATCATATAGAAGTAGTCGAACATTTTTATACTACTGATTATTTTCAAGCCTCTGCCTATAATCACGAGCACCAAATAATAAGCATCTACTATTTGGTAAAACCAATTTCAAATTTCTTAATTACAACCACAGAAAAAATATTTGATTTTAAGAACGACCTTCAATACGCTCAAACTTTCCGTTGGATGGATGTCAGATCCATTTCTGAGAAAGATTTTACTTTGCCGATTGATAAAAAAGTAGGGGAAATGTTAAAAAAAGGTAATCCTTATTAAGGAGTTTTTTTAATCATTTATGAATTAATTGAAAGGAATATTTGTCAGTTCAATCGTTGCGGAACAATTAATTCGAACTCAGGAATAGTCACATAAAAAAGAGCCTTGTCAAACTTGCGCTCCATAAGATACTTTCCACTCATTTTTCCCATATCAGTAGTTAAGCTGCAGGCAGACTCATATTCAAAAACCTCTCCTGACTCCAAAACGGGCTGCTCGCCAACAACACCTTCACCGTCAACTTCGCTATGCTCAGAGCTGGAATCATAGATTTCCCAGTGTCGTGAAATTAACTGGACAGTATATTCGCTATTATTTTCAATTGTGATACGGTAAGAAAACAAGAAATGGCGGTGCTCAGCAACTGAATGCTCGCTTTGAAATCTGGTTTCTACAGATATCTTTATTCCGTGTGTTACTTGAGTAGCTTGTGTTCCCATCACATATTATTTAAAATGTCCGGTTTAACTTATTACAATATTAAACATTTCTTTGAGAAACGATCAAGTATTATACCAAAAGGTTTTCAACAAACATAATTCAATTTTTGACGTTTTATTTAATCATTACAAATCAAGACTAAAATTGTTTCATTGAATTCAATCGTTTTACACCAATCAGCTGATCATAAAATGTTCCAGCCTGACGATGGTATACATATATAGTATAATCATCTTCGGTTTCATAATGCATCCCCTCGATCAATGTTTCATCTGCAGCAACTTCTCCGTCTTTCAAAAACACATATTCATAATTATAATATCCTTGCTTTAAATACAATGTGCATTCGTAACCAAAGCGAGTAGGATTATAATGCAGTAAGTTCTCATTATTACATTTCCAGGCATTAAAGCCACCAAAGACATAAAGATTGCCATCTGTTAATGCAGCATCATAAGGAAGAAAGAATTTTACGTAACAATAATCTGCTTCCACTTCACTATTATTTCCCTCCTGAACTTTTACAAGAAAATCACCGTTCATATCCGGCTGTGAATAATAACGCTTAAATGTTCTTTTCTCATCAGTATATAATTCAACATGGTTTCCTGAAGTATCTGTTTTAACAGAATAGATCCGCTCAGAATGATAACGGATACTTCGGATATCAAAGACTCGGAATTCATTTCCGGCAGGGAAAACATTTGATTCATCGTAATCATAAACCAATTCCTGATCTTTCACATAAACAGGTTTCAAATTTGTCTTAGCATTATCCCAACGGCCATTCTGTGTTATCACAATTTTCAGGTCAGCGTATGGATTATTGACCTGATAACCGGCATAATTAATTTTAAAATCAATTTCATGTTTATATAACCTATCCTCGATGATACTTGCTGCGGTAACATTCGATTCAATAGAAATTTTATTTTGAAAAACCATAAACCGTCTGGTAATAATAATATTCTCGGGATTATTATCCTGATATACTTTAAGAATATAATTTCCGGATTTTGTGATCCGCAATGAATTATTTGGAAAAACTACATTGTAATGGGTAAACTTTTGCAGGGTATTAAAGGAATACCGATAATCATTAATTGAATTATCTAAAAAGCCATCAATATATTCGTTGGGCATCAGATCTGAGGGCTCCCAATTTGAATTACAATGAATGAGCGTATAAGAATAATTTTTTAGATCCGCATCCAGATCATCAAAACTTAATTTTAATTTTTCTTCGGAACCTAAGCTCAAAATAGCTTTGGATAATAAAAAACTTTCATCTCGTAATTCAACGGTCTTTATATTTTTCTTATAAACATAATCGTCATAACGGATCGCATTACCACCATAATAATCATCGGAAGTGGTATCAATATTTGAAGAAGTATTTAGCGATTTCCACAATGCTGCTCTTTTAGTTTTTTGAGCAAATGAATCAGGTATATTTACGAATGTAAATACGAATAGAAAAAAAGAAAAAAATATAAATTTACTGCGCATTCAAGGAGTCGTTTTCCATTAATGTATCTTTTGGCTTACAAACACTGTTCCCTAAATACCAGATATTATTAGTGGCAATATCATTATTGATCTTCAAGCTCGAATATTTAATATCATTCCTATTGATAGGAGCTGATTGGATACCGCCTCGAACACCTAAAAACAACAAGATCGGAAAGACCACGATCTGAGCAATTTTCATGGAGCGATTCTCAAAAGGTACCGAGAAACTAATTACATTTCTTCGGTAAGATCTGATTCCTATATATGCAAAAAATGCTGATGCACTCAACAGAAGTAATAGCGACCACATAGATAAAAAAGTGATCGCCTCTTTTGGTTGTATCAGATAAACAAGATCTTCAGAATCCATCAATGAACCATATTCACCGTAGATCTTAATATTAAAAACACTAAAAGCTGAAATAATTGAGATCAATAAAATATTATAGATCAAATTGATTCTGTGAAAAAATCTGCTTTTGTAAAATTGCTGAAGTGACCATAAGATGGTGGGAATAAAAAGCAATGCACAAATAGTTGCCAGATCTAACCTCAATGCGTATAAAAAACTCAAACTTGTTTCAGAATGTTGCCCATCAGGGATTTTGGCATGATGATAAATAATGAACAAAACTCTAAAAAGAGCAAAAAATAAGAACCAAAAGATAACAAGTCTTAACAGATAATGGATCTTTATTTTGTTCCAGTTTAACATCTACGATAAATTAATAAATATTTTTATTCAAAAATCAATCTTCCTTCTCCATCATTACCCGTTTTTTGTATTATCGGAGGAACACCTATGCTGTATATATCGCCCTTATCATCGATACGATAGGTTAACAAACTTGATGCTTTTAGATAACATTCTCCTAAAGTATAAGATTGTATCCAAGTAGTAGAAGTAGAAAGGTCTGATGCATATAAAAATGAGCTGCCACCAATGCTACATAAATGTTCATTTGTTGTACCATGCAATATCAAATCGCCAAAACCATACACATGGGATATTATTTGCGAGTTTGAAATGGTAAGATCTATGTCGCCAGAGCCTTCAATTCTCACATCAAAAGCATCTTTTGTAATTGTATTCAACGACTTTATATTTCCGCTGCCGTTGGAGTGAATATATTTTAAACCCGGTGTTTTTATATATACATTTAAAGGTTTATTATAGCTCCTGGTCCAATTACAACGGTTCTTATTTCGTATGATCAAAACCCCTTCTTCAACAACAGTCTCTACTAGAGGAGCTATATTTTCACCCGCTTCTACTTTCACTTCTGTAACAGAATCTTGTGTTAAAAACACATTTACATCCTGCTCTACAAATAAACGATCAAAAAGAGGAACTGTTCTTATTTCCGTAATAATTTCTCCGGTGCGTTTTATACAATCACATCTATTTTCTTTTTTACAGGAAGAAAATAAGATCAAAACAATAGGAATAATTTTCAATATTTTCATTGTTATAATTGTTTATAGTTCATACCCTATTCCAAATTCGAAATAATCCGCTTTGGCCCAATGTGTATACAAAGAAAGGTTAGCAATCAAATGCTTTGTTACCATATATCTTAATCCAACGCGATGAAAAAACTTTTCTGAAAGATCGCTGTTCTGATAAAAATACATTCCAAAATCAATTGGAATTGATAATCTGTCAATGTTAAATGAATAGCCAAATTTTGCTCCGATTTTAAGAACATCTTTAATTTTATTTGAAGGAACTGAATCACTCTCTAATCGCTTTCGAGTGCCATTGCTATAAACAAACTCTACCCCTGTACCGAATTTATTCTTATGGCTTGCAGAATAATACAAATTTGCACTAATTGCGTAGGCCATGTATTTATTTCCCAAGGGATGTTCCATTTCTTTAAAACCAAAAGCTCCGATGATCGATGGATGCCACCTGTTTGTAATTTTAGGAAGAATGGAATCATTTTTCATCTCCATTTTTTTATTTCCGAATACATACCCAAGCCCAACATTTAAAGTTGCCATATTTAATCCCAAATTGGGGGTCTTCGTGGCGCCATTTGAAGCATGAGTCAATCCCACACCTGCATCCAGCCTCCATGAAGGACTTAACATATATGAAGACCCTAATCTAATATTCACAAATGCGTTAATATAAGAGCCAATGGCATTATTTTTATGATTAGTAAGGCGATTATACGGTTTCGACAAATAGGCAAGCCCAACACCTAAACGCAGATACAGTTTAAATTTTCGGTTCATGCTATTCATTCGCAAATTCACGAATGGGTATAAAGCATCCAAATTACCTATCACAGAAGGGTTTCCCATATATAAATGCATGGCACTTACTCCAAATTCAGGGTATCGATGCAAGGCTTGCCAAGGCTGCTTGCCGCAAGTCCTGAATAAATAAGTCAACTCTCCTCCTCCAATATGACCTCTAATCATATGGACAATACTTCCTCTATGGCTAATAATATAACCATAATGTCCATCGACAGTAAGCACAAAATCTCTACCGGGAGAATCTTGTGCACGACAGTTGTTTTGAATAAAAATTAACAAAACAGCAGAAATGCCTGCAATAAGTAATGTTTTCTGTAATTTTCTTAAAATCATGATATTTTACAAAATTATAAAATAATTGGCTAAAACGCATCGAAATAGCAAATGAATAATGCTTATTTTAGCTTTTACAATAATGAATATCGCCAAAAAAAATAATATATGGAAAAGAAATTAAAAGCATTTGAACGATTATTGATCATAATGGACGAATTAAGGGAAAAATGCCCTTGGGATAAAAAGCAAACGATTGAAAGTTTACGTCATTTAACTATCGAAGAAACGTATGAGCTTGCTGACGCAATTTTGGAAAAGGATATGCCTAATATCAAAAAAGAATTAGGAGATGTATTATTGCATATCGTTTTTTACGCCCGCATCGGATCTGAGACAAATAATTTTGATATTGCAGATGTTATCAATTCTTTGTGCGAGAAATTAATAAGCAGACATCCACATATTTATGGTGACGTAAAAGTGGCAAATGATCAGGAAGTAAAAGAAAACTGGGAAAAATTAAAATTAAAGGAAGGAAATAAATCTGTTTTATCGGGAGTTCCGAATTCATTACCCTCCTTAGTAAAGGCGTCGCGGATTCAGGAAAAAGCCCGTGCTATAGGATTTGATTGGGAAAAGCCGGAACAGGTTTGGGAAAAAGTTCAAGAAGAAATTGCCGAATTAAAATACGAGGTCGACAACCATACTACCAAAGAAAAGATTGAGGGCGAATTTGGAGATGTTTTATTTTCTCTTATTAATTACGCTCGATTTTTGGATATAAATGCGGAAGACGCATTGGAGAAAACAAACAAAAAATTCATCAAACGTTTTCAATATTTAGAAGTCGAAGCAGAAAAAACAGGGAAACAATTAAGCGAAATGACATTGGCAGAAATGGATGTTTATTGGAATAAAGCAAAAGAACTTTAATCTTTACTTTTCTTCTATTATTTTCAGATTTATATTTTATAATTTCAAATGAATTTTTTATCACATTTATTTTTATCAGGAGAATCAGAAGGCCTGATAATTGGAAATTTTATTGCCGATTCGGTCAAAGGACAATCCTTTAATATATTTTCTTCCGAGATACAAAAGGGTATTTTGTTGCATAGGAAAATAGATACCTATACAGATTCTCATCCGATAGTCGAAGAAAGTAAGCAGCGATTGAGAGAAAAATATAAAAAATATTCAAGCGTGATCGTAGATATTTACTACGATCATTTTTTGGCTAGCAACTGGAATGATTATTCAAATGAATCATTAGATCAATACACCAAGAATATTTATTCTATCATTGAAAACCACAAACATTCCTTCCCGCTAAAATCTCAAGAATTCACAAAATATATGTTGAAGCATAATATTTTGACAGCATATGCTCATTTGGAAGGAATAGACAAAGTATTACAAGGTATGTCAAAGAGAGCAAGCTTTATCTCTAATATGGAACATGCAATCCAGGATCTGAAGGAACATTACCCCCTTTTCGAAAAGGAATTCAAACAATTTTTTCCTGAATTACAGTTTTTCGTTAACACACAAATTAATATTTGATAACAATAGCTTTATACAAGGGTAAATTTTTCTATCGTCCTTTGTATAAAAAAACAAATGGAAATTTTACTTTCTTTATTCCTTAATCCCATTATTATATTTGTAATTGGCTTTATTCTGACCTTGGGATTCCTGGTATCACCTTATGAAATTCATTTTGAAGAAGAGAAGGAACTTGATATCTGAACTAATTCAACTTCAAGATTTTCTGTATCCAAATTGCAAAAAAAGCAAACAAAGGAGCTGCTATCACATCTATGCTATAGTGCACATGCTGCAACACCACCAATACACCAACCAAACAAGCACCTATTGCAAATAACCACTTATCAGATTTTTTACGGAACCCGAAGGCAAATAAAAAAATAGTTGCAGTGTGACCTGAAAAAAACAAGTCTTTTAAATTCTCTCTTCCCGAATAAAAAAAC
>CANJPX010000100.1 GCA_947476185.1 Bacteroidota bacterium
AATATTGATTGATCCCAAAAATGCCGATGCATATTACCGTAGCGGTTATTCTAAAGTTCAACAAAATAATTTAACAGGAGCAATGGAAGACTTTGACAAAGCCATCGGACTAGCTCCTGATAATTCCAACTATTATTTAAGAAGGGCAGAAATAAAAATTAGGTTAGGGCAAAAAGAAAATGGTTGTTTGGACTTATTAAAATATATAGAATTGGGTGGCGATATTAACAGAATTACATTTGTTTCCCCCTGTAATTAAACCTATACAATAGAATTTTTAATTCCGCTCAATTTAAGAAAACTAATTTGCTGTATATTTGACCGCATGCAAAAGGCAAAAGATCCACTTGTATTTATTTTTATTACCGTATTGATCGATTGCGTCGGCATTCGGATCATTTATCCTGTTGCTGCAAGTATCGTTTCTGAAGTGAGTCATGTGAGTGTGAATGAGGCGATCACCTATAGCGGATGGCTGATGGCTTCGTATGCCATAATGCAATTTCTTTTTGCCCCAATCCTCGGAGGGCTCAGTGACAGATTCGGTCGAAGGCCGGTTTTGTTATTATCCCTGATGGGCTTAGGAATCAACTATGTTTTTTTGGCTTTGGCAAATACGTTACCACTTCTTTTTCTTGGGAGGATACTTGCCGGAATATGTGGGGCTAGTTTAACAACAGGCTTTGCTTACGTTGCTGATATTAGTCCGCCTGAAAAACGAGCACAGAATTTCGGAGTGATCGGAGCTGCGATAGGTTTCGGATTTATTCTCGGACCTTTTATTGGTGGTATGTTAAGTGAGTTCGGAACACGCGTGCCATTCATCGCTTCGGCTAGTCTTTCAATGCTTAATTGGCTTTATGGTTTTTTTATTCTTCCTGAATCACTCAAAAAGGAAAACCGGAGGGAATTTAATATGAAACGGGCTAATCCATTTGGTGCTTTTGTACATTTAAAAAAGAAAAAATCCATACGTTTACTTCTTATTGCATTATTTTTCCTTTTTCTTGCCGGACAAGTAATGCCTTCAGTATGGCCATTTTATACAAAATATCTATTCAGATGGACCGACCTTGAAATTGGGTATTCACTTGCTTTTGTTGGGGTAATGGTTGCAGTTGTAAAAGGAGGATTGATCAGGTGGACCCAGAAGGAGTTTGGTCCCATCCGATCGGTTTATATAGGCTTGGTGTTTTATATTATTGGTTTAAGTTTATTCACTTTTGCTAACCAGCCTTGGATGTTATATGCATTCACCCTTGTTTATTGTCTAGGAGGGATAGCGCCTCCATCGCTTCAAGGAATAATCTCCGGAAGGATGCCCGCTAATGAACAAGGAGAATTGCAGGGAATTATAACCTCACTCATCAGTTTATCTAATATAATTTCTCCTCTGATAATGACCCATCTTTTCTATTTTTTTACCACAGAGAGGGCTTCAATTCATTTTCCCGGTGCGCCCTTTGCAGCAGCAGCTGTACTAGTTTTTCTGGGTTTTTTGCTTTGCATCATAGAATTGAGAGATCCCCAATCTGAATGAGGCTCATTTCCATTGAATGTTAAATATTTGTAAATATGAAGAAAGTCATTTTTTGGATGTGATATTTGAGTTAAATTCGTACGTTTAAATTTTTAAAAAATCCCAACTATGAAAAAACTATTACTTTCAATTGTCGCCTTATCATTGGTTACAAGTCTTTCAACTTCCCTGGTAGCACAAACTACAGGTACATTAACGTTCCATTTTACAGAAGTTTCCCATGGAACAGCAACATACAATGGAAATGCCCAGCACGTATTAGCTGTTTGGATCCAGAATGCTGCTGGTACATTTATTAAAACAAAGAATCGCTATGTAGGTAGCGGAACAAAAGATCATTTACCTACATGGGCAGTTAATTCAGGTGGAACAGCTTCTAATGCTACAGCTGCTGCTTGTAATGTTGCAGATGCAACGACAGGTGCTACTTTAGCTTCTTGGACAACAAAAACAATAGTTTGGGATGGTAAAACAGGTCCTTCAGCTACTGCAACAGTAGTTCCTGATGGAACTTATAAAATAACTTTGCAATCTACTTGGGATCACGGATCTGGTGGAACTGTTACAAGTTCATTTACCTTTGTAAAAGGACCTGCTGCGGATCATCAAACTCCTGCTACAACTGCAAATTTTTCAGGTATGACCTTAGATTGGGTTCCTACTCCATCTGGTATCAATGATGTTGTTGCAGATAACCAAGAAATTAATGTTTATCCAAATCCAACAAATGGTATGTTTAATGTTGACTTCCAAAAGGCAAGTAGCATCAAAGTGGTAAATGTTTTAGGTGCTGTAATTTTTGAAGAAAAAGTTGAACAAGCTTCATCAGGAACAAAAAGTATCGACCTTACAAATTTTGCAAACGGAATTTATTTTATCTATGTTTATGATGGTGAGAAATTCACAAATCGTAAATTGATCTTGAATAAATAATAGTTCTATTTATTTTGAAAAAAGCATTCTTCATTGAAGAATGCTTTTTTTTATTCCTCCGTTTCTGCTAATATTGATTTTAGCCCGGGTGTTTCATAAACCTGATAATTTCCTTTATCGTCAGAGTAGATCAAATAAGCTTGCAATTCGGTGTGAACCTTCAAAAACTCTTTAGCTTTTTCTAAGCCCATTACTAAAATCCCTGTCGCATTAGCATCGGAGGTAATACATTCTTTTGCAAATACCGATGCACTTAATAAATTATTTTTCGCAGGATATCCGGTTTTCGGGTCTAAATGATGCGCATATTTAACTCCATCTTCAATAATAAACCTTCTGTAATTTCCTGATGTGGATACAGCTAAATTTTCAAGTTTTACAGTCGCTTTTAATGGGTTTTCTGATTCTTTATTGTCAATTGGCTTTTCGATACCTATTGTCCAGTAATCACCATTTGTTTTTTTACCTTTTGCAAATACTTCGCCACCAATCTCAACAATATAGGATGTAATGTTTTTTGAATTTAAAAATGCTGAGACCACATCAACAGAATAACCTTGAGCAAATGCGTTAAAATCCAGGGCAACGCGAGGATCTTTTTTAATTACAGTTTTTCCTTTTAACTCGATTAAATTAAAACCGACAAAAGGAAGGATGCTATCAATGATCGCTTTTTCAATTTTTTGCTTTTTCCCGGGTCCAAAGCCCCAGGCATTTACTAATGGATAAACGGTTGGGTCAAATGCTCCGTCTGTGTTTTTCCATACTTCTTTCGCTTTATTAAAACAGTCAATAAAATATTTGTCCACCTTTACATTTTTTTCATTGGAATTAACTCTTGATATAATAGAAGTTGGAAGGTAGGTAGAAACAGATTTGTCAAAATCAGCCAGGATCTTTTCAATTTGAGGTTTAAAGTCTCTGTTCTTGGTATCAAAATAAGTTATATGATAGGTTGATCCTTGGGCATAACCATCAATTTTTATAGGATCTTGCTCTGAAAATATTGATCCTGTTGAAAAAAAAAGTAAGATTAGCGTGGTTAAAATGTTTTTCATTAGTTCTCTATTTTAGGCAATGTTATTGAAGTGTAAAGGTATATTATTTCGGATAAATTTTGTTGAATTTCATAGAATTAGCTTCACAAAATAACTAGTCTTTCACAATAAACGCTTCTCTTTTGAATTGTGATAAATCCTTGAAAAAGGCTAAATTTATTCCCTGGATAATTTTTAATACGATCTGCATCCAACGGGAAATTAAAATATACTGGGATTTTAAAATCCGAAACATTTAAAATTATTTTGAGAATGCTGAAATATACAGACCAACTTAGACGGAAGATAGAATTGCATGAAACTCCGAAAAGAATAATCTCATTGGTGCCTTCTCAAACCGAGTTGCTATATGATCTAGGCTTAAATGACGAAGTGGTGGGTATTACAAATTTTTGCATTCATCCGGAAGAATGGTATAGGACAAAAACGAGGATTGGAGGAACAAAAAAAATTGATTTTGAAAAAATAAAAGCCTTGAACCCTGATTTGATCATTGGAAATAAAGAAGAGAACGATCAATTTCAGATCGAAGAATTAATGAAGGATTACAACGTATGGATAAGTGATATTACCACTTTGAAAGATGCGTTGAATATGATCTTAAGTTTGGGAATGGTTTTGGGCAAACACAATGAAGCAACAAACATTAAACTTCAAATAGAATCGGATTTTAAACATTTAAATCTCCCAAAAACGTCATCTGCCTTTGAGCTGAGTGAAATCGAAAGACATCAACAAACGGTCGCTTACTTCATTTGGAATGATCCTTATATGGTCGTCGGTAACAATACATTTATAAATGAAATGTTAAAAGTTTGCGGGTTACAAAATGTTTTTATTTCTGACCGTTATCCTGAAGTGAATGCAACCCAAATAATTTCTGCTGACCCTGAAGTAATTTTCCTCTCATCTGAGCCATTTCCTTTCAAAGAAAAACATGTATTAGAGTTCCGAAAAATGTGCCCCAAAGCAAAGGTGTTGGTTGTTGATGGAGAGATGTTCTCCTGGTATGGTTCGCGCTTGTTAAAGGCGACAACTTATTTTAAGCAACTAATTGAAAGTCTTTCGTCTTAATAGGTAGCGTACAGAAAAAATGCAAGTTGAATTTATTTTTCCTTCCTGTGTGATTTTGAAAAAGTTGAGGATATCAAAGCGTATTATTGAAAAAGTCGATTTGTCGGATTGAAGCTGTTACTCCAAGTTTGTCGCAGAGTTTTGAATTCAAGGATCATGATTCAACTTGGCCAACATAACTGTCAAAGTATGGTTTTTAGAACAAATCGGAGTAGCAGTACTTGCGAAAATTGGTCGATTTATTTGTGGAATTTATCTTACTAATTATGGTGAATTGATCTACTATACAATGTTTTTTATTACTAGATTTGCAAGGCAACAAAAAAAATATGAAAATTTTCAGATATACACTCCTTTTCATTTCTGTATTTGTTTTGCAATTCTTATCTCCGGATTCTGCCCAAGCACAAAAAGTGGGTGTAGTTTTAAGCGGAGGTGCCGCTAGTGGAATTTCGCATATCGGTGTATTAAAAGCGTTAGAGGATAATAATATTCCGATCGATTATATTGCTGGAACATCCATGGGAGCGCTTGTTGGATCCATGTATGCGATGGGGTATTCTCCAAAACAAATAGAAGAATTTGTTAAAACTGATCGTTTTAAAGAATGGTCGGAAGGAATCGTGGATCAAAAATATGCCTATTATTTCAAGCGCACAGATGATAACGCATCATGGGTTACATTTAAACTTTCTCTTGATTCTGCATTTGTTTCTACACTGCCAACAAATTTGATCTCTCCTGTAGCTATGGATTTCGGGGTAATGGAATTGGCAGGTGGCCCGGCAGCTGTCGCCAATTATAATTTTGATAGTTTATTTGTACCATTTCGTTGCGTGGCTTCCGATATCGAAAAAAAAGAATCGGTAGTTTTCAGAAAAGGTGACTTGGCTGAGGCTTTGAGGGCAACCATGTCGTATCCATTTTATATTAAGCCTATTTTGGTAGATGGTAAATTATTATTTGATGGAGGGTTGTATAATAATTTCCCTTCCAATGTGATGTACGACGATTTTTTCCCAGATTTTATGATCGGCAGTAATGTGAGTGGAAACAATCCTCCTCCGGATGAAGATAATTTATTGTCGCAGATCAAAACCATGCTTCAGAGTAAATCCAATTACGATATACCTTGTGAAGGAGGAGTTATTATTGAACCAAAAACAGATGTTAGCTTGTTTGAGTTTGGCAATCTGCAGCCTTTGATCGATAGTGGATATGCTGCAGCGATGCGTAATATGGGTTTTATTAAACAATATGTTGAAAGAAGAGTAACTCCGGAGGAATTAAATATCAAAAGAAGCAATTTCAGAGGACAGGAACCCAAAATTGTCTTTGATAAAATTTACATCGATGGTTTGAATAAAAATCAATCGGAATATGTAAGAAAAGTATTGCGTCACAAAAATAAGACTGTGAGCATGGAAGATATGAAAGAGGGCTATTTCCGATTATCTGCCGATAATAAAATAAAATATATTTATCCTAAAATAAAATTCAATCCGCAGACAGGGTACTATGATCTGTTTTTACGGATCAAAAAAGAGCGGAATTTAATTACTGACTTTGGAGGAGATTTTTCCAACCGCCCAATTAGTGAAGGGTATTTAGGTTTACAATACAATTATCTTGGACGGTTTGCAGCTAGTGTTATGGCAAATGCATATTTCGGGAAGTTATACAGTTCCATTCAAATTAAAACACGTTTGGATTTCCCTTTCAGTGTACCGATATTTATTGAACCATGTGTAACTTGGAACAAATGGGATTATTATAAAAGCAGTAGTGCCTTTTTGGAAGATACCAAGCCGGCTTATTTATTGCAAAATGAAGAGTATGGCAATTTAAATGTTGGATTTCCTACAGGGAAAAAGGGGAGAATAGTTGGTGGGGCAGGAGTTGCCCGTATTACTGATAATTATTATCAAACACCATTTTTTGTTCAGTTAGATACTGCCGATCAAACAAATTTTGATGTATTTACGGCTCAAGGTTATTATGAAGCCAATTCATTGAACAGAAAGCAATATGCGAATCAAGGAGGATATTTTAAGGTTAGCGGTCGTTATGTGAATGGTCTGGAAATTAATACACCCGGATCTACTTCAACAGATACTGTGAAAGAGTATTCAAATCATCACGAATGGGCGGTTTTTAAGCTAACAGGTGAACGTTATTTTAACAGAAAGGGAACATTTAAGATAGGGGTTTTTGGGGAAGGGGTATATTCTACTCAAACACTCTTTCACAACTATACATCAAGTATCCTTTCCGCACCCGCTTTTCAGCCAACACAGGATAGTAAAACCATTTTTAATGAGAACTACAGGACACATACCTATATGGCAGGAGGTTTGAAGTTTATAGTGAATATCCGAAAGAGTATAGAACTTAGGGCTGAGGCTTATATTTATCAGCCCTATCAGGTTATGATAAAGACAGAAGACCTGAAAACCGAATATGGGATACCATTTGCATTACAGCATTATATAGGATCTGCGGCTGTTGTTTGGCATACTCCTGCCGGACCGATGAGTTTTAGTGTCAATTATTATGATCAAGTCAAAAACCCGTTCTCCATTTTATTCCATTTCGGATACATCATTTTCAATAAAAGAGCACTTGAATAATTATTTAAAGAGCTAAAAGTCAACGCTTTTTGATATTTACTATATTTTACATAAGTTTGCACCCCAAATTCAGAGACGAAATAATAATAGAAATGAAATTGCTTTTGCAATAATTTTACCTGAGTCTCGGAAATTGGAAAAAATAAAAACAAAATATTAAAAAACTATGAACGAATACGTAATTTATTTAGCTCCCTCATTAGGGATTTTAGGATTAATAATAATGGCGATCAAATCGGCATGGGTTACAAAGCAAGATGCGGGAGATAAGAACATGCAAGAACTTGCCGGTTATATTGCAGATGGCGCAATGGCCTTTTTGAAAGCGGAATGGAGAGTCCTTAGTATTTTTGTTGTGTTTGCAGCAGCTTTATTAGCTTATTCCGGAACTATTCATGAAATACATGGTAAAGAAATTCATGGTAGCTGGATTATTGCAATTGCATTTATTATAGGTGCCGTTTTTTCAGCTACTGCAGGATATATAGGAATGAAAGTGGCGACAAAAGCGAATGTTCGAACTACACAAGCGGCCAAGACAAGTTTAAAACAAGCTTTAAAGGTATCATTTACAGGAGGAACTGTTATGGGGCTGGGTGTAGCCGGATTAGCAGTTTTAGGTTTAGGGAGTTTGTTTATTGTGTTCTTAAAAATATTTAACGTTGTTACTGTTGATAGTAACGAAATGAAAACTGCTATTGAAGTATTAACAGGGTTTTCTTTGGGAGCGGAGTCTATTGCATTATTTGCTCGTGTTGGTGGTGGTATTTATACAAAAGCTGCAGACGTTGGTGCTGATCTAGTTGGTAAAGTGGAAGCAGGTATTCCTGAGGACGATGTTCGTAATCCTGCTACAATTGCGGATAACGTTGGAGATAACGTAGGTGATGTTGCTGGTATGGGTGCCGATTTATTTGGTTCTTATGTAGCAACTATTTTAGCAACAATGGTTTTGGGTCAAGAAATCGTTGTAGCAGATAATTTTGGTGGTATGTCACCAATCCTTTTGCCAATGGTAATTTGTGGATTAGGAATCGTATTTTCAATTGTTGGAACCTGGTTTGTTACAATTAAGGATGATAAGTCGAATGTTCAAACAGCTTTGAATCTTGGTAACTGGGCTTCAATGTTGATTACAGTTGTTGCCTCTTATTTTATTGTGATGTATATGTTGCCTGCTGGCGAAATTTCTTTGCGAGGTATCGTATTTACTAGAATGGGAGTATTTGGTGCTATTTTAGTAGGTACTGTAGTAGGAGCTGTTATGAGTATTGTAACTGAGTATTACACTGCAATGGGTAAGCCTCCAGTAAATTCTATAATTCAACAATCTTCTACAGGTCACGCAACAAACATTATTGGTGGATTAGCAGTGGGTATGAAATCAACTGTAATTCCAATTTTAACCTTGGCTGCTGGTATTATGGGTTCATATTATTGTGCAGGTTTATACGGTGTGGCAATTGCGGCAGCAGGTATGATGGCAACAACTGCTATGCAACTCGCAATTGATGCTTTCGGTCCTATCGCTGATAACGCTGGTGGTATTGCTGAAATGAGTCAATTGCCTCCAGAAGTTCGTGAACGTACAGATAATTTAGATGCTGTTGGTAATACAACTGCAGCAACAGGAAAAGGATTTGCAATTGCATCAGCAGCGTTAACTTCCCTAGCATTATTTGCTGCCTTTGTCGGTATTGCAGGTATTGATGCGATTGATATTTATAAAGCACCAGTTTTGGCAGGTTTGTTTGTTGGAGCAATGATCCCTTTTATTTTTTCTGCATTGTGTATCCAGGCGGTTGGTAAAGCTGCAATGGATATGGTTCAAGAAGTTAGACGACAGTTTCGTGAAATTCCAGGAATTATGGAATACAAAGCAAAACCTGAATATGAAAAATGTGTCGCTATTTCTACAAAAGCTTCAATCCGTGAAATGATGATGCCAGGTGCAATCGCATTGATTTCTCCTGTTATTGTTGGTTTTGTTTTTGGACCTGAAGTTTTAGGCGGTTTATTGGCTGGTGTAACAGTTTCAGGTGTATTGATGGGTATTTTCCAATCAAATGCAGGTGGCGCTTGGGATAATGCTAAGAAATCATTTGAAAAGGGAGTAATGATCAATGGTGAAATGTTCTACAAAAAATCAGAGCCACACAAAGCGTCTGTTACAGGTGATACTGTTGGTGATCCATTTAAAGATACTTCCGGTCCGTCTATGAATATCCTTATTAAATTAATGTCTATCGTTTCATTGGTTATTGCTCCTTATATAGCTGTGAATTCATCAGAAGCTTCAATGCCTAAGTGTGAAGGGGATATGATGAAAACAGAATGCATGATGGGTGGTGCAGGTATGGGTGATTGCGCAAGTGGCGGAATGCAAGGTGGATGCGAAATGATGAACAAGTGTGATATGAGCAAATGTGCGAATATGACAAAGGAAGAATGTGCAAAAATGTGTGATGAAAAAGGATGTACTGCAGAAGAGAAATCATATTGCATGAGCATGTACGCTGCCGATGGTAAATTTGTTGGTGCTAAATGTGACATGAGTACATGTGCGAACATGAGTAAAGAAGAGTGTGCAAAATATTGCGATTCTGTAAAATGTTCTCCTGAAGAAAAGGCAATGTGTCTAAAACATGTCGGGATGGATGGAGGAAAATCGTGTTGTAAAGAAAAAGCATCAATGACAGAAGAAAAAGCTTGTTGCAAGGACAAAGCTGCTGCAGGGAAAGTTTGTTCAGGAGAAGCAGCGGATAAAGGTTGTATGAAGGGATGTACAAATGGCTGTAAGTCAAAAGAGGAATGCGCAAAAAAATGTGGAGAAGCCTGTTCGAAAATGCACTAGGACTTTTTAAATAATAGAACGCCCTTCCGATAATTTTCGGAAGGGCGTTTTTTTTGAATTTAGGACTCTTTAGTTTTTTATATTTGAAAGTGTTGTAGCGTTATTGAAAAATTATATAATATCAATTTGCTCTGATTCCAAATTCCTGGATTTTTCCATTATGCAGAATGCCAATCGTATTATTATACTTGAATATTGGAAGATCTTGTTTTAATTCCATTGTGTATGGCTTCTGAACATAGAAATTGTCAATCACTTTGCCCATATAAAAATATTTTGGACTATTGATATTGCTATAGAAGAGCAACGAGTTTTCTCCGGCAATAATATTATTTTGTTCTACAAGAGATTCAGTATATATTTCTCCTTCATAAACGATCTTCAACTCCGAGTTATAGGAGTAGTACAATATATTTCCTTTGCTGAAATAAAAATCTGGTTTTCTGGAATCGATCTTAGTTAAGATGCCATCATAAAATATAAAAAAATTGTCTTTTGAATCAACAAATGCAACGGTATTATTAGAAACAAAAAAACTTTGAATAATCTCTTTGCTTAAGACTTTCAACTTGCCTTTATAAAAAGCATTAAAAGTGTTTTTGTATTCATCTACAAATGCTGCTATATTAAGAGCACAATCATAATTACTGATCCGTGTATTATCGGTATCGTATATTTTCCCTTTGAAATAAATCTTTAGATTATAATTCAGGTCGTTGAACACCATAATATTGTTTCCAACCTTATAATCATTGATCACACTGGAGTTGCTGGCTGTGATAATGGTCTTTATTTCTCCATTTTCATAACACATATAATCCAAACTTGGTAATGCTTGCCAAATAATTATAGAATCATTAGCAACAAATA
>CANJPX010000101.1 GCA_947476185.1 Bacteroidota bacterium
CAACTGCAGCAGTTTTCCAAATAATAATTTTCTCTGAAGTTCTAAAATAATATATATACACTCCGAATGCTATAAGAAAAATCAAAAGCAAACCGAAGAAAATTGTTTTCCTTTTCATAATACTTTATATATAAATATTGACGCTCTCTGATACCGACAATTATTATTGCAACAAAGGAAATAAAATTAACTAAAATGTATAATGTGCAATATCAAGAGGAAAAGTGATGAAAATCAAAAGATCTATAACACAAATTATAAAAACATGACAGATTATACAGCAATGATATTCATCACACTTTTCCATAATTCTAATCATTTAATCAAATTTTATTGTAAATCATATTTGTAAAAGAAAATTATAGTGTTTTTTACCCTATTAATTCAAAAAATATGAAACCCATATCTGACCTTATCGACCTTTTGATCATAGAATTAAAAAGTCTCTACGCTGTTGAAAATACAGAATTAACTGAAATGACGAATTTCATTTTCAAAATTGAGAATGATCCATTGAAAGAAATTCTTCAAGCGCATAATGATCAAACAAAAAGGCAAATAATCAGGTTAGCAAAATCTTTATCACTTTTTGGTGAAATCCCTTCCACCCTGGAATCAAAATTTATACAGACGTATTTCAAAGAAACAAAAAGAACAATTTTGAATACCACAGAATTAAGTGTTATAAAAGCCAAGATAATTCTGTTCTATCAAACATTATCCCATATTGAAATTGCAAGTTATGGAACACTGCTAGCCTATTCAAAAAAAATGAAAATGGAAGAGCTCTCTGCCCTTTTGGAAACATCCCTGAAAGAAGTAAAAACCTTTGATCTGAAATTAAGTCTGCTAGCTGAATTCAAAATTAACGAAGATGCACTAGTTGAGACCTTCACACCTATCAATTAACATCATAATGATTTAGGTCATCATTTATTTGAATTTTAAAAATTACTTTAGAAGACAGAAAAAAAAGTCTTAGATATTTTTATCATGGGAAGTATAAATTCGAAATCACGCATCATTTTTATTTTCGCCCTACTTCTTGCAGCTTTTATTTTTATCATCGATATAAGCACTGATTATCATATTGTTGAAGGAAATTGTTATCCCCCGATCTTATTATTTACAATCCTCACTAATAAAAAAAAATACACCATAATATTAGCCTTTATATGTATAATTTTTACAGTATTTGAATTTGCATACACAGGAGATCAACTATATACGGATGAAACAGGGATAAGGGTAATTTCAATTTTCGCCATGAGTTTTATAACATACATAATTATCAGATATAGAAATGCGGAATTGATCTTATCGAAACAAAAAGAAAGTTTAGTAAAGCTTAATAGTAAACTGAAAGAATCAAATACCGAACTTGAAAACTTCGCATTTATTTCATCCCATGATCTTCAGGAGCCACTAAGAAAGATCCAGGCTTTCGGTGACAGGCTCAATAGTTCAGATGGAAATAATATTTCAGAAAAAGGACAGGATTATCTGGGAAGAATGTTAAATGCAGCTAGCCGGATGCAAATATTAATTAACGACCTCCTCTATTTCTCCAGACAAACAAATGCTATCACCAACTATAGCAACGTTGACCTGAATATAATAGTAAATGAAGTTATAGCAGACCTCGAAGTACGGATAGAAAATACAAACGCTAAAATTATTGTAGAGGAATTACCTTCTATCGAAGCAGGTCCAATACAAATGAGACAATTGCTACAAAACCTAATTTCAAATTCAATAAAATTCGCGAAGAATGATGAAAGTCCTGTTATTAAGATCTACAGCAAAATAGTCCCAAATAAGATCAATCCGGAAAAACAGATGGTCGAACTTTATATTGAGGATAATGGAATTGGCTTCGACGAAAAATTCAATGATCGCATATATAATATTTTCCAAAAACTTGAAGGTAATAAATACCGTGGAAGTGGTATCGGATTATCCATATGCAAAAAAATTGTGGAAAGACATAATGGTACAATTTATGCAAAAAGCATAAAAAACAAAGGAACTACATTTATGGTCACATTGCCCATAAAGCAAGATAATTCAAACGAATAAAATACTCCGAAAATGAATACTAAAATCCAAATACTAATTGCTGACGATGATAGTGAAGATACTATGTTGATCAGGGAAGCACTGATAGAGAATCAGATTGAAAACAAGGTTCAAAGAGTTGAAAATGGTGAAGAACTGATGGATTATCTAAAAAATACGGGCAATTATTCAAATAAAGAAAAGTACCCATTGCCGGGAGTAATTATGTTGGACCTGAATATGCCAAAGATGGACGGCAGGGAAGCATTGAAAGAAATAAAAGGAGATATAAATCTTTGCTCGATACCAATAATTGTATTCACAACTTCATCAAATGATAAGGATCTAAATCTATCTTATAAATTTGGTGCAAACTCATATATTTCAAAACCTGTAACATTTTCATCCATGGTAGAATTAATGAGAACATTTAGTAATTATTGGCTTCAAACAGTAGACCTCCCTTCGTAAAATTTATGAGAAAAGAAATAAAAATATTAATGATTGATGATGATAATGAAGATTTTATTATCATAAAAGATATATTGAAAAACAAAGAAGATTGTAAATATACAATCGACTGGATATCCAACTACGAAGAGGGGTTGCAAGTGCTTTTAGAAGACAGGCATGATGTGTATTTTATTGATTATTTCCTTGGAGCACACTCAGGAATAGTCATGATAAGCAAAGCAATTGAAAATGGATGTGACAAACCACTAATAATATTAACAGGACAAAATGATTCAATAATTGAAAATAAAACAATGAAGGCAGGAGCCACCGATTATTTAGTGAAGAGTGAGATTACTTCCCGTTCTATCGAAACGACAATTCGATATGGCATAGCCAATGCCAACCATAAAAAGGAGATGAAAAGGGTGAACGAAGATCTTGAAAACAAAGTAATGCAACGCACTCAGGCTCTTGAGGAAATTTTAACTGAATTGCAATTATCAAGAAATGAACTTCAAGCTGCAGTAAAGAAAGAACTGAAATTGAATGAAATGAAATCGAATTTCATTTCAACGGTTTCACACGAATTCCGCACACCACTTACATCCATATTATCTTCACTGTATCTCGTTTCACAATATTGTCAAAAGAATGATGTCGAAAATCATGCAAAACATATTAATCGTATCACAGGATCAGTAAATTACCTGACCGATCTCCTAAACGATATGCTTTCCATAAATATTTTGGAGGAAAAAAAACAATCCCTTCATCCAGAATTATATAATATCAATTCTTTTATGAGTGAATTGCATCAGGAATTAAAGTCCTTTAAGAAAGAAAAACAAAAGATCGTATTTAATCATTCAGGGCAACTTGAAATGTATCAAGACAAAAAGATCTTAAAACATATTATAAATAATCTTGTTTCAAACGCCTTAAAATTCTCTGAAGCAGGGAAAAGTATATTTATCTCCTCTGAAATAGATAATTCAACGCTAACGATAACTGTAAGAGACAATGGTATTGGGATCCCTGAAAAAGATATTGAGAATTTATTTCAGCGGTTCTACAGAGGCTCCAACACCGCAAATATTCAAGGAACAGGACTAGGTTTATGCATAATTTCCGATTATTTAAAAATGCTTGATGGAACAATTGACATAAAGAGTAAATTAAGTATGGGTACTACTGTTACGGTTTCTATCCCTAATTTGAATCTTAGCCTAAATGCACAACATCAAACCATCAGGACAGGGGCAAATTCCTAACAATTAAAACTATCTTTCTTCTTATTTGATCTCACAAATAACTGACACAGTGATATTTGTCACGGCACCTTTTGATGAATCTCATTGAATTCTAATTAATTAGAAAATATATTTGTTAAAAAAACTGAGCTATGGAACTAATAATTAGGCAAACAGACACAAACCCTGTCATAGACTATTTTCTTGAGCAGATGAAAGATTTGAATTTAGTTTGTTATGCTTCAGATGTGGCAAAGGAAATGGAATATGTAAATGAAATTGAGTTAGAAGAAGCAATACAACGTTCTATGGAATTATGTCAAAAAGCCAATATTCCGTTGGATTTCAATTTTAAGAGGATCTATAAGAGTTCGTTTGATGGTTTGATATACGATTGGAAATTGTCGTTTTTGGCATATAAATTAGTGTGCATAAATGGAGGAACATACAATCCCAATGTGGCACAACTGCAAATTCAATTAATAAAAACCAACCAGCAAGTGATGAATAGTATCTGATCAAAAAAAAATATTTTAATTAACACCTTTATGTAAAGCATTTTAAAATTTCAAATGCATTTTCTGTGAGGGGTGTAAATTTTTTTTATTTTTTTTCAATTAAATGTAATGGCGCAACGCAAAATTTTCTTTTTTACAAAGAAAATTCTAGTTCTAAAATTTGTAATTTATCGAAATATTTATTAAATTTGACTATCAAAAATATTTTTTTGTCGAAATTCAGTTTTAATTAGTCGTTCTAACTCTCCTAAAAATGAGCACTATAAAACCTTCCGAAAATGATTTTTTAGCGTCCAAAAGGATGAGCGAAAAAACAGACAAAAACAGTATAAATACATCGCCATTATCTCAAGCGGAACTTATTGATACCTTAAAAGAATTGCACCTTAAGAACCTGAAATTGGAAATTGAAATTGACGATCTGTATCAATCACATCAGGCGACAAAAGAATCACGGTTGGAATTTTTAAATTTATTTGACTTTGCCCCGAATGGCTATTTTGTATTAAATGCAAAAGGGGAGATATTGAATGTAAATATTGAAGGATGCAAACAACTAGGTATTGATAAAAAGCAGTTGATCGGAAATTATTTTTCGATATTCATCCATACAAAAGAGCAACAAGATGAATTCCATATGCACAGGAAACATATTTCCGAAAATAGTACTGAGAAACATTGTGATGTTGAAATTATACGAAAAGATGGTTCATTATTTAATGCCAGGATAGAATGTATCAAGATCAATGATGAATCGGGAGAATTGAAACACATCAACTGCACGTTGTTCGATATTTCCGATAAAATAGACCAAACAATAAAAATGGAGATTGCATTAGGACGTGAAAAAGAATTAAATGAACTGAAATCACGATTCGTTTCAATGGCCTCTCATGAATTCAGAACACCTCTGGCAGCAATCCTATCATCAGTTTACTTATTAGAAAAATACAATGACCTTGAGACCGGAGAAAAACGCCTGAATCATATCAATAAAATAAAAAATTCAGTTCAAGGCTTGAATGAAATATTATTGGATTTCCTTTCTTTGAGTCAAATTGAAAAGGGAATGATCAAAAATAATCCAGAGACTTTCAATATATTGAGATTTATTGAAGACATAATTGAAGAAACGAAGACTTCGGCACCTGATCATACTTTTGAATTTATTCACAAAGGAGAAAAACAAGATGTTTACCTGGATAAAAAATTATTAAAGATCTGTGTTACAAACGTTATTGGAAATGCAATAAAATATTCTCCATTAGGTAAAACAATAAAGATCAGGGCAGAAAGTAAACAGGATGAAAACATTTTCAATATTTCAATAAGAGATGCCGGAATAGGGATCCCTGAAAATGACAAGCCACATATATTCCAACAATTTTTCAGGGCAAAGAATGCCGAAACATTCCAGGGTACCGGATTAGGATTGAATATTATCAAAAAGCTTATTATGATGATGAGTGGTGATATCAGTTTCGTGAGTCAGGTAAATAAGGGTTCCATTTTTTACATGAAATTCTATAATTGCTAATTGGCAGGATATAAAAAATAATTTTATGGAGTTCAATGAATCCACCATATTTTTGCCATTCCTCTTTTATCAAAATAGATCGCTTTTGTTTTATAATCACCGATCTCGATCCTATCAATTGCAGAGATCATGAAATCGTGTAAGCTTCCATCCTTTTCGTAGATGATCCATGAGGAGTGAATCTCTTTCAATACCACATTTTTTTTTATTGATCCGTCCCTTTCCACGATCCGTAATTTACCAAGATCCGAAAGATCGATATATTCACTTTTTGTTTCATCCAATATCTTTCTGATAGTTGAATCCTTTTGAATAATATACTCCGAATTTATATGTATTGGCCCCCTCCTACCTGAATATAATCTATCGAATGAAAAAACAGCCCAAATACTTATGATCAGGAAAAGAAAAACTTTTTTGTTATTGGAATATCTTTCCTTCATTCAATCCGAGGCTTCTTACTTACATTAAAGCCAAATGAGAAACCTGCTATCCATCCATCTTTTCGAGGCGAAACATAAATATTAACAGGAATATTCAAATATCCCGATTTGAATGTACGGCCAACAGCAATAATTAAACCGGCAGAAGCTCCGACAGAACCCCGTGTATCAAGTCTTGTAACGATCGGATAAGGATTGGGAGAGTTAACACCCAAACTATCTTTCGGACCATAGGTCATCCAATCTTCTTCGAGGTACCAGTTACTTTTATTTCCATTACCATTTATATTCAATAAGCTCTGATCATCATAAAAACCGGAAGCCTTTTTAATCAAGCGGATAGTCGGTCCAAAAGCAAACTCCCACCCCGATTTTCCCCAGCGGAAACCGTTTAAAAAAGAAATGGAAGGAATAAATCTACCACTCTCTAAACCTCCTACCAAGCCAATAAACTCTATCAATGCCTGGAAATCACCGGCAGCAAGATATCGAACTTCCTGCTGATAACCAACCTGAAACGTTACAGGATACATTTCAAATCCACCTTCACTTTTTGACGCTTGCAAGCGATCACCGGTATCGCCTGTAGTGAAGGATGCCCCCATTCTCGGGCCATTCAGATGCAAAGTAGTTTTCGGACTTGCAACTGGAACATCATAATTTATCAATTGGTTTGTTAATGCAAGATTTGGCGGAAGGTTCAGCAATTTTTTTACAGACACTTCCAACATGCGTTGTAACTCAGGTTGTATATTCAAGTATTCGGTAGCATCGCTTTTTTCAATATTCTCATTTTTCACATCTATCAACCGCAGTGTAATAATAATTTTTTCTCCAAATCGTTCTACGTCACCGGAAAGTATTTTATCTGCATTGAGTAATTTTCCTGCATTTACCAAACATGATTTACTGAAACAACTGTCTACATTCAGATGCGCCTTTTTAAAAATATCATTCATTTCATATTTATCGATCACATTGAACACTCCGGTTTTTACAACTTCCAACCGTGTAATATAACCAATGGATTGCGCATCATAAATAAGCCCTTTTGAATCGATATTCATTATACCAATGCTGAGTTTTGTCTTATCCTGTCCGAAACTTATGGAGCAAGAACAAGCGAAAAAAAACAGTGCGCTGAATACTACTAATCTTGAAGTTTTCATGATTTCTGATTTTGAAAAACAAAATAACAATGAAAGACAAAAAAATTAAATGATAACAATCAAACACTTCCGTGACAAAACACATTTTCCAAATTTGTCATTTCGGCAACTAATTTTAGCTAAAAATTAGATTAAATTGATTTTAATCAAAAGGCTATTTGATTCTTGTCATTTTCGAAATTTCAGCTTGTAAGTACTATTGTAGTGCATAAAACCGCTAAAAATGGAACCGTTAAAAACCTCTTCAGAAATAAAATTCATCAAATATTTTAATGATATAAAAATAAGTGACATCAAAGTTGTTGGAGGGAAAAATGCTTCCATTGGCGAAATGAATAATGTTCTTTCATCCTTAGGGGTAAAAGTACCTATTGGTTTCGCGATAACTGTAGAAGCGTATTGGGAATTTATATATTTCAATAAACTAAAGGAGCGTATTACAGAATTACTTAAAAAACTAGACATTAAAAACTTCTCCAATCTGAGCGATATAGGAGAAAAAATCAGAACCTTGATGCTAAATTCATTGTTGCCGGAAAATGTATCCAAACAAATTACAACAGCCTATCATGAATTTCAATTAACCCATAACATAAACGATGTCGCTGTGAGAAGCAGCGCTACAGCGGAAGATCTTCCCAATGCAAGTTTTGCGGGACAACATGATTCCTTCCTAAATATTTTTGGCGAGGAACTTTTGTTAATTGCAGTTCATCATTGTTATGTGTCAACCTTCACCGACAGAGCCATAAAATACAGAGTAGATAATAGCTTTGATCATATGCAGGTAGCAATGTCTGTCGGAATACAAAAAATGGTCCGTTCGGATCTGGCCTGCTCAGGAATTGCATTTACCATTGAACCGGAATCAGGCTTCAAAGATATAATCCATATTTCTGGATGCTGGGGGCTTGGCGATAACATAGTACAAGGGGCTATTATTCCCGATGAATTTTATGTATTTAAACCAACCTTTATTGAAGGAAAAAATGGTATCGTTTCCAAAAAACTCGGTTCGAAGTTAAAAACACTGATCTATGCAGCTAATATGGATCATGACCCTGAAGTTACCGTTACAAATATCAATACACCATTAGAAAAAACAAAAGAATTTGTAATTAATGATTCGGAAATAAAACAATTGGCAAAATGGGCCTTGACAATAGAAAAACATTATGGGAAACCAATGGACATAGAATGGGCCAAAGACGGACTTACCGGAGAGTTATTTATTGTACAGGCAAGACCCGAAACGACACATTCAAAAGATGAATGGTATGAGATCAATGAATATAAATTAAAAGAAAAAGGGAAAATACTTACCACAGGAAGTGCCATCGGTGATAAAATTACTAGCGGCATAGCACGAATACTTAATTCCCCGACAGAATCATCAAAACTAAATAAGAACGAAATCGTTGTAACCGAAATTACCAATCCCGACTGGGATCCGATAATGAAAAAAGCTGCTGCGATAATTACAAATAGCGGAGGAAGAACAAGTCATGCTTCCATTGTTGCCAGAGAATTAGGTTTAGTGGCCGTTGTAGGAACAGTAAATGGAACTGAAAAAATAAAAGATGGCGAAATGATCACCGTATGTTGTGCTGATGGTGAAACAGGCACTGTTTATGAGGGTAAACTGGAATGGGAAAAGAAAGGTATCGACAAAAAGAACATTGTCATGCCTAAAACAGAGGTTATGATGATCCTTGGTGATCCCAGAAAAGCATTTAAACTCTCCTTTTATCCAAACAATGGAATTGGATTATTACGCATCGAATTTATCATTAACAACTCCATTAAAATTCATCCGATGGCATTGGTAAAATTCCATGAACTGAAAGATCAGGAAGCAAAAAAAGAAATCGAAAAACTTACTTTTCAATATAAAGATAAAAAGGAATATTTCATTGACAAGCTAGCTCAATCAGTTGCTACAATAGCTTGCGCATTTTATCCGAAAGATGTTATTGTAAGAATGAGTGATTTTAAAACGAACGAATATGCCAACCTGATCGGAGGAAAAGAATTTGAAACCCCGGAACAAAATCCTATGATCGGTTTCAGAGGCGCATCCAGATATTACAGCGAAAAATATAAAGAAGCCTTTCAACTTGAATGCCTGGCAATGAAAAAAGTGAGAGATGAAATGGGTTTGATAAATGTAAAATTAATGATCCCGTTTTGCAGGACCATTGAAGAAGGAAAAAAAGTTATTCAGCTGATGAATGAAAACGGATTAAAACGTGGAGAGAATGGATTAGAAATATATGTAATGGTAGAAATACCAAGCAATGTTATTCTTGTTGATGAATTTGCAGAATTGTTTGACGGTTTTTCCATCGGCTCAAATGATCTGACACAACTCACCCTTGGGATAGACAGAGACTCAGGAATAATAAGCGGAATATTTAACGAAGAGAATCCTGCCGTGAAAAAACTGATCGTATGGATCATTGCAGCAGCTAAAAGGAATAAAAAGAAAATTGGACTTTGCGGACAAGCACCAAGTGACCGTCCAGGATTTGCAAGCTTTCTGGTAAAACAAAAAATAGACAGCATTGCATTTGTTCCTGATGCATTAGTAAAAGGAATAGAAAACATATATAAGGCGGAAACTGAAGAGGAAGATAAAAACAACAAACATATTGGTTTTATGGTACCCGGTCTGCAATAAAAGATTTTTCAAGGAATTATGGAAACAAAAGCATTGATCAACTTCCTTACGGAAACCGGCAAAATTTCAAGATTTGCAGGAAAATTCTTCAAGGAGGTTATTAGGCCCAGGTATGAAGTAAAGGAGTTTCTACGGCAATGTTTTTATATTGGAAATAAATCATTTCCATTGGTATCGATCACAGCATTTATTATGGGTTTGGTAATTACTATTCAATCCCGACCAACACTCGCAGAATTTGGTGCAGAGGCATGGTTGCCAAAAATGGTAGCAGTATCACTGGTCAGAGAGATTGCTCCGGTAATTTCCGCATTGATCTGTGCAGGAAAGATCGGATCAGGAATCGGAGCGGAACTGGGCTCCATGAAAGTAACTGAACAAATTGACGCCATGGATGTTTCAGGTGCAAATCCCTTCAAATTTTTAGTAGTAACAAGAGTATTAGCAACAACATTAATGATCCCCGTACTTGCAGTTTTAGCGAATGCTGTATCCTTGTACGGCGGATACCTTGGTGCAAATATCCATGGAGTTGTGAGTTGGCAATTATATTGGAACCAGGTGTTCGATACACTCACTTACGCTGACATAGGACAATCCATTATAAAAACCTTTTTCTTCGGTTTTGCAATTGGTATAATCGGTTGCTATAAAGGATTTTATTCAAACAAAGGTACAGAAGGTGTTGGCCGGTCAGC
>CANJPX010000102.1 GCA_947476185.1 Bacteroidota bacterium
GTTGAAAGTATTAAAGACTTAGACAACAAAATGGTTGCAAAAGATTCAATCATCAATGTTTTAAAAACGAATGATTCGATCCTTGATTATCGTTTAACAATTTTAGAAAGTGCGTTAAATGCTTGTTGCAATAATAACCACTCGGTGCAGCAAAATAATAATTCAAATAATTTAATTGCACAGCAAGATGTAAATCTAAAAGATGGTCAAGCAATTGTGTTAGATCAGAACGTTCCAAATCCATTTGCAGAACAAACAACTATCAATTATTTTTTACCTGAAAATGTTGTCAAAGCGCAATTGCTTTTTTATAATGTTTCCGGTAAATTAATTCAATCGGTAGATTTGAATGAAAAAGGGAAAGGAAGTTTAAATGTTTTTGCCAGTGATTTAAGCAATGGCATTTATACCTATACACTTGTTGTGGATGGAAAAATTATTGAAACAAAGAAAATGGTTAAACAACAATAAAAATTTTGTTATAAATTGTTAAAAAACGCTCTTCGTAATGAGGGGCGTTTTTTATTTTTGTTTTCAGTTCGATCATCACTATAAAAGCACTATTTTCACACTCTAAATTCAATTTAGATGAAAATTAAAATTTTTACAAGTCTTTTATTTTTAACTCTTTTTTCAACAAAAATATTCAGCCTTTGTTTTCCTCCTTCAATTACTTCCCAACCTACCAATACTGTTGTATGTCTGGGTGGAAACACTTCTTTTGCAGTTTCTGCAACCGGTGCTTCCTTGAATTTTCAATGGCAAGTGGATCAGGGTGCAGGATTTGTAAATCTTACGAATGTTATTCCTTATTCCGGAGTTACAACGTCAACGTTAAGTATAACTGGTATTACGTTTGTTTTAAGCGATTATCTTTATCGTTGTATTGTTAGCAATGGCTGTGCTCCAGATGATACAAGTTCTGCCGCTTTGCTTAAAGTAAACACACCACCAAGTATTTCTATTCAACCTGCAAACGATTCTGTTTGTATTGGTTCAAATGGCTCCTTTGGCGTTACAACATCGGGTAGTGGATTATCCTATCAATGGCAGGTAAACACAGGTTCCGGTTTTGCTAATGTTATTGGATCTTCTATATATTCAGGAGATACAACCGCAACATTGATCATAACAGGCGCTTTAGCTTCAATGAATAATTATGCATATCAATGTATTATCAACGGAACATGCGCACCATCAGTAACAAGTAGCTCTGCACTCCTTATTATAAATGCATTGCCCGCAATAACGCTGCAACCGAATATTATTGATGTTTGTGAAGGAAATGCTACATCCATTTCAATAACAACTTCAGGAACATCTTTAACATATCAATGGCAGGTAAATAGCGGTAGCGGATTTGTTGACCTTGCTAATACAACGCCTTATTCAGGAGTAACAACGTCCAGCTTAACGATCACAGGTGCAACAATGGGCTTGAACGGATTTGTTTATAATTGCTTTGTTTCAGGTGTTTGTTCGCCTGCTGTTATTAGTAATTCTTTTCCTTTATCCGTGCATCCCATCTATTCAAATTATATTCCTGTAACAATATGTCAGGGAGATAGCGCTTTATTTGCAGGCACTTATTATCTGACTCCAGGATTATTTTCTCATTTGTATACAACGGCATTTGGTTGCGATTCATTGGAGTATTTATCACTTACAGTTTCTTCAGCTTATTATACAACAACAACGAGTTCAATTTGTGATGGTGATAGTGTGCTGTTAGGAAGTAGTTTTCAATCAACTGCAGGAGTTTATACGTATGTATTGCCTACTATCAGCGGATGCGACAGTACGATTGAAAATACGCTCTCTGTAAAACCTTCGTATCATTTTAATCAATCAACAACGATTTGTCAGGGTGATAGTGCCCTGGTGTTTGGGAATTACGAAACAATAGATTCTTTATATTCGGATGCCTACACAACCATTTTGGGTTGCGATAGTATTTATACACATCAATTGATCGTGAAGCCTCTATATGCTATTACCTTAAATGCGAATGTTTGCTCAGGAGATAGTGTAATTATTGGTGGATCCTATGAATCTCTTTCCGGAACCTATATCAATAATTATGTTTCATCCTTTGGTTGCGATAGTGTTGTGACAACTGTTTTGTTGGTTCAGCCAAATTATTCGATCAGCAGATCGATCAGTATTTGCTCTTACGACAGTGTTTTGTTGTCGGGCGCTTTTCAAACAATAGCAGGCATTTACATCGATTCACTATTTTCTACTTATGGATGTGATAGTATTGTAACCACATCATTATCTGTAAATACTGCACCAATAGTCGTATTTGATCAAACAGTATCTGTTTGCGATACAACAGCTGCATTTGCCATAACCGGCGGAACTCCTTTAGGAGGAACCTATTCAGGTGTAGGTGTTAGCGCCGGCATATTCTCTCCTGGTGTTGCAGGTCTTGGAACACATACGATAACCTATGACTATACTGATCTTGCGGGTTGTTCCGATTCGGATACAAGCACAATAACAGTTACTGTTTGTTTAGGAGTGAATGAAATGTTTTCTGATCTATCTTTTTCTGTTTTCCCGAATCCTTTTCAGGATCATGTATTTATTGTTTCAAACAATACTAAAAACTTCGAATTGCAAATAACAAATGTGTTGGGCGAAACAGTATTTTCACAAAAAATAAATAAAGGTAAAACAGAAATTAATTTAGCGGATCTTACTTCCGGGATATACTTTATTCAGAGCAAGGAAGCAGGTAAAACGAGCGCTAAAAAATTAATTAAAAATTAAGACTTTTCTATTTATTGAAAAAAAAATCCTTGCACCACAAGGAGGTTTTTTTTATTGAATTATTTCCCCTTTCTTAAAATTATTTCTTATTCATCAGATTTCATTTTTTTTGAAATCCTGCTCCTTCAATATTTTATATTTTTAAAATCCTAAAAAGAATCCAGCATTCCCAATTTGGGAATTTTAGAATTTCGATCCTTCTGGATAGCCCGTTAACAAAGGGTTGTTTGTTTGGCACAGAAGTCGCAAATGTATGTATAGGGTCTGAAGCTTACTAATACTTAGAACAGTTTAAGATTAAAAGAAAGCGTTTAGTTTTTTGACAATAATAACCAATTAATAAATTTTGGACCAATGAAAAAAAGAGCAAAAAACAATAGAGCGCCAATGGTTGAAATAAATACAAATTCAAACATAACATTTAATTCTGAAGATAAAAATGTTTCTGATGAAAATTTTGATCTATTAATAAAACTTCAACAGGACGTGGCTAATTATTATTTAAAAATATATGAAAGACTTGGATACTAATGCTAAGGTTTCTAAAAGATCGAATAGCATAAGGAAAGTAAATAGCATTTTGCGACACAAGATTTATCGTGAAACAGAAATGGAGCTTCTTACGCTCCGACAGTTTTTGGTAAAAGAAATTATTTATTCAAAAAAGAATGCAGCTTTGCTTCAGTCTGCAAAAGAAAAACTGGAAAAAATAAATGAGACTTTAATCAACTTGGAAGTTCGTGAAGTTTTTCACTAATAATAATAATAAATTAATATGTTCTTTAAAATTAAACATGATGAAAAGATAATTTAGTTAGTACTTGATTTTCATTCGCTCATTAACAGTTTATTTTATCCTACCACCGATGTAAAACGTTAATGATATTGTTTAGTTTATAAAACCTTCTTGGAGAGAGGAAGGTTTTTTTTTATTTATATAAAGTGATCATTTTTTTTATTTCCGTAAAGCGTATGAAAATTTCCGGAATCCCAAAAATGAATCCCTTTTCCCGAATTGGGATTTTTTTTCTGTCGGGGATTTTCGAAACCGCTGTAAATAAAGGGTTTTGAGTTTGGTACGCAAATAGTAAAAACTGTTTTTGAAAACTAAATCCTACGGCCATGGAAAACACTACTAATTGTGAATTATCAGAAAACAATGATAATAAAAACTGTGAAAATGGTGATGAATCGTTGAAAAAAAATAGCTGGGAGATAGATGATCGGGAGGAATTGTTTTTTAATTATAGATTAAAAAGAAAGAATAAACCAGATCAACATCACTCTAAATATTGGGTTTCATTTGGAAAGATACTGGGACTTTAAGGCATTTGTAAACAGTGCATTTTTGAACACATTGATTGAATAAATTTTGGTAAATAATATTTTGTTAATCTAAAAGATTTGAAATGTTGAATAAAAATAGTGAGGCGAAACTTTATAAAAATAAAACTGTAAAATCTGTTTCATCTTTTTTCTTTGCTGCCTTTGTTTTGTTCGCGTATGGGACTTATCGCTTTTTTGAGTTTTTTTATTTTTTGTTTATAAAGTCTATGAAATTTTTTTTAAAAATTAAAAACTATAAAATATGTCTTTGAGGAATATGCTAGTAGGCGCATTAGTTGTGCTTCTTTTTTTTACAACCATTCGTTTTGCTGATCAGCTGCATGCTGCTAATGTTTCATTATTGGCACTGGCTAATAATTCAAAAGTGATCGCAGAAAATAAAATAATTAAATCTGACAATTTGAATTTTCAAGAAGTTGATCCTTGCGTTAAGGATTATTCAGAAAAAGATTTAGACTTATTATATGTGAAAAACTTTTCGGTATTAGAAAACGGAGAAGTTTCTTGGACCTCTGTTCATGCTTCTCCTAAAGTTTCTTATTTATTAGAGCAGTGCATGTTAGATAAATGGGTTGTCGTTAAATCTATACCAATGTTTAATTCGTTCAGTATTAAAACGGTTACGCATGTGTTTTTAAATAGCGGTGAAAATAAATTGAGACTGGTTAGAAAGGAAAAAAAGAAAAAGAATATTTGTTCCGAAATAATTAATGTTTTTTGTAATAAAACTCCTGTTACTTTTTTGCAGAAACAAAACGCATTAATTTTTTCAGAAAAATCATATATAAAGGTGATGTATCAAACAGGTGATGTCTACTTTGAAGGCTATGCAACATCTCTGAATATTTCAAATTATTATAGCGGTTCGTATACGATTATTTATGATAATAAATCGGAAGTTTTTTCAATTAAAAAAAATGCGCCTTTTATGAAAAATTTATGACAAACCGGATTGCTGTGATTTGATTTTTTGTAGTAACCCTTAATGGAATATTCTTCATTTTATTTGGAAATGACAATTTTGAAATTATTAATAATTGACTAGCAATAGCGTTATGCAAATAAACAAATCGGAACAAGTACTCAGTATTCAGTTGCTTAAAGAAGTAGCTGTCTCTTCTGAAAAATTCAACACAACAAATGGATATGGTTTCAATGGCGAGATTGGAACTAATTATCACTTCAGAGATGGATCCTGCCTGAAAATAGGCAAGGAGCATGTTCGGTTTGGTACACCGAAAAAATTTATGGAGTTCATTGATGCGCGTGGTGTTTCAGAAATTAATGTGAAACGATTATCTGAAAAACATATTTTATCGATTGTGAAAACAATTTTAAGAAGC
The DNA here is from genome assembly GCA_947476185.1 of Bacteroidota bacterium. GTDB lineage: Bacteria > Bacteroidota > Bacteroidia > 2-12-FULL-35-15 > 2-12-FULL-35-15 > 2-12-FULL-35-15. Next base: position 5,466 of record CANJPX010000102.1, read on the forward strand.
GACCAGTAATTAAATAATACTCAATTAAAAATTCTTTCTCCATGAAAAAAATAGTAGTTCATTTTGTTGTTGTTGTTTTATTGATTTCTATTAGTTTTAAAATTAAGGCACAGGTAAATATTGTAAAAACGAATGACACTGCGCTCGCAACAAAAGTAAAAGTTAACGACACTGCACTCTCACTTCATGTTGTTGGAGTAGCTTTTGAAAATGAACTACCTATTGATGGAGCAGTTGTAAAGTTATACAAAGAAAATGAGGAATTAGAGTGGGATGAAGTTACAAGCATTGCCTATCACAATCACGATTTTAGTTTTGATCTGAATGCCAATTCGTATTATACAATTGATGTTTCTAAACCCGGGTATGTGTCCCGATCTATTGTTGTGTTAACAGCACTTCCTGACGAGAACTTGAAAGACGATGAAAAATACGATTTCAAATTCGTTGTTGAATTATTTAAAGAGAATAAGGGGGTTGATGATTTTTATCTTGATTTCCCTGTGGCACTTATTAAGTATAATAAAAAGACTGATCAGTTTGAAATGAATTTAAAATATACGAACCATATTAAAGAGAAGATACAAGAATCAACAGGAATAAAAAGCACGAAAACAATTAAAAATTAATTTTTTTTTTACTCTTTACATTTTATAAAAGTTGATTTTTTTATTCTAGGAATTTTTTTTAATGAAAAAGCCATTTGAAAATTACAACGACAATTCTAATAGACCCGAATCAAAATTCGATTGGGTTGCATTTCTGTTGTCGATGTATACACTTGCTTTGATTGCTTATTTATTTTACTCCACTTTTATGTAAAAGGTATTTGATCAATACTATAAGGTTAGAAAATCAGAATTAGTTCATTATTAATACCGAAGTTTTTATTCCCATTTCCAATAAAGTTATTCCCATTTTGGGAACAATAACGTGCCTCGTATTTTAGAAGCCCTTTAAACAAAGGTGTTTAGTATTGGCACATGCGTTGATTTAAGGTTATTAAACCGTAAATATAAAGATATGGAACAGTCTACAAAATCATCAGAATCTTCATCAGAAAATACTGTTCAACATTATGTAGATAAAACTCCATTTCAATTAGAGGAACGTGTTTCTGTTTTTATGAAGCATAAACAGAAACAGAAATATGGTGAAACGAATACTCCCGGAAATCCGGAATTCATATCGCAGCGCATTTGGTACAAAAATTATAATAAATAGGGTAGGAAGGATACGAATTGATTTTATAAAGTTTTATTTTTTTTGATCAGTCTAAAAATTAAAACGATGAAAAAAAAAACGCAGAGCAGTAAATTGAAACCCGATAAACGTCCGGTATACAAGCTTCAGGTAGGTAAGAGCACATTTGTAACAGTACGTTCCATGCATGCCGTAAACTCTTGGAAAGCGAAATACCCGAATACAATAGTATTAGAAGAGTAAAATTTTATTAAAACAAAATGATTTAAAACAATGATCACAATCTCTCAACGCCCTTTCCTATTTAACCGCTTCTGGATTTCGTCCTTGTTATTTATTTTTACTTTTTCCTTATTTTCTTCTTATTCAGCAAAAGCACAATGGTGTGCTACTCCCGGTGCTCCAGGAACAATAACACCTACCGGAACATGGCTAACGGTTACTGCTGCTGCTGCTGCCAGAAGGGCCTATAAATTTGCTGCTACTGCAGGATGTACCTATGATTTTAGTACCTGTTCCAGTACGGGTGGAAATGATACGTATCTCCGAATATATTCGGGTTGGGTTACTTTAGGTGCTGTTGAGCAAACAATTAATGACGACAATGGACCACATTGTTCGGGCACTTACGCTTCCCTTAGTTGGGTGGCACCTGCTACTGCCAATTATACTGTTTATCTTTCCGAATATGTGTCTGCCGCTAGTACCTGTAATAGTCTTTCTCAGAGTACAATTTTAAGTTACCGTGTTACTTGTGGTACTTATAATCCCTGCTCTTCAATACCAACTATAGCTTGTGGCTCGGCGGTATCTGTTACCGTACCTGCGGGTAGTGGAGCCTACGACCCGATTGTTGCTTCTTGTGGTAATAGCACGCCCGGTGCCGAAAAAATTTATTCTTTTACTCCTGCTACTACCGGAACGTATACCATTAGCCAGCCTACCAGCTTTGGTTTCAACGATTTCTTTTATAAACCTGCATCCGGTGGTTGCAACAATACGGGCTGGACGTGTATTGATAATATTGGAAATGCCGATGCAGGAAATGCCATTGTCGGAATTTCATTAACTGCCGGTACTGCTTATTATATTATGCTCGATCCTGAAACTACTGCAGGGGGAAGTGTTTCCTTTACTGTTAATTGCTCTTCCTATAATCCTTGTTCTTCTATTGCAGCAATCACCTGTGGCGTTGCTGTAAATGCGACCTTTGCAAGTGGAGGAGGAGCTTATAATCCGCCCTCTGCTACTTGCGGTAATGCTACACCTGGAGCCGAAAAAATTTATTCTTATACTCCTGCTGTCACCGGTAATTATTTAATTTCACAGCCTACGAGTTTTAATTTCATCGACTACTTTTATAAACCCGCTTCGGGTGGCTGTAATGGTGCAGGCTGGACATGCATTGATAATATTACAAATGGCAATGTTGGAAACGGATCGGTATTAATTCCGCTTACAGCAGGTACTGCTTATTACTTTTTGTTGGATCCTGAAGCTACTACCGGTGGTAGTGTTACGTTTACTCTTAATTGCCCTTCTTCTGCACCTGTAAACGACGCCTGTGCAAGTGCCACACTTATTACCTTACCCTACAACAGCGGTATAGCAAATAATACCGGTGCTACTAACGATGCACCATTTTCTGCTACTTGTGATTATATGGGTTCTAATATTTGGTACAAATTTGTTGGCACAGGAAATATTATTACCGCAACAACGTGTGATAATAATTCTGTGATGGATACCGAAGTTCGTGCCTTTGTGGGTGCTTGCGGATCCATGACAGAACTTGCTTGTGATGACGATGATGCAACTTGTTCAAATGGAATTCTTTCCACTGTTACATTTTGTTCTGATGCTGGTACAGAATATTACATTGGTGTTGGCTATTTTGATGTTGGACCGGGCTTTGGAAACTATGTGTTAAAAGTTACCAATGGTGTTGTATGCAGTGCTATCCCTTTACCTATAAATCTTCTTTCTTTTACTGGTAAGTTTGAAGACGCTGTTGTTACCCTAAACTGGAGTACTGCCTCTCAAACCAATAACGATTTCTTTACAATCGACCGCAGTGTGGATGGTGTTCATTTCGAAACAATCTCCACTATTGATGGGGCAGGTAATAGCGCATCGGTATTGTCTTATGCCTGTATTGACCAGCATCCGGTTGAAGGCACAGTGTATTACCGATTAAAACAAACCGATTTTGATGGTGCCCTCCGAATTTTCCCAATCATTTCTGTCACTTGTTTGCATCAGGAAGAGACCATCAGTATTTTTCCGAATCCTAGCAATGGTATTTTTACAATTACAGGAACAAAAGCTGGCAGCGACTTGCTGATAACAGATTTGCTAGGTGAAGTTTTATACCGCAAACCGGCGGAGGAATGGCAAACGGAACTTAATATTGCTGCATTTAAAACAGGTATCTATTTATTAAAAGTAACAACGAATGAACGTATTCAAACAAAAAAATTGATTAAAAATTAATATAAAATTAATATAAAACAAAGCCATTTTGCTGAAAACGTTTTTCTGTAAAATGGAATACTTATCCCTTTTTGGGAATTTTGAAAATATGTTACAATGCTGAAAAGCCATCTAACACTATATTTTACATTTTGGCAACAGATTAGCACAACTTTTAAACATCTCATTGTTAATACTAAGGTCTATGAAAAAAAATCTACTCTCCAAAAACATTTTTAATGCTGCTGCATCTACTAATGTTGTTTCCGTTTTTTCAGTATTAACTTCTCGAATTTCTTTCTTTCGAAAGTGTTCTGCCTTCTTAATTATACTTGCCTTTGTTTTTGGTATTAGTGAGGATATGAAGGGGCAGACTGTTACAACTATTTCAACAACTGGTACATGGGTTGTTCCTGCTGGTGTAACATCAGTTACTGTATCTGTTTATGGAGCGGGTGGAGGAAGTGGTGGATCAAAAGCTGCAACAAATGACAATGCTAGTGGTGGTGGTGGTGGTGGCGCTTGCGCTATTTCAACTTTAACTGTGATTGCTGGGCAAACGTATACTGTTACTATTGGTAATGGTGGTACTGCTGGATTAGCTACAGGTACTAATGGTGGAGTAGGAGGTACTTCTTCTTTTGTTGGGACAGCTGGAACAGTTTCTGCAAATGGTGGTGGTGGTGGTGGTGGTGTAGCTGTTACGACAGGTGCTGCAGGTACCGCTGGTGCTGGAGCTACTATTGGAACAGGGACAACGATTAGAGTTGGAGGAAATGGAACAGTTGGTTATAGATCTATATCTAATGAAACTGGAGGTGCTGGAGGCGGTGGAGCAGGAAATGCTGGACCAGGAGGAAATGGCTCTGGTGCGCTTGGAGCAAATTCTGTAGGTGGTGCTGCAGGTCTTGGGAGTCCTACTGGAGCACCTTTTGCTGGTGCTGTAGGGAGAGGAGCAACAAATACTACTGGTACATTAGCCGGTGTTGCAGGTGTGGCTCCCGGTGGAGGCGCTGCAGGCGCTGCTTGTTATACTACTGCCGCTGTTGGTGCTATTGGAGGTAAAGGTCAAGTCGTTTTGTCTTACACTGTGACCGTTACTGCTTGTTCTGGCACACCAACAGCTGGAACTGCTGTAACATCTGCAACAGCCATATCGTGTTCAGGAACAACAGCTTTATCTGTAACAGGCTCTTCAACTGGTGCTGGACTTACATATCAATGGCAGCAATCTTTTAACGGAGGTGCATATGCCAATATTACAGGAGCAACTGCTGCCACTTATACAACAGCTAGTTTAACTGCTGCTGGTACGTATGTTTTTAAATGTATAATTACTTGTACATCTAGTGGTTTAAGTGCCACATCTGCAGCATCTGCA